>DAINRP010000054.1:0-11940 GCA_036741755.1 Gemmatimonadales bacterium
GGTTCGCCGGGTCACTACGGATGTCGCACGGATTCGTTGCGAGCGTCGCTCCACACCGGAGACGGCTCGGCCGTGCGCGACGGCACATCACCGCGCGCGTGGCGCGCGAGGATCGCGGACCTGTTTCTGAAAGGGAGGTAGCGGTATGCGGTTTCGTAACGGCAGTGCCCTAGCTGTGCTGCTCATGGCGGGCTGTGCGTCGGACGCGTCGGGGCCGGGCAGTGCCGCGGCCGCGGCCCTGCGGGGCGCCAACCAGACCCTGATCAGTGGCCGGGTCGTTGGCTTGACCCCAGCTCCGGACAGCATACTGGTTCCGGTCCGCGGGGCGGAGGTCGTTGTCTATCGCGTGGATTCAATCCCTGTCGACACCGTTCCGGTGGATACGGTGCCCGTCGACTCCATGCTGTATGGTGGCCTGGCCCTGCGGCCGTTCGTGCTCGATTCCGGCATGCGCGACACGATCCCGGTGGACACCATGCCGCCTGACACAAACCCGCCACCGCCTCCCCCCGTCCCGGGGTGTGGCCGGACCGGTGAGGTCGTCGCGCGGGCCGTGACCCGCGGAGGTGGCCGCTTCCGGATCGCGGGATTGCCGCAGGCGAAGTACGACCTGCGCATCACCCCGGCGCCCGGGAGCCCGTTCGGCGAGACGTTCTACTGCGGCGTCCACCTGCTCGAACGACAGCCGGTCGAGCTCACCATCTACCTCCCCTGGAAATGGGGCGTGGACTAGCGGCCTCGGATCGTGGCGTGGCTGGCATCAGGCGGAGGCTGGAAGCCCCGATCGGGGCGATGATGCAGATGCGGCCAGTCGGACTCGAACCGACACCCCTCGCGGGACCAGATCCTAAGTCTGGCGCGTATACCAATTCCGCCATGGCCGCCGATCGCTACAGAATATAGTTCCGGCTCGGGCAGGAAAGACGAGGGCCCCGGCGATGATCGCCGAGGCCCTCGTCTGGCCGTGACCACGCCGCCCGCTACTGCAGCCTGATCCGTACGATGCGGGACGGTGCCTGGGGATTGAAGATCTTGAGCGTCACGATGGCGCCCTTGCCAGCGGACTTGAGCGCGGCACGCAGATCGGCCTCGCTTCGGACCGGAGTTCCCTCGACCGACTGAATGATGTCGGGGCCGCCCTCGCTCAGCGCGAAGATGCTGCCGTAGGCCGGGCCGTTCGGATCCACCTCGGTGACCAGCACGCCGCGGGTGTCTCTGGGCAGGTCGAACTCCTGCGTCGACTGCGCGGACAGTGCCTGCACCGACACGCCCAGCTCCTCGACACTGACCGCCTCGTCGGTGTTCGGCTTCGGCGCCTCCTGCTCGTCGGCGCCCGCCTCGCGCTCATCGCCACCCTGCTCCATCAGACGCACGGTGAAGGTCTTCCGCACCCCGCCTTTGCGGGCGACTTCCACCTTCACCGCCTCGCCGGGGTGCTTGAAGCCCACCAGCTGCTGCAGCTGGGCCACGTAACTCACCGGCTGGCCGTCGATCGAGACGATCACGTCGCCCGGTTCGATGCCGGCGCGCTTGGCGGGCGAATCAATCCCATCCGGGAAGCCGCCGACCACGACGCCCCGGATGTCCTTGAGGCCGACGTAGGCCGCATCGTTCTCCGTGGCGTCCTTGACCTCGATCGCCAGAGCCGCCCGCTGCACCTTGCCGGTCGCCACGAGCTGATTCATGACCGTCCGCACAAGGTTGATCGGAATCGCGAAGCCGTAGCCCGAGTAGTACCCGGTCTCGCTCGCAATGGCGCTGTTGATGCCGATCACCTCACCCCGCACGTTCACGAGCGGGCCGCCGGAATTGCCGGGGTTGATCGCCGCATCGGTCTGGATGAAGTCGCCGATCGCCGCCCGGCTCCGCTGCAAGCCGTCGAGACGGCGGCCTTTACCGCTGATGATGCCTGAAGTCACGGTGAACGTGAACTGGTCACCGAGCGGATTGCCGATCGCCAGCACCCAATCACCGATCCGGGTGTTGTCGCTATTGCCGAACGCCGCCGGAGTGAGTCGCGGCGCATCGATCTTGACGACCGCCACGTCGGTCAGCGGATCAGCCCCAATGACCTTGGCGGTGAATTCGCGACGATCGAAGAGCCGGACGGTGACCTTCTCCGCGTTCTCGACGACATGGTTGTTTGTCAGGATGTACCCATCCGCGGACACGATGAATCCCGAGCCGCTGCCGCGCTCTACCTGCGGGCCCTTCGGCAGGCCGTGGAAGAACTGCTCCATGCCCGGGGGGACCCTCCGGACCTTCTCCGTCCGCTGGCTCTTGATGAACACCACGCTGGGGCGCACATGCTCCGAGACCGCGGCAAATGCGTCGCTGAGGTCGCTCAGCATCTTCGCCTGTGGAATGGACGGTGCCTGCACGGCCTGGACGGCGACTCGCGCCCGCTCCTGCGCCGAAGAGCGGCTGGGGAGATCGAGGAGACCGGCGAAGAGGAGACCTAGGGCGAAGGCCAGCGTCACCAGCCCGCCGAACTTGAGCCAATTGAGCGATCGTACGGACATCATGTTTCTCCAATGAGAGCTATCGCAATCTAACCTACGTGCGATGCGCCCGATGTGGTTTGCGTCGCATCGGGGAACGGAGAACAGGGGACAGGGGGGGCTGCCCGGCCCCGGTCCCCGTCCCCCGATCTCCTGCCGCTAAGTTCCTGCCGGAGAAAGTCTTACGACTTCTTCTGGTCGTCCACGATCTCGTAATCCGCCTCGACGACATCCTCCTTCGGCGCGGCTCCGGCATCGGTCGTACCCGTCTCGGGGCCAGCGCTCGAACTGCCCTGAGCGCTCTGATACAATGACGCCCCGGCGGCAGAGTAGGCACCGTTGAGCTCATCTAGCGCCTTCTGAATCAGCTCCGGGTCGCCGTTCTTGAGCGCGCCCTTGGCCCCTTCGACACCGTTGTCGAGCCGTGCCTTCACGTCCGCCGACAGGCGGTCCACCCACTCCTTGCTGTCCTTTTCGACTTTGTACACAAGGCCGTCGAGCTGGTTCCTGGCCTCGATCTGATCGCGCCGCTTCTTGTCCTCGGCCGCGTTCGACTCGGCGCTCTTCACCATCTTCTCGATCTCGGCGTCTGACAGGCCGCTGGAGGCCTCGATGCGGATCTTCTGCTCCTTGCCGCTCGCCTTGTCCTTGGCGGAGACATGGAGGATGCCGTTCGCGTCGATGTCGAAGGTCACCTCGACCTGCGGCATGCCGCGCGGTGCCGGCGGAATGCCCGTGAGCTGGAACTTGCCGATGGTCCGGTTGTCGACGGCCATCTGGCGCTCGCCCTGCAGCACGTGGATTTCGACCGTCGTCTGATTGTCCTCCGCGGTCGAGAACACCTCCGACTTCTTGGTCGGGATGGTCGTGTTGCGCTGAATCAGCACCGTCGTGACTCCGCCCAGGGTCTCGATCCCGAGCGACAGCGGCGTGACGTCGAGGAGCAGGACGTCCTTCACTTCGCCGCCGAGCACGCCACCCTGGATCGCGGCGCCGATCGCCACGACCTCATCCGGGTTCACGGAGCGGTTGGGCTCCTTGCCGAAGTAGTCCTTGACGATCTGCTGGATCTTCGGGATGCGGGTCGAGCCGCCGACGAGAATCACCTCGTCGATCTTGCCGGGCTCGAGGCCGGCATCCTTCAGGGCCTGCTTCATCGGCGGAATGGTCCGCTGAATGAGGTCGTCCACCAGCTGCTCGAACTTCGCCCGCGTGAGCGTGATGTTCAGATGCTTCGGCCCCGACTGGTCCGCCGTGATGAACGGCAGGTTGATATCGGTCTGCTGGGTGCTCGACAGCTCCATCTTGGCCTTCTCGGCGGCTTCCTTCAGCCGCTGCAGGGCCATGGCGTCCTTGGAGAGGTCGATGCCCTGGTCCTTCTTGAACTCGGCGACCAGCCAGTCGATGAGGCGCTGGTCGAAATCGTCGCCGCCGAGGTGAGTGTCGCCGTTGGTGCTCTTGACCTCGAAGACACCCTCCGCCAGCTCGAGCACCGAGATGTCGTAGGTGCCACCGCCGAGGTCGAAGACCGCAATCTTCTCTTCCTTCTTCTTGTCGAGGCCGTAGGCGAGTGCGGCCGCCGTCGGCTCGTTGATGATGCGCAGCACTTCGAGGCCGGCGACCTTGCCCGCGTCCTTCGTGGCCTGACGCTGTGCGTCGTTGAAATAGGCCGGGACTGTGATGACGGCCTTCTCGACCGTGTAACCGAGATAGTCCTCGGCGGTCTGCTTCATCTTCTGAAGGATCATCGCCGAGATCTCAGGCGGCGTGTACTTCTTGCCGGCGATCTCGACGGCCGCGAGGCCGTTGGTGCCCGAGTCGATCTTGTAGGGGACCCGGCGAATCTCCTCGGTCACTTCAGGCA
This sequence comes from Gemmatimonadales bacterium, assembly GCA_036741755.1. Taxonomy (GTDB): domain Bacteria; phylum Gemmatimonadota; class Gemmatimonadetes; order Gemmatimonadales; family GWC2-71-9; genus JADJOM01. The sequence goes on from DAINRP010000054.1 coordinate 4,366, forward strand.
TCCGGCGGCCCATGAAGCGCTTGATCGAGAAGATGGTCTGTTTGGGATTGGTGACGGCCTGGCGCTTGGCCACCTGGCCCACCAGTCGTTCCCCGTCCTTCGTGAATGCCACGACCGACGGAGTGGTCCGGCCACCCTCGGCGTTCGGGATGACGACAGGATCGCCGCCCTCCATTACTGCCACGACCGAGTTGGTCGTGCCGAGGTCGATTCCGATGATCTTGGAGCCCATGGGAGTCCTTTCCTATTGCTGTGATGGACCGGGCAGGCCGGGCTGAATCAGCGGCCAACGCCTCGGTGTCGCGAAGGGGAAGGGCAATTGACATACCGGGGTTTTCGGCCTTTTTGGCAGAAATTGGCAGAGCGGGCAATCGCCAAGTCTCGAAAGATGGCAGCCGAACCGAGGTCTGACCGTTCCTGGCGGGTCGCCCGGTCGACGATCCGCGCGGGCAGGTTGGGGACGGCCACGATAGTTTTCCCGCATGTTCCCCATTCGTGATGACAACCCGACCCTCCGAACACCGGTCGTCACCTACGCCCTGATCGCGGTCAATCTCGCCGTATGGGTTCTGGTGGAAGGGATGGGTGGGGAGCCGACTCTCACCCGCGCCGTCTGCGGCCTCGGACTGGTTCCGGCGCATTTCCTGGCCGGCCTGCATCCCGGAGCGATCGGGCAGGTCACCGTCCATCCGGTGTGTGCCTCGGTGAGCCCGAGCCCGATCGCCCCACTCACTTCGATGTTCGTGCACGGCAGCTGGCTGCACGTGCTCGGGAACATGTGGTTCCTCGCCATCTTCGGAAACAATGTCGAGGATGTCATGGGCCGATTGCGATTTCTCGTCTTCTATCTCATCGCGGGGCTCGCCGCTGCCGCCGCGCAGCTGCTGGCGGGTCCCGACTCCGTGCTTCCGATGGTGGGTGCGTCGGGGGCGATCGGCGGGGTGATGGGAAGCTACGTGCTGCTCTTCCCGCGGGCCGGCGTGAGGACCTTCGTGTTTCTCGGCTTCTGGGCCCGGATGGTGGTGCTCCCCGCCTATGTGATGCTCGGCTACTGGTTTCTGCTCCAGTTGTTGAGCGGGTCGCTCAGCAGGGGCGGAGGTGGAGGTGTCGCCTTCTGGGCGCACGTGGGCGGGTTCGCCGCCGGGCTGGTCCTGACGCCGCTCTTCCGGAACGCACGCCTGGTCGCCGCGCATACCGCGGCCGCGAGGCTGTCATGAGCACCCTCCCGTTCTGGCTCGTCCCTCATGCCAATGAGCGCGGAATCGGCGCGCTGATCGACCATACCCTGCTCAAGCCGGAGGCGACCGAGGGCGATATCGTCCGATTGTGCGATGAAGCGATTCGTCTCCAGCTTGGGACCATTTGTGTGAACGGGCAGTGGGTCGGTTCGGCCGCGGCCCGTGTCAGGCGAGTGGGGATACGGACCGCGGCGGTCGTGGGCTTCCCGCTGGGTGCGAATGGACTGGCCGCGAAGGTCGGGGAGACTCACCTCGGAATCCTCGGGGGCGCCGACGAGATCGACATGGTCCTGTCGCTCGGCCGCGCTCGGGAGGGGCGCTGGGATCTCGTCCGCGACGAGATCGTCGCGGTGGTGGAGGCGGCGCAGGGCAGAGTTGTGAAGGTGATTCTGGAGACCGCCGCGCTCAGCGACGCCGAGGTGGAACGGGCGTGTATTGCTTCGCTGGAGGCGGGGGCCGCCTTCGTGAAGACGTCCACCGGCTTCCATCCCGCGGGTGGCGCGACGGTGGAGGCGGTGACGCTGATGCGGCGAATTGTCGGCGACCGGGCTGGGGTGAAGGCTTCCGGGGGAATCCGCACCGCGGAGGATGCGCTGCGGATGCTGAAGGCCGGCGCCGACCGGATCGGGAGTTCGAGTGCCGCGGGGTGGGGGGATGCGGTCGGGCCCGGAGCCCCGCGGTTCGCCGAGCTGCTGGCCTGATCTCCGGACGATCAGACCGCCGGTTCGACCACGACCTCCCGAGCCATGACCTTGGCCAGCACGTCGGCCTGCTCCTGCGCTCCCCAGCACTCGAGCGACAGGTCCGCCCCGGCATAGCGTGGCACCGCCTTGATTGTCAGGCGCGTCGGGCAGAGTTCGACGGCGACCTTCTCAACGATGGCAGTGTGGCCTCGATCGAGGCCTTCAGCAATCCGCAGCATGCCGGCGAGCCGCCGCACAATCGCCTGGTCCTGCTTGGGCAGCACACCGAATTCCGGCCGCTTCTTCCGGGGCCCGCGCCGGCGGTGATAGCGGCTCACGAGGGCCACGATCTGCCGTTCACGGGGGGAGAAGGGCAGCCGCTCGCCGTGCAGGATGAGCTGGTAGCTGTGCTTCTGGTGATTGCGATAGCTCACCAGCTGGCCGACGTCATGCAGCAGCCCCGCCGCCTCCAGGAAGCCCCGCTCCTCATCCGCGGCGCCCAGCTTGTCGGCGAGCAGGTCGAAGATGTTGAGCGCCAGAATCCGGACCTGCTCGATGTGCCGGCGGTCGCAGTGGCAGCGTTCCGCGAATTCGCGAATGAGACGGAGCGGCTCGACCGCGGCCGGGGCGCTGTCGGCGCCGGCCATGTCGAGCAGCAGCCCTTCCCGCAGGCCGAATGCACTCACCTTCACTTCGCGCGCCTCGATCCGCTCCAGCAACTCGGCCGTCACCGCCAGCCCGGCGATGATGATGTCGGCGCGTTGCGGGTTGAGGCCGTCGACCTGGGCGCGCTTCTCCGGGCTCATCCCGGCCAGCCAGTCGAGCAGGTGTTCCACCTCCGCGATGCTCACCGAGGATCCATGGACCGGGTCGGCGGCGGACAACCCCCGTCTCGCGGCCGCCATCCGGGCGAGATTCGTGAACGACCCCCCGGAGCCGATGAGCCGGGTGGCGCTCCAGTCGCGGAGCGGAAGTTTCCGGCGGAACTGCCGGCCGATGTAATCGCGCAGTTTCTTGATCGCCGCCCGCTGATCGGGCTGCCCGGCGAGATGGAGTTCGGTGAGTCGCACGGCGCCGAACGGCAGCGAGAGGCTGTGCTCAATCAGGCCGTCTACCGCGCCGATCAGTTCCAGGCTCCCGCCCCCGATATCGGCCACGACGGTGCGCCCCCCTTCGAGGGGAAAATGATGCGCCACTGAGCGGTAGGAGAGCGAGGCCTCGGTCTGGGCATCGATGATCCGGAGATCGAGGCCGATCTCCGCCTTCACGCGCCGGGTGAATTCCTCTCCATTGGTCGCCTCCCGCACCGCCGCAGTGGCCACCGCCGCGATCCGGGTGACACCGCGGCGCTCGCAGACCTCGTGCATGAGCCGCAACGTGTCGATGGCCCGCTGCATCGCGCCATCATCCAGCCGTCCGGTCTGGGCCACTCCGGCCGCGAGCCGAGGCTGCTCCTTCACCTCGTCGATGACGGTCAGCCCCGAGTGGGCGCCGTATTCGGCGACGAGGAGCCGGATCGAGTTGGAGCCGACATCGATCGCCGCGAGGCGCTCACGCCGCTCAGGCAGGGGGACTACGCTCATGGGGACGTCGGGCTCCGGTGCTGGCCGGAGGCACGGGGCTCACCCCGGTCCTCGGCGTGGTGCTTGATGGACTTGCCCTCCACCAGGAAGACCACATCCTCCGCCACGTTGGTGGCGAGGTCGGCGATCCGTTCCAGGTTGCGGCTTACCAGGAAGAGTTCCATGCCCGCGCCGATCATGTGCGGGTCTTCCATCATGTGGGTCAGCAGGATCCGGAACACCGACCGGTGAAGGTTATCCACCTTGTCGTCCCGGAGACAGATCTCCCGGGCCTCGGCGGCATCGCCGCGAATGAAGGCTTCGAGCGCATCGGAGAGCATGTCGCGCGCCAGCCGCGCCATCTCGACGATCTCCGGCTCCGGCGTGATGGGCCGGGCCTGGGCCAGCCGGTCGGCGGACTGGGCGATGTTGACCGCATGATCGCCGACGCGCTCCAGGTCGTTGGCAATCTTGAGCGCGGAGGTCAGCATCCGGAGGTCGCGCGCCATGGGCTGCTGCAGGGCGAGGAGGTTGATGCAGGTCTCCTCGATCTCCATCTCCATGGTGTCGATCACCCGGTCGCTCTGGATCACGCTGCGGGCCTTGCTGCTGTCCCGTTCCAGCAGCGCCTCGACCGCCAGCCCCAGCGCCGCCTCGGCCTCGCCCGACATGGTCAGCAGCCGGACCTTGACGTCATTCAGCTCGTCATGAAAGTGGCGGTGCATGTCGACGCTCATCCGAATCTCCCGGTAATGTACGCTTCCGTCCGCTCGTTCGCCGGGGCAGTGAACAGCCGCTCGGTCTCGCCGAACTCGATCATCTCGCCGCGGTCGAAGAACGCGGTCCGGTCGCTCACGCGCGCCGCCTGCTGCATGTTATGCGTGACGATGACGATGGTGTAGTCCTTCTTGAGTTCGAAGATCAGCTCCTCGACCTTCTGGGTCGCGATCGGATCCAGGGCGGAGCAGGGCTCATCCATCAGCAGTACCTCCGGCTGGTTGCCGAGCGCGCGCGCGATGCAGAGCCGCTGCTGCTGTCCGCCGGAGAGCCCGGTCCCGTCGGAATCCAGCCGGTCCTTCACTTCATCCCACAGAGCTGCCTGACGGAGACAGCGCTCGACCAGGTCGGGCAGGTCCCGGCGCGGCACCAGCCGATTGAGCGCCGGGCCGTAGGCGACGTTGTCGTAGATGGACTTCGGAAACGGGTTGGGGCGCTGGAACACCATCCCGACCCGCTGGCGCAGCGAGACCAGATCGATCCCGGGGCCCAGCAGCGACTGGCCGTCGAGGGTGAGTTCGCCCTCGTAGCGCGCCGTGGGAATGAGATCGTGCAGCCGGTTGATGGAGCGCAGGAAGGTCGACTTGCCACAGCCCGAGGGGCCGATGATGGCGGTGACGGCGCGGCGCGGAATCTCGAGGGTGATGCCCTTGAGGGTGAGCTGGTCGCCGCCGTAGGAGAAGCGGAAGTCGCGCGCCGCGATCGCCGTCACCGCCGGCTCGGCGGGCGCCGTGGAGGCGGTTCGCGGGGCGAGCGTCGTGCGCAGCATCGGTATGGCGGGCTGCGCGGGGACGGCAGCGGGCGCCACGTCGGCCTTGGGGGCCGGGGTCGGGCGGTCTGGGGTCATGGTTGTCATCCGAAGCGTCCCGTGATGTAGGCTTCCGTGCGCTCTTCCTTCGGGGCCGTGAAAATCTGCCGGGTGGGGCCAGTCTCGACCATGGTGCCCATATAGAAGAAGGTCGTGGTATCGCTCACTCGTGCGGCTTGCTGCATGTTGTGGGTCACGATGACGATCGTGAACTCCCGCTTCAGCTTGAACACCAGCTCCTCGATGCGCTGCGTGCCCCCGGGATCGAGCGACGCCGTCGGTTCGTCCAGCAGCACGACTTCAGGCCGGGGCGCGATGGTCCGCGCGATACACAGCCGCTGCTGCTGCCCGCCCGACAGCGCGATGGCACTGCTCTTGAGCCGATCCTTTACCTCGTCCCAGAGAGCGGCACTGCGCAGCGACTGTTCCACGATAGTGTCCAGTTCACCCTTTGGGAGCCGGCCATTGAGGCTGAGCCCCGCGGCCACGTTGTCGTAGATGGACATCGTCGGGAACGGCGTCGGCTTCTGGAACACCATCCCGATCCGGCGCCGGAGCTGCATCGGGCTCACGCGGCTGCCGTAGATGTCCTCGCCGTCCAGCATCACCCGTCCGCTGATCCAGCCACCCTCCGTCAGCTCGTGCATCCGGTTGAGCGTGCGCAGATAGGTGGACTTGCCGCATCCCGATGGTCCGATCAGCGCGTTGACCGTGTTCGCCCGGAACCCGAGCGAAACATCCTTCACCGCGGTGAACTTGCCGTACATCGCGGTCAGCCGGTCGGTCGCAAGGCGAAGCGCCGGATCAACCATTGAGTCCGAACCTCCGCCGCGTTGCCAGCCGGGCGGCGATACTCAGCACCAGTACGACGAGGATCAGCACCAGCGCGGTCGCCCAGGCGTAGCGATGCCACTCTTCGTACGGTCCGATCGCATAGGTGAAGACGGTCAGCGGGAGGGCCGCAATGGGCTCGTTCATGTTGAAGCTCATGAACTGGCTGCCCAGCGCGGTAAAGAGCAGCGGCGCCGTCTCGCCCGCGGTCCGCGCGATGGCGAGGAGGCTGCCGGTGACAATGCCGGGCAGGGCGGTGCGCAGCACGATGGACAGGCTGGTTCTCCAGCGCGGGTAGCCGAGGGCGAGCGCCGCCTCACGGAGTGAATGGGGCACCAGCTTGATCAGCTCCTCGGTGGTCCGCATCACCATCGGAATCATGAGCATCGCCAGCGCGGCGCTGCCCGCGTAGCCGGAGAAGTGCTTCTGCCGGGCGACGATCCAGGTCCAGGCGAAGACGCCGACCACGATCGAGGGGGTGCCGTTCATCACGTCGGCGATGAACCGGGTGATCTTCGAGAGGCGGGTGCCGGGGTATTCCGCGCAGTAGATCCCCGCGCCGATGCCGAGTGGGACGCCGATCAGGCCGGCGACGCCGACGACCATGAGCGTACCGACGATCGCATGGGCGACGCCTCCCCCGGTCTCCCCCGCGGGCACCGGGGGCCTGGTGAAGAAGTTCAGCGAGAGGCTGCTGGCGCCCTTCACGATCAGGGTGAGCAGGATGAGCAGCAATGGCAGGACTGCGACGATCACGGCGGCGACCATCAGTCCGACCATGAAATTGCTGACCCAGCGACGCAGGATGCGCCGGTTCACGTCGTCTTCCCTCCCGATGGGCGGCGCGAAACCCGCCAGATCAGCAGCCGCGCGGCGGCGTTCACCAGAAACGTCACCACGAAGAGCAGCAGCGCGACATAGGCGAGCGCGGCGAAGTGCAGGTCGGTGGCGGCTTCCGAGAATTCGTTGGCGATCACGGCGGCCATGGTGTAGCCTGGCGCAAACAGCGACGCCGAGATTTCGTTGCGATTGCCGATGAGCATCGTCACCGCCATCGTCTCGCCGAGGGCGCGGCCGAGCCCGAGAATGATCGCGCCGATGATGCCCGACCTGGCGTAGGGGACGATCGTGGAGATCACCGCTTCCCAGCGGGTGGCGCCAAGGGCCAGCGCGGCCTCCCGCTGGCTGCCGGGCACCGCGTTCAGCACCTCCCGCGATACCGACATGATGAAGGGCATGATCATGATCGCGAGGATGATGCTCGCGGAAAGCATCGAGGGACCATAGATCGGCCCCTGGAAGAACGGCAGGAACCCGAGAGTCTCGCGGAGGAAAGGAAAGATCGCGCTCTTGAGGAACGGGATGAGGACGAAGATGCCCCAGAGTCCGTACACGACACTCGGGATCGCGGCCAGGAGTTCGATGACGAAGGCGATCGGCTGGCGAATAGCGTTCGGCGCGAACTCAGTCAGGTAGATGGCCACGCCCAGCGAGAGCGGGACGGCGATGATGAGGGCGAGCACCGACGAGAGTAGCGTGCCGAAGATCAGCGGGAGCGCGCCAAACTGCTCAGCCACCGGGTCCCAGGTGCTCCCTGTCACGAACCCGACGCCGTACTTCTGGATGGCGAGGTGCGCGCCGACGTACAGCTCGTAAACGAGGAAGCCCATCAGGAC
>DAINRP010000054.1:12040-14606 GCA_036741755.1 Gemmatimonadales bacterium
TCTTGATCCGGTCGGCGATCAGCGCCCGGACTTCCGCCGGGAGCGGCGCATACTTGAGTTCCTGCGCCATCGCCTGAGCTTCATCGGTGATCATCCAGCTCAGGAAGTCCCGGATCAGCTTTGCCTTGGCCGGGTTCTTGTCGTCCTTCTTGACCAGGATCCAGGTGAACGAGGTGATCGGGTAGGTGTCCCTGCCCGGGGCGTTGGTGATCGACACCCGGAAGTCGGTGTCCTTGGTCAGCTTGGCGCTCGCCGCAGCTGCCGAAGCGCTCTCGAGGCTCGGCGCCACGAAGTTGCCAGCCGAGTTCTTGAGCAGCATGTAGGGCAGGTTGTTGGACACGGCGTAGATCAGCTCGACGTAACCGAGCGCACCCTCGACCTGCTTGACCTGCTGGGTGACGCCCTCGTTGCCCTTGCCGCCGAGCCCGACGGGCCAGTTGACGGAGGTGGCGTACCCGACTTTGTCCTTCCACTCACGCGAATACTTGTTCAGGAAGTCGGTGAAGACGTACGTCGTGCCGGACCCGTCGGAGCGGTGCACCACAATCAGGTCGAGGTTCGGCAGGGTCACGCCTGGGTTCAGCGAGGCGATACGCTTGTCGTTCCACTTGGTGATCCGGCCCATGAAGATGTCGACGAGCGTGGTGCCGTCGAGCCGGAGCTGTGTGCTGCCGATTGAAGGCAGATTGTAGGTCACGACCACTGCGCCGAGCACGGTCGGGATGTGGACGACGTTGCCGTTGACGGCGGTGAGCTGGCTCTCGCTCATCGGGCCGTCGGTGGCCCCGAAGTCGACGGTTCCCTCGGTGAACTGCCGAATGCCGCCACCAGAGCCGATCGACTGGTAGTTGATCTGGATGCCGGTCTTCTTGTTGTAGGCGTCGAACCACTTGCTGTAGATCGGGTTCGGGAAAGTCGCACCCGCACCCGTGAGCTTCTGCGCCTGGGCTGCCGGAGCGATCCCGGCGGCCATGAGCGCCAGCAGGGTGAGTCGACCGCGCAGCGTTGCAGAGAACATGTCGCGTCTCCTTTGGTGATATCCCGCCGGGCCCAATGCCCGGCGCTCTACTTCACACAACCCGGGGCATGATACGTTCCCGCCCCGCGGTGGTTACAGGCCTGTCACGGCTGGCTAGAAGTTTACCGTCATTGCGCTGCGGATTCCGCTGACGGTCTTGGCGCCCGTGGCCTGGGACTTCTGGGTCTCGTAGGCCACGCGGAACTGGGCCTTGCTCGACATGTAGAAACCGACACCGGCGGTCACCGTGGTGATCCGGTCCTTGTTGGACGAGCTGGCCGTGTTCGGATCCGAGGAGTCGAAGCGGAACATCGGCTCGACGGCGTACAGCCACGAGGTCGGGCTGGTCAGGCGATAGTTGTAGGCGCCGATCACCTGGAAGCCGCGGATCTTGTTCTTCGCCAGCGACTTGTCGTGCCCCATCAGATACTCGCCCTCGAGGTAGAGCCCCTCGTCACCGGGCTTGCCCCACTGCGCGTCGGCTTCCCACGCGGTGTTGCTGTAGGAGCTGTCAGTCTTCGCCGCGTTGATATAGGCGTTGTCGTGCGAGAAGAACGAACCGCCGATGTTCAGCTTGCTCCAGACATCCACAGTGCCCCGAAAGCCGAACGACTTCCGCTTGTTCTTGTCGTTGAGGCTCTCGCCCTCGCCGTTGTAGACGCCGGCCTGGAGGTACAGGCTCTGATGGTCGTTGAGCTTCGAGGTCAGGATGGCGCTCGCGCCGACGTCATGCGACTCGAAGCCGGCGTCGATGAAGATGTCGTTCGAGGCCTTGCCCGGCAGGCCGCGGCCCGCGCCGCGCTCGATCGAGGGCAGGTTGTTCGAGGAGGTCAGCTCGTAGCGGCTGAACGGCTTCTTCTCCTGGCCGACGCGAAGTGTGAACCGGGTCTTCGCCACTTCCTTCATGAAGCTCACGTCGATGAAGGCATCGCGGAGCCGGATGCTGCCGTTGCCGTTGGTGCACTTCGTCGTCACCGTATTGGCCAGCGTATCCAGGACCGACGTGCAGCTGCTTGAGCTCGGCGTCCGGCCACCCTCGAACGAGGGCTGGATGACGACGTTGACATACTCGTTGATCGCCACGTCCGCCTGGATGCGCGCCCGACGAATGAAGAAGTTGCTGGTCCCGGAGTCGTTCGCAAAGGTGCTGTGGTTGAAGTTGTAGAACTGGCCCTGCAACCGACCCTTGATCTTGGCGCTCGGGTAGGTGGTCTGCGCGGCCAGAGACGCCGCGGAACCAAGAGCGATCGTGATCCCAACCGCAGTCCCAAGCGCACGGGTGAACGACATGTGATGTCCTCTTCGACTGGTGGTGGCCAAGCTCACGGCCCGATGCCGCAAGCGAACGCGCCAATGAAGCCAATCGGCCGTCACGCTCAGCCATGCATGAAGTAACGGAGTTGTAACGCAGGCGGGAAAGCCCCCCTTGCGGCCAGAAACTACCGGCCGCTGGGGGTGAAATCGGCGAAGGGATCGCGAAAGATGGTGTCCTCGGACCCGAGCAGCATGGTCAGCGCCGCACTGACCGGTGCCGGGGTCGTTGGGGCC
>DAINRP010000055.1:0-14581 GCA_036741755.1 Gemmatimonadales bacterium
CCGGAGCGCCGTTTCTGACCGCCAGGTCCATCACTTTGCAGATCTTCTGCGCGAAGGTCTCCGACAGCGATCCCCCCAGCACCGTGAAGTCCTGCGAGAAGACGTACACCAGCCGGCCGTTCACCCGGCCGTAGCCGGTGACGACGCCATCTCCGAGGACTCGCTGCTGCTCCAGGCCGAAGTCGGTACAGCGGTGGGTCACGAAGCGGTCGAGTTCGATGAAACTGTCGGGATCCAGCAGGAGATCCAGCCGTTCGCGGGCGGAAAGCTTGCCCTTCTTGTGCTGCTGGGCCAGCCGTTCCGCGCCGCCGCCCTGCTCAGCGAGGGCCTGTTTGTGGTGGAGTTCGTCGAGCCGCTGGCGTGGATTGGTCATGCGCTGGAAGGTAAGGCGGAGCGAACGCTGCGGAAGGGTCGCCGACCGGGCACCGGCACGGATTGCCAAAGCGAGCCGGAGTCCCCTGGGGACCCCGGCCCGCAACGTGACGTCGCACGCGGCTCAGACCTTCGGGCGCGCGATCGGCTCGTAGGGCGTGATATTCCAGACCGTTTCCGGCTGGTGCAGGAAGCGGATCACCGGCTTGCCGCGGGTGACGAACCAGAACGCGAACTCCGCCGTCTTGCCCTCCTCCTCGTACACCACCGTGTAGAGGGTGGAGTCGGCCGGGCCGGTGGCTTTCACCTTGTCGATCTTGTGCCAGGTGTAGTCGGGCGAACCGGAACTCGTCCGGAAGGCGATGCTGAACTGCCCCACCTCGAACATCCGTCCGGCGTACTTGCCCGTGGTCGCTTGCCAGACGCCGTAGGCCGGTGTGAGATCGCGTTTGTCAGTGGAGCCGGACGCGGATAGGACCAGCGGCTTCACCACGAAAATGCCGAGCAGCAACACGACCGAAGCCGCGACCAGCCCCTTCGGAAGGTGAATACCCTCCAGCGCGCCGAGTCCCAGGCGCTTCGCGGCCTTGGACGCGGCTTCCTCCGCCGCCTTCCGCCGGGCGCGCGCAGGAAGCCGCATCACGGTATTGAGTGAGGAGAAGAAGTCTCTTAGGGTCCAGGTCGTCAGCAGCTCACCGTCCGCCACCGAGCGGTGCCGGGGGGCCGAGTCCACCACGCCGTGCCCGTGAGGCTCGGAGCCCTCGGGCTTTGAATCGAGTGCCTGACTCATGGGATCTCCGGGGTGCGATCAGTACTTGGAGCCGAGGCCGATGAAGCCGCCATCATTGGCACGCACCACATCGTCGAAACTCGAGCCGGCATTGAGCGAGCTGGACGACACCCCGTCCGGCCCGACGCTAAAGAGATCGTAGGTGGTATTCACCTGTACGCCAAACCTGTCCACTCGCGGGGCGCCGCTCGGGAACTTGACGTAGACGTAGGGACTGCCCCACGGATCCGTCAGGTTCTGGCCAATGTTTGACAGATTGTCCGGGAGCGAATCGCGGGTGTCGAGCGTCGTCTGAATTGCCTGGATGTCACCGATCGCCTGCGTGGTCCGGGCGGTCTCTGCGAACTGGCGGTACTTGGGAATCGCGATGCTGGCCAGCGAGCTAGCGATCGCCAGCGTGGCCAGCAACTCGATGATCGTCATGCCGGCCTGGCCTGAGCGCCGCGCTCGCGCGATGCGTTCTGCGTCGTTCCGTGGCGTGTCCATCGGTACTCCCAGCTGACAGGGTCGTCCCGGTGTAAAGGAAGACCCGTGCCACGATCCTAACTCTAAACATATCAAGCACTTGCGGTGGTCGCATTCTTGACGGTCGCGCCATTCCCCGTGCAGGACGCGGGAGTCCACCCCGAAAAAAGACCGGGGACCGCGAACTGAATCACGGTCCCCGGCTTGCTGCCCGCCCTGCCTGTGAGGAACTACTCCTCGGCGGGGGTCTCGTCGATGATGACCTTCTTGGGCGGAATGATCGGCAGGTCGGGGTAGCCCACGACCGCGAGCACGATCCGGTGGTGGATGGGGTCGACCTCGAGCACCTTCATGTCCACCGCCTGGCCTTCCTTCACCGCCTGACCCGGCTCCTCGATGTTCGCGATGCCGAGCTGCGACATGGGGACGAAGCCCTCGATGTCATTGCCCAGATCGACCACCACGCCCTTGTCCATCAGCCGGGCGACGCGGCCCTGAATCTCGGTGCCGAGGGGGAAGGTCTCCCCGATCGTGAGCCACGGATCCTCTTCCGCCTGCTTGAGGCCGAGGGAGATTCGCTTGTTGTCGGCGTCGATGTTCAGGATGACGACGTTGACGCCGTCGCCCTTCTTGACGACTTCGGACGGATGCTGGACCCGCTTGGTCCACGACATGTCCGAGATGTGGATCAGGCCGTCGATGCCGGGCTCGATCTCCACGAAGGCGCCGAAACTGGTGAGGTTCCGCACCTTGCCGCTGATGCGGGTGCCCACCGGGTACTTGAGCGGCAGCACCGTCCACGGATCCTGCTCGGTCTGCTTCATGCCGAGCGAGATCTTCTCTTCGCTCTCGTCGACCTTGAGGACCACCGCCTCGATGGTCTCACCGATGGAGACGATCTTCGACGGGTGACGGACGTTCCGCGTCCAGGACATCTCGGAGATGTGCACCAGGCCCTCGATCCCAGGTTCCAGCTCCACGAAGGCGCCGTAGTTGGTGATCGAGACGACCTTGCCCTGCACCCGGGTACCGACCGGATAGCGCTCGGCCACCTTCTGCCACGGATACGGCTGCAGCTGCTTCATGCCAAGGCTGATGCGTTCACGCTGCCAGTCGATGTCGAGGATCTTGACCTCGACTTCTCGGCCGATGCCCACCATCTCCGTCGGGTGCGAGACCCGGCCGTAGGACATGTCGGTGATGTGCAGCAGGCCGTCGACGCCGCCCAGGTCGATGAACGCCCCGAAGTCGGTAATGTTCTTGACGATGCCCTTCCGCACCTGGCCGACGGCGAGCTCCTTCATGAGGTGCTCGCGCTTGTGCGCCCGCTCGTTCTCGAGGATCACCCGGCGGCTGACCACGATGTTCCGCCGGCGCTTGTTGAGCTTGATGATCTTGAACTCGTACGACTGGCCGAGGAGTTCGTCGATGTTCGGCACCCGGCGAAGCGCGATCTGGCTGCCCGGCAGGAAGGCATCCACCCCCATCAGGTTCACCACCACGCCGCCCTTGATCTTCTTGACCAGGGTGCCCATCACCGGCTGATCCGACTCGTGGGCGAGCTTGATCTTCTCCCACACCCGCATGAAGTCGGCCTTCTTCTTGGAGAGGACGACCGCGCCCTCCTGGTCCTCGAGGTGCTCGAGGAAGACCTCAACCTCGTCCCCCGGCTGCGGCGGCTCCTTGAACTCGTCGAGGGGCACGGAGCCCTCCGACTTGAAGCCCACGTCGAGAATGACGGCGCTGTCGGTGACGCGGAGAACTTTCGACTTGACGATTTCGCCCTCGACGATCTGGGACATCGTCCCTTCGTACATCGAGAGCATCTGCTCGTATTCGTCCTCGGAATAGTCCTCATCATAGAGGTCGGGACGGACGCGCAGACCGGTGGCTGACTGGATGCGGTCAACGGTGGAGGTGGATCGTTCGGTGGCCACAGCGTACCTCAGAGTGGCCGCGCCAGATGGGCCGCGGGCAGACGGTCATGGTCCCCGACCGGCGGGATTACCGGGCTGGGGAGCCTGAAAACCTAGCTAGGAAGAGGAGTTAGAACAAGAGAAAGTGATTCAATGGCCCGGGCCCAACCGGCCCCGGGCCAGCTCCACGATGCGGGCGACCTGCTCCTCGAAGCTGAGGTCGGTGCCATCGAGCGGCACGGCGTCCGCGGCCATCCGGAGCGGCGCCACCGCACGCGTGGAGTCGGCGCGGTCCCTGGCCTCCAGGGTGGCGGCCTCCCGCTCCACCACCGCGGCGTCCCGCGCCAGCCCCCGCTGAGCCAGCCGCCGCGCCGCGCGGGTCTTCGGCGACGCCGTGAGGAAGACCTTCAGTTCCGCCTCGGGAAAGACGATGGTGCCGATGTCCCGCCCGTCCACCACCACCGACTGCCCCGCCCGCTTGAGCCCGCGCAGCCGCTCGTTGACCCACTCGCGGACCTCCGGGATGGCGGAGACCGGCGAGACCAGCGCGGTCACCTCGGGGGTCCTGATCGCCTCGTCGGCCGGCTCCCCATTGAGGTAGACGGCGTAGCCGGTCCCGTCGAAATGCAGTGCGAGCCCGCGACGCTCGGCCTCCAGCAGGAGGGCATTGGCGTCGATGGAACCGCCGGTGGTGGCTCCGCAGTAGCGGAGCGCCACCAGGGTGACCCCCCGGTACAGGGCGCCAGAATCGAGGTGGGCGAAGCCCAGCGCCCGCGCCACCGCGTCGGCGGTGGAGGACTTGCCACTCGCGGCGGGACCGTCGATGGCGATGACGTGGGCGGGCATCAGCCCCGGATCCTCCGGAGCAGCTGGGCGAATCCCGGAAAGCTCACCGCGCTGCAGGCCATGTTATCGACCCTGATCGCCGCACCCGGCACGGTGCCCAGCACCGCGAAGGCCATCGCGAGGCGATGGTCGGCCTCGGTGACAACCCGGCCGCGCGGTGGGGCGCTGGTTCCCGTGACATGGAGGTCATCCCCGATGACCTCTGCCTTGCCGCCCACGCCGCGGATGTTCTGCGCGATAAGCCCGAGACGGTCGCTCTCCTTCACCCGGAGTTCCCCAACCTCCCTGAAGATCGTGGTACCTCCGGCCCGAGTGGCGATCGCCGCGAGCATCGGGATCTCATCAATCAGCCCGGGAATCTCGCCGGCCAGTACCTCGGTCGCCCGGAGCTGACCTGGTCGGGCGACGAGATCCGCCACCGGCTCGTCGAAGGCGCTCCCGAGGTGGTCCACCTCGACGGGCGCCCCCATCCGCTCGAGGACGGCGAGGAAACCAATCCGGGTGGGATTCACGCAGACTCCCGTGATCCTGAGCTCCCCACTCTCCGCAAGCACGGCAGCGCCCACCGGGAAGGCCGAGGAAGAGGGATCGCCCGGGATCTGCATGTCGAATGGCGTGATTGTCCCCGTGGGCTGGAAGTGGATCCAGCCATCCTCCTCCTCGACCGAGTAGCCGAAGGCGCGCAGCAGCCGTTCGGTATGGTCCCGGGACCGCCCATGGGGCTCCTTGAGTGAAACCGGCACGCCGCCGGCGAGCCCTGCGAGCAGCAGCGAGCCCTTGATCTGGGCACTCGAGACCGGCATCTCGTGACGGAGCCCGCGCAGCTTGCCACCGCGGATTGTGATCGGGAGGGTGCCCTTCTCATTCTGCTCGGTGATCGCTGCGCCCATCTCGGCGAGGGGCACGGTGACGCGCCGCATCGGCCGGCGGCGCAGCGAGCGATCGCCGGTGAGCGTCGCCCTGAACGGGTGCGCGGCGAGCAGACCCAGCAGGAGCCTGGTCGTCGTGCCGGAGTTGCCGCAGTTGAGCACCGCCTCCGGTTTCCGCAGACGGCCGCGGCCGGTGATGGTCACCACCCGCTCATCGCTGAGCGGAGATACAGCGACGCCCATCTGGCGGAGCACGCGGGCGGAGGAGCGCGCATCGAGCGAGGTAAGCATGCCGCCCACATGGCTGGTGCCCTTCGCCATCGCGGCGAAGAGCAGAGCGCGGTGCGAGAGGCTCTTGTCCCCTGGGACGCGGATGGTGCCACGGACGTGCATCGGGACCTCGGCGAGCTGGAACGGACTGGATTCAACTGCGGCGCCATCAGCGCCGATACTGGAGCGGACGGTACTGGCCGATGCGTCGCTGCCGCAGTCGGTGAAGACTACCGGCCGAAGGGATCTTCCTCAACCAGCAAGCAGGCGGAGGCGGTGCCGCACATGCCAACTTCCCCCCGCTCCGGCCAGGATGCTCTGGACCAGGCGGTGAAGGAGTTTCTCGGGACGCAGCCGACCCAGCCGAGGCCGCCCGCACCGGCGCCGATGGCCCGGCCCGCGCCAGGGCCCTCCGCCAGCCAGAGGCACCCGGCGCCTCCGCCGGAGGAGTCGGATGCGCTCCGCGCGGCCTACTCCGGCGTCTTGAAGCATGAAGCCGAAAAGGCAGCGGTCGTCACGGATGCTCCCCCGCCCCTGTGGCGGCGGCTGCTGATGCCAACCGTTCTGCTGCTCCTGGTCGCGGCATCCGCTTACATCTGGCTCGGCGAACCACAGTGGCTCGCACCGCCGCCGCACGTGGCGATGACCCCGCCTGCCACCCCGCTTTCGGGACAGCGCCAACTGGTCGCTATTGCGCTGCAAATCGAGGACTTCCGGCGAACCACGGGGCGACTCCCCCGCGACCTCGCGGAGCTGGGACTCAGTGTGCCACACGTCTCATTCAGGGCCCTGCCCGAGATACGCTACGAACTGCGCCTCGGCATGGGACCGCGTTCGCTCTACTACCTCGGCGGCCCGAACACCGAGCCCCGGATCCAGCATGGAGGCGCCCCATGAGCCGCGACCAGCGGGGCTTCACGTTCATCGAGCTGCTGGTCGTGCTGACCATCCTATCTCTGCTGACCGGACTGGCCATGCCGCAGTACCAGCTGGTCCGGAAACGGGCCCGGGCGGCCGAGGCCGTCGGCGCCATCACCGTGGTCCGTCACGCGGCCTTCGCCTACAACGAGGCAACCGGCCAATGGGCTCCGGGCGGGAGCACGGGCCAGGTTCCGGCCGAACTCGCCAACTACCTGCCGAACGGTTTCAGCTTCAGTCAGAGGGACTTCGATCTGGCCTGGCGCCATACCACCTGGCTCAGCGCCGGGCTCGAAGTGTCCGCCCAGATGGTGCAGGTGTTTACCCATGATCCCTACGTCTGCGACGCGCTGTACCATCTTCTGGGCGGCAACGGCAACCCGGACCTGCTGGCTTCATGCGATGGCCAGATCGGCATCGTGACACTCTACGTGGAGACCTGAGGGAGGCTCAGCCCTCGGCGGGCTCGGATGCGCGGCGCCGGGAAGGACCCGCGGGTGCACCGGACTCGTCCAGGCGCCGGCGGAACAGCGCGGCCTCCTCCAGATAGGCATACAGTGCCGCCCGGTCGCCCGCCTCGATGAGTGTTCGCAGCGCGGCGAGCGCCCGCTCGCTCCGCTCCAGCGCGCGGCAGACCGGCTCCCGATTCATCAGGAAGATGTCCACCCACATCTCGGCCGGACTCGCGGCAAGGCGCGTGGTGTCTCGCGCGCCGGTGCCCCACGAGGCTCCGCGGACGGAGGGCTCACGGGCCAGCGCGTGGGCCAGTGCGCTCGCGACGGCCTGTGGCAGGTGGCTGGTCCAGGCGAGCTGGGTATCGTGCGCGAGAGCATCGATCAGGACCGGATGACCACCCAGCACTCCTTCCCAGAAGTTCATCACCTCGCGCGCTGCGGCATCCCCGGAGGCGCCCGTGGAGGAGACATATACGATCGCGCCGGTGAAGCGATCCTGGGCCGCCCCCGCCCACCCCGCGACGTGGGTGCCGGTGAAGGGGTGGCTCCCGGCGAAGCGCGACCCCAGTCCCAGTTCGAGGGCACGAGCGATCATCGGGTACTTGATGCTGGCCACGTCGGTGACCAGCGCGCCCGGCGCAAGGTGCGGAGCGATCACGGCGAGGAGATCGAGGATCGCCTGGGGCGGCGCAGCCAGGACGACAAGATCGGCGCCCCGCACCGCACGGACCGGACTGTCCGCGATGTCGTGCACCGCCCCGGCGCGCAGCGCCTGCACGCTGTCGCCCCGGTCGGGAGTGTAGCCGATGACCGACGGGATGCCCGCGAGCCGGGACTGCCAGGCAAGCGAGCCGCCGATGGCACCGAGACCAAGGACCGCGAGAGACTGGGGGCGCATAAAGGTAGGGGCGTCGGCTGCCGATAGTGGGACTGCGGAACAGGTTGCGCGAATTCTGGCCCATTCGCAGTTCCGAGGCCAGACCCCTCAATCGAACCGGACGGACCCGGATCGGACGCCGGGTTCCGTTCAAGGACCAACGTGATCGAGCAAGCGGCTCTGAAACCACTGCCGGCGGACGGCTGGCTGGCGCGGACGCTCGAAGAGGCGGGGGTGCTCACAGCCCCGCAGGCGGAGCGCGTGCTGTCGGGAACCGACGGTGGCACGGTCTGGGAGGCGGTGGTTTCGCTCGGGCACGCCGATGACGCCACCATCCTGCACGCCATAGCGACCGCGTACAAGCTTCAGGTTGCCGATCTCGCCCATGCCGATCCCCGCGCCGCGCTGCTGGTCCCTGAATCGCTCGCCCGGAAGCACCAGGTTCTGCCGCTCTGGGCGGACGATCGCCGCATCCGCCTGGCGACCGACGATCCCCGCGACCTGAACGCCGAGCAGGCGATCGGCTTCATGACGGGCCGGGACGTGGAGTTCCAGGTCACGAGCCCGGCGCAGTTGCTCGAGAAGATCGACGCGGTCTACCGGCCGGAGAAGAGCATCGAACGCCTGCTCGGTCGGCTGGAACCCTCGGAGGTGGAAGCGGTCATCGAGGAGGAGTCGCCGGAGACCCGCGATCCGGTCCTCGATGCGCCGGTCGCGAAGCTGGTCGATGCCATGATCTGCGAAGCGGTGCGGCAAGGCGCGAGCGACGTGCACGCCGAGCCGGAAGAGGGCGCAACCGTGGTACGCTACCGGGTCGATGGGGTGTTGCGCGAGGTGATGCGCCTGCCTGGCTCGGCGGGTTCCTCGCTGGTGCGGCGGGCCAAGATCTTCGCGCGACTCGACGTCACCGACCCGCTGCACCCGCACGACGGGCGCGCGGCGATCAAGGTGGACGGCCAGCAGGTGGACCTGCGTGTCTCCACGGTGCCGATCGCCCGGCGCGGTGAGAAGGTCGTCATCCGGATTCTCGACAAGACCAATCTCCGCTCGACCATCGACGAACTCGGCTTGAGCGAACGGGAGCGCCTGCTGTTCACGCGCCTGCTGGGCTTTCGGGAGGGCCTGCTGCTGGTCACGGGACCGACCGGCAGCGGCAAGACCACCACGCTCTACGCCGCGCTCAACCAGCTCAAGACCGGGCGGGTGAACATCGTCACCGTCGAAGACCCGGTGGAGTACGACCTCGCCGGCGTCTCCCAGATCCAGGTGAACGAGGCCCAGGGACTCACCTTCGCCTCCGCCCTGCGCAGCGTGCTGCGGCAGGATCCGGATATCGTGCTGGTGGGAGAGGTGCGTGACGTGGAGACGGCCAAGACCGCCATCCAGGCCGGCCTCTCGGGGCACTTCGTGCTCTCGACGCTGCACACCAACGATGCACCGAGCGCGGTGGTCCGGCTCCGCGACATGGGTGTGGACAGCTTCAAGGTGGCCTCGGTGCTTCGCGGCGTCCTGGCGCAACGACTGGTCCGGCGGGTCTGCGTCCACTGCGCCTCCCCGATGCAGATAGAGGAGCTGCCGCCCGGCGCCCGCCCCACCCCTGACTGGCCGGGAACGCCGGTGTTGCGCAAGGCGAATGGCTGCAAGAAGTGCGGCGGCACCGGGTATCGCGGACGGCTCGGCGTGGTCGAAATCATGCCCGTGGACGAGGCCGTCTCCCGGCTGATCGACGCTGGTGCGACACCGGACGTCATCGCCCATCAGGCGCGGAAGGCGGGGATGCAATCGCTCTGGGAGAGCGGTCTCGACCGGATGTGGCAGGGACATACGACCCTCGACGAGCTGGTCCGGGTGCTCGGGGAACGTGTGGAGGAGGACGGCTCGACGCTGCCGGACCGGCCGAGCGTCATGCTGGTACCGCACGAGGTGAGGGCGGCGGTCGCCCTCGCGGATGCGGAACAGCCGCCGCCGAGCGCGAGGGAGACGGGCCGGACTGAGAACCTCCAGCCGAAGGTGCTGGTGGCGGACGACGACGCGCAGATGCGGCGGCTGGTCCGGGCCGTGCTCGAGCGCGATGGCGCCCAGGTGTTCGAGGCGGCGGATGGCCTCGACGCGCTGGACCTGGTGGCGCGGCACCAGATCGACCTCATCGTGCTGGACATGGACATGCCGAGGCTGGACGGGCTGGGGGTGCTGGAGGAGCTTGGCGCCAGCGTCGCGACGGCCCAGATTCCCGTCATCGTCCTCACGGCCCGTGCGGACGACACCGAGTCCCGCGCACTGGACCTGGGGGCGCAGGACTACCTGACCAAGCCGGTGCGGCCGACGGCGCTGTCCGCGCGCGTCCGGGCGGTCCTCCGACGGATGAGGGTGTAGCTCATGGCCACGATTCTCGTCGTAGAAGACAGCCCGGACAACATGAAGCTCTTCCGCACGCTGCTCACCCTGCGGAAGCACACCGTCGTCGGCCTGACGAGCGGGGACGGGCTGCTCGGCACCATCGAAGCGTCACAGCCGGCGCTGGTCCTGATGGACATCCAGCTCCCCGGCAAGGACGGATTCGAGCTGCTGGGCGAGATCCGGGAATCACCCCACCGTGCCCTGCGGGTCGTGGCGCTGACCGCCCACGCCATGGCAGGCGACCGCGAGCGGGCTCTCGCGGCGGGGTTTGACGGCTATATTACCAAACCGATTGATATTCGGAGCTTCCCGGAGCAGGTGGCCCGGGCGCTCGAAGGAGAACGAGTTACCAACTGATGGCCGACGCCACGCCGCCCCCCGCTCCGACCCCGCCGCCTGGCGCCCATGATCGACGGGCGCTCCTTCAAGCCTATCAGGACGTCGTCCGCACCGAGCACGACAAGCGTGGCACCCAGCCCGTCTCCGTCCGGCCGCCGAGTCGAGCGCCGTTCTGGGTGTCGACGGGCTTGCTCATCGCCGTCCTCACCGGCATTCTGGTGTTGCAGCCCGGCTGGATGTTCCCGAAAGCGCCGCAGGAGAGCATGGAACTGCGCACGGCGAGCCTGCGCGTGCGGATGTACGTGGAGATCGACCGGATCGAGGAGTTCCGGACCGCGAACGCGCGGCTGCCGGCGACCCTCGCCGAAGCGGGCGCGGATACGACCGGCCTCCGGTACAATGCGGGGGGAGACTCCTATTCGCTCGAGGGTGAGAATCACGGTGTGACCCTGACGTATACCTCGAGCCAGTCGGCGAAGGATTTCCTCGGCAACAGCTATGAGCTGCTGACCCAGCGGAGGCGGAGATGAATCGGCGTCGCGGTTTCACCCTGGTGGAGATGATGGTCGTGATGGTGGTGATCGGGCTGCTCGCCTCGATCGTCACCCTCAAGTACATCGATCTCTCACGCACCGCCTACGCCGCGAAGGTCGTCGGTGAGTTCACCACCGTGCGGCTGGCGGCCTATAACTACGAAGCCGACCACAACAACCGCTGGCCCGGCGGAGCCGCCGCGGGCGTGGTCCCCGGCGAAATGATTCCCTATCTGCCGGACGGATTCAGCTTCGTCGCCACGACCTACAAGCTCGACTGGGACAATCGCGCCCCGAGCACCGATCCTTACATGCTCGCCATCTCGCTGACCTCCAGCGACGCGGCCCTCATGAACGCCCTGGCCCAGAACCTGGGGAACAACGCGCCGTATTTCTTCGCCGGGAACCGGCTGACATACGTCATCGTCGACAAGTACGGGAACTACTGAGCACTACGCACTATGCACTACGCACCAGGTACCTAGTGCTCAGTGCTCAGTGCCTAGTGCCTAGTGCATAGTGCCTAGTGGTCTGGGTCTCACTCCTCGATCCGCTTCAGGGACGTCGTCTCCCGCTCCCACTGCCTGGCGATCTTCAGGACCTCGGGGTTCACCCGCGGGAAGAGTGGCTTCATCCGCTCGAGGGTCTCAACGACCACCCGGGCCACCAGCAGGTTCCGGGTGGACTTCCGGTCTGATGGCACCACGTACCAGGGCGCCCAGTCGGTGCTGCACTTCTCGAGCGCGTCCTCATACGCCTCGGTGTAATCATCCCAGCGTTTCCGCTCCTCGAGATCGCCGACCTCGAATTTCCAGTTCTTGAGCGGATCGTTGAGCCGTTCCAGCAGCCGGGACTTCTGCTCGTCCTTAGAGATGTGCAGGAAGAACTTGAGGATCGTCACTCCGTTCTCGGCCAGCATCCGTTCGAAGTCATTGATCTGGTCGTAGCGCTTCGACCAGGCGGACTTGGGGACGAGGTCGTGCACCCGGACCACCAGGACGTCCTCATAGTGGGACCGGTTGAAGATGCCGATGCTCCCCTTCGGCGGCACGACCTGATGCACCCGCCAGAGGTAGTCGCGCGCCAGTTCGTAGACGGTGGGCCGCTTGAAGTTGCTGACGACACAGCCCTGGGAGTTCAGGGGGCCGAACACCACCCGCGTCAGGCCGTCCTTCCCGGAGGCATCCCGCCCCTGCAGCACCACCAGCAGCGCCTGTTTGGATTCGGCGTAGAGTGCGGTCTGCAGCGCGGGGAGCTTGTCCAGGAGTGGCGCGAGCTCGGCATCGACCGCCTTGCCATGTGGCTCACCCTTGTCGATCGCGGTATCGTCGCTGAGCTGGACCTTGGAGCCGGGTTTGACGGGTTTCAGTGCCATAAGGACCTCGCTGGAATCCTGGAATGCCGAGTATCGTAGGAATATGCCGTGCGCCGCCCGCAGCGGCGAGTCGAGACACCGCGTCCAGCAACGGAGACTCTGATGCGCCCTGTCAGCCTGACCATCCTCTGCCTGCTCGCCGCCTGCGCGCCCCGCCCGACCGATCCCATCGCCACCCAGGCCGCCCTG
Organism: Gemmatimonadales bacterium; assembly: GCA_036741755.1. GTDB lineage: Bacteria > Gemmatimonadota > Gemmatimonadetes > Gemmatimonadales > GWC2-71-9 > JADJOM01. The sequence continues at coordinate 12,612 of DAINRP010000055.1, forward strand.
ATGACGGCGGACCGCGCCTTCGACTCGGCCACCGCCGCCTCCAGAGTCGACGCCTGGGTCGGGTTCTTTGCCGACTCGGGACGGCAGATCGACCGCCACGGGGACTTCATCATCGGACATGACGCCATCCGCGCCCACATGGCAGGATTCCTCGGCGACACCACCTACCAACTGCGCTGGAAGCCCGACCACGCCCGGGTCTCCGACGACGGGACCCTGGGCTATACCATGGGGCGATCGGAGACCTGGAAGCGGCAGGGAGACAGCAGCGTGGTCGTGGGTCGCTCGCGCTACCTGACGGTGTGGCGGAAGCAGCCTGATGGGAGCTGGAAGGTCGATGCCGACATCGGGACGGACGTAGAATAGAAACACGCCCGCCGACCCCCAGGCGCCTGCGGTGCCGACCAGGTCCATCAGAACATCCCTTCCACCAGCCGCGCGACCTCCTCCTTGAGGTGCCCCGGCGAGGGGAGTGCCGCATCGATCTCGCCGGCATCGTGGAGCCACGTCACTCCCACCGTGGTGACGACCAGCATGTCACCGATGCTGATCAGGCTGGCCGCTCCCGCGACCAGGCAGCTGGCCTCCCCGTCCAGCATGAAGGAGCGCGGATCCTGGTTGTGCGAGCCCACCATGAGATACAGTACCTGCCCCTCCAGCTCGGCGGGTCCGCGTGAGGCGAGGTAGGGCAGCACCGGCCTCAGCGCGTCGAGCAGGATGTCCGTCCCGGCGGGGGGCTCGTGCAGCCGCTCGCCGATCCGCCGGGTGAAGAACTCCCGCCATTCGGGGCGGCCGACGGCCTCGCGCATGGCACGCGGCGCGCCGAAGAACTGGGTCTTCAGGTGGAACTTCGGGTGATAGGTCCCGATCGTGTCGGGCTGGCCTGACACGCCGAGCTGCTGCAGCAGGCTGTCGGCACTCTCGAAGAGATCCCACACGCTCTGGTCGAAGGGCAGCACGTCGCGCAGAAAGGGATTGCGCCGAAGCCCATCGCGGACTCCATGCACGCCCCCGACGACGTTGTGGGTGCCCAGCCCGATCCCGAACAATCCGGCCTGCAGCATCCCGCCGCTCCCCTGGAGTTCCTCGACGAGCACCGCCCTCGCCTCGAGCAACCGCCGGAGCAGATCGCGCTGCAGCGCGAGTTGGACCGACCCGGGCCCCATCGGCGAATTCAGTGGCCCGGGCGCGACCAGCAGCACCCGGCAGCCCCGGAGCGCGCTCCCGAGCAGCATCCCGCCCCAGAAACGACTCAGCCACTGCGGGTCCGACGCGATGATCGTACTGCCCGGCGGCATGAGGGAGTAGAGAACCGCCTTGGCGGCGGTCGCGCGCTTTTCGCCGTAGCCCGTCTGGTTCATCACGATGGCCGCCCGGGCGATCCATCCGTCAGGCGGCGGAGCCGGAGTCGCGTCGGAAGCGGGACGGAGCGCGTCCGGCAGGTCGGCCTCTGCGAACCCCTGGCGCAGGAGCAGCCGCCGGGCCGCGCCCTTGAGGGAGAGCGCGGCGGGGCCGCGCAGGACGATGGTCCGGTCGAACCACCGGTAACGGGCGTACGATTCGCCGACGCCGAGCCCGGTCAGGATCGCGATACCCTGATCGGGCGCGGCCTCCGACAGGTCCGAGAACGCGATCTTGCGGTGGTCGCGCATAACATCGTCAGGCACCGAGATCGTGACCGCCCCGAACGTCGCGACGCTCCGGAACGAGGGGTCCGGCGGATTCGTGACGTTGACCCGGACGCTCACGAGATCGTGGAGCCACCGCGTCCCGCGCCGCTGCGCCAGCGCCTGCAGGCGCGCGGAGCCCGCGACCGCCTGCCGCAGGGTGTCCTGGAGCAGGCACACCTCTCCCGCGATCCCCGCGTCACCGGAGCGGAGCTTCAGGCGATAGCCAAGCGGATCCCGCAACAGCCGCAGCCAGAAGCCGCTCGAACTCCGTTTGTAGTAGTACTGGTCCAGCAGGATCAG
>DAINRP010000056.1:0-7889 GCA_036741755.1 Gemmatimonadales bacterium
GATTCAACGTGTACTTCGCCGAGCAGCTCTATCTGGAGCAGCCGGGGTCCTCGCCGGGCATCTGGAACCGGATGGAACATCGGTCCCTCGAGGGATTCGTCTACGCGATCACGCCGTTCAACTTCACGGCGATCGGCGGCAACCTGCCGACGGCTCCGGCGATGATGGGCAACTCCGTGATCTGGAAGCCGTCCCACACGGCGACGCTTTCGAACTACTACGTCATGAAGGTGCTGGAGGAGGCGGGACTGCCGCCCGGGGTCATCAACTTCCTCCCGGGCGACTCGGTCCAGATCAGCAACGCCCTGCTCGCCGCGCACGACCTGGCCGGCATCCATTTCACCGGTTCGACGGCGGTCTTCCAGTCGCTGTGGCGGACCATAGCCGAGAACCTGCCGAAGTATGCCGCCTATCCGCGGATCGTCGGAGAGACCGGGGGCAAGGACTTCGTGCTGGCGCACCGGAGCGCGGATGTGGAGGCGCTGGCGGTTGCGCTGGTGCGCGGCGCGTTCGAGTACCAGGGGCAGAAGTGCAGCGCGGCCTCGCGCGCCTACATCCCGGCGAGTCTGTGGCCCAGGGTGAAGGAGCAGGTGCTGGCGATGATCGCCGACATCCGTATGGGCGACGTGCGCGACTTCCGGAATTTCATGGGCGCGGTGATCGACCGGCGGGCCTACGACCGTCTCAAGGGGTATCTGGACCGCGCCCGCGGCGACAGCGGCGTCACGATCCTGGCCGGCGGAGGGTGTCACGACGAGACCGGCTACTTCGTGGAGCCGACGCTGATCCAGGCGGAGGACCCGAAGTACCGGACGATGTGCGACGAACTGTTCGGTCCGGTGCTCACCCTGCACGTCTACGCCGATGCCGACTGGAGCGAGACGCTGGAGCTGGTGGATTCGACCAGTCCCTACGCGCTCACCGGCGCGGTGTTCGCGCAGGACCGGCGCGCACTCGCGGAGGCCGACAGGGCGCTCCGGCACGCCGCCGGCAATTACTACGTGAACGACAAGCCCACCGGGGCGGTGGTCGGCCAGCAGCCGTTCGGCGGCGCCCGCGCGAGCGGCACCAACGACAAGGCGGGGTCGATCCTCAACCTGGTCCGCTGGGTCTCGCCGCGGAGCATCAAGGAGAATTTCGTCCCGCCCAAGGACTATCGCTATCCGTTCATGAAAGAAGAGTAGGCCGGGGAGGCGGGCTTCATTTCCGAGACGGTGTCGCCGCATATATTGAGTTGTTGCGCAGCAGTTTCCTTTAACGAGGATGGATCTGGATGGCGGTGTCGACGCTCTATCAGTCGCTCAGAGACATCAAGCTGACCACGGTCCGGAAGGCGATTTCCCCGGATTCCTACAGCCGGTCCGCCGTGCAGACCTTCGGCTGGTACGCCTTCGATCTGGCGCTGTACCTGGGCCTGATGTGGGGGGTGTTTGCGGCGGACGCCTGGTGGGCCAAGCTGCTCTTCGGGCTCGGGGCTGGCTGTGCGGTGGCGTTCATGTTCGTCTGGGCGCACGATGCCGCCCACGGCGCGCTGTTCACGAGTGACCGGACCGCCGAGGTCCTCGGGACGCTGTTCATGCTGCCGTCGCTGAACATGTACCGGCTCTGGTGCCACGGACACAACCGGGTGCACCACGGCTTCACCTCCTACACCCCCGTCGACTGGATCTGGCGGCCGCTCACGCCGGCTGCCTACGCGGCGCTCCCCTGGTATCGCCGGCTGGTCTACCGGCTGGAACGGACCCCGTACGCCTGCGCGCTGCACTACGTGAACAAGGTGTGGTGGCCGGGGATGGTGATGTATCAGCCGGAGAAGCAGTCGCGCGAACGGCTGGGGTACAACGTCCAGAAGCTGATCACCCTGGTGTTCGCGGTGACGCTGTCGGCTGCGGCGTGGGTGTGGGGTGGCGGGATCGTCGGGGTGATCGCCGGCGTGGTGCTGCCGTTCATCGTCTTCAACTACTTCATCGCGCTGTTCGTCTATCTGCACCACACCCACCCGGATGTGCCGTTCTTCGACCACCGGCCGGAGTGGAGCAACACGATCGGGCAGGTGTACTGCAGCATCGTCTGGCGCTGCTCACGGGTGAGCGAGCTCCTGATCCACAACATCATGATCCACGTGCCCCACCACGTCGAACCGCGGATTCCGTTCTACCGTCTGAAGCGCGCCTATCGGGAGCTGCAGAAGGAGTACGGCGAGTACATGCACGAATACACCTTCCGCTGGTCCACGGTGCGCATGATCTTCGCCCGCTGCAAGCTGTACGACTACGACACCAAGACCTGGTACAGCTACCGGGAGGCGGCGGCCGCGCTGGCCAGCACCTCCCCGGCTCAGCCTCACGGCGCCTTGTAGATCACGCCGTTCTTCATCACGAACGCGACCCGCTGGAGCTCGGTGATGTCCGCGAGCGGGTCGTTCTTCACTGCCACGATATCCGCGAAGTGTCCCGGTGCCACGGCGCCGAGGTCGTCCTGCTTGTCCAGCAGCCGGGCGGCGACGCTGGTCGCCGAGCGGATCGCCTGCATCGTGGTCATGCCGTACTTCACCATGTAGTCCAGCTCCTGCGCCTGGTTCTCGGTCCAGGCGTAGCCGCCCGCGTCGGTGCCGTAGGAGATGTAGGGCAGCAGGCCGCGGCGCACCGCTTCCCCGAACGCCGTCTTCTCGAACTCGACCATTTTCGGCCAGATGCCGCCGCGGCCGTCCGCGACGTAGGCGCCGACGAAGATCGTCGGACACCAGTAGACCTTCTGCCTCACCATGCGGTCGATCAGGTCCGGTGTCAGTCCATCGCCATGCTCGATCGTATTGAACCCGGCGCGCAGCGCGGCGTCGATTCCGTCCCAGCCGATGGCGTGGCCCGCGATCTTCCTGCCGAGCCGATGCGCCTCATCGGCGAAGGCCTTGAGCTCCTCGTCGGTGTAGTTGGTCCAGCTGTGCAGCTTGCCGTCCGGGCCGAAGTTGTAGCGACGGTCCACGTAGACCTTGATCCAGTCGGCGCCGTACTTCACCTGCTCGCGCACCGCGCGGCGGATGTTGTCGACGCCATCGACGATCTGCACGCCTTCCGGCACGCGGAGTTCCCACGAGTACCCGGAGAGCGGGTACATGCCGGTGGGGGCGAACGCGCGGGTCGCGACGAACAGTCGCGGGCCGGGGATGACGCCACGGTTGATCGCATTGCGGACATCCACGTCGGCGTACATGGCGCCCTCGGTCTCGAGGTCGCGCATGGTGGTGAACCCGTTCATCAGGGCGGTCCGCACCGCCACGGTCGCGCGGATGGTGCGGTAGGGGGTCGATTCCTTGAGCAGCTGATCGTCGTAGTCCGCCGCCGTGATGTCGCCCTGCAGCAGAATATGGGTATGGTTGTCGATCAGGCCGGGGAGCACCGTCATGCCGCTCAAGTCCACAAGCTTCGCGTCCCCGCCGGTCGCGGCGACCTCGGTGTACGGACCGACACGGGTGATGCGCTCGCCCTCGATGAGGATCCCCTGATCGGTGCGGACCCGATCCGATTCGCCGTCGATGAGCCGGCCCGCGTGCAGGAGGATTCTGCTTACCCCCGCCTGGGCAGCAAGGGGGAGTGCCTGCACCAGCGACAGCAGGAGTGCGAGCCCGAGTTGGCGATGACGTCCCAACGATGGCATAATGACGAAACCTCGATGTGTGTATGCAGGGGTGGGGCGCGGACGCTGCCCGCGGCAGCGATGAACCGTCGGGAGATAATCCGCTCTTGGTGCTGAATAGCAAGCCACACCTCCACCGGCCGGCGCCCGGTCGAATGTCTGCGGCGCTCGGCCACACACTCCTCGCCGCCGTGCTCGCGCTCTGCCTGGCGTCAGCGGGCAGCGCCCAGTCGGCCGCGCGGCCGGCCTATCACCCCGCGCAACTGGATTGCTCCCGGTACCGGCAAGTGGTGCGGAGCGTCATCCTCCTGGATGGCGGCGGCCAGCGCTCGCGAGAGACCACGGGCCGGGACGGCATGCTCTCGGTGCGAGCCACCGCCGCCGATACCCTCCTCCATCTCGAGGCGTGGTTCGACACCCTGGCGGTCTGGCGCGAGGGATCGGGCGAACGACTCGAGCCGGAGACGGACGGCGTCGTCGGAGGTCGTTTCCGGGGGACACTCACCCGGGCGGGCGGATTCACGGAGTCGGATCGGCCCTTCATCCCGGATGACGTCGCCGAGGTGGCGGATGTCGGGGATGCGCTGGCCGAACTCTTTCCCCCATTGCCGCCGGTTGGCCTCGCGTCAGGCGCCGCCTGGCAGGATGAGTTCGGCACGGTGATCCTGCGGATCCCCGATGCCAGCCGGAATGGCCGGCGGGTGGTGCGCTACCGGATCAATCGGAGGTTCGTGCGTGAAGAGTCGCGGCTGCTCCCGGATAGCACCGAGGTCCGCGCGGAGCGGACCGAAACCGAGGCCTCGGTACTGGAATGGTCCGGGGAACTCGGACCGGTGCGCTGGGATCGCGAGATCACGGTCCTGGTGACGGTCCCCGCGGGCGGCCCAGTCAGGCAACCATTCCGGACCCGAATCGAGCAGCAGATTTCCGTCGAGCGGGTGGCGGGGGCCTGCCGCCCGGGCGGTGACTAGCCCGCGGCGGTGCCGGTGCCGACTTCGCGGTAGATGTAGTCGAGCGGTGCCGTCGTCTCGCTGAGCGCGGCCTCGATGAGGTCGTGCCGGGGGCTGAGGCTGCAGACGGGGTCGGTACTGGTCGCGTCGCCGGTCAGGGCGAACGCCTGACAGCGGCAGCCGCCGAAGTCCTGTGCCTTCCGCGGGCAGCTGCGGCAGGGCTCCTTCATCCAGGCGTCGCCACGAAAGGCGTTGAAGATCGGCGAGCGCTCCCAGATCCAGCCGAGGTCGTGGGACCGCACATCGACGAATTCGAGATGGGTGATCTGGGTCGCGCCGTGGCAGGGCAGCGCGCGCCCATCCGGTGTGACCAGGATGTACACGTTTCCCCAGCCGCCGTAACAGGGCTTGGGGTACTGCTCGTAGTAGTCCGGCAGCACGTAGAGAATCTGCATCTGCCCCTTGTACCGCCTGATCGCCGCCTCGGCGATTTCCCGGGAGCGCTCCACCTGCGCCCGCGTCGGCATCAGCATATGCCGGTTCTTCTCCGCCCACCCGTAATACTGCGTATTCGCAAGTTCCAGCCGGTCCGCGCCGAGCTCGGCCGCCATCTCGATGATCTGCCCGAGATGGTCGAGGTTGCCGCGGTGCAGCACGACATTCACCGAGAAGGCGAGGTCGAGCGACTTGACCAGTGCCGCCCCTTCGTACTTCTGGCGGCCCAGCTTGATACCGGCGATCCGGTCGGCGTTCGCGGTGTCGGTGTCCTGGAAGGAGATCTGGATGTGGTCGATCCCGGCGTCCCTGAGCCGCTCGGCCCGCGGGCGAGTGAGGCCGAGGGCCGAGGTGACGAGGGTGGTGTAGAGCCCTTCGTCGCGGGCGTGGGCAACCAGCTCCTCGAGGTCCTTGCGGACCAGCGGCTCGCCGCCGGAGAGGCCGAGCTGGAGCACACCGAGGTCACGGGCCTGGGTGAACACCCGCTTCCAGTCGTCGGTCGAGAGCTCGGCCTCCGCGCGTGACATCTGCAGGGGGTTGGAGCAGTAGGGGCAGTGCAGCGGACAGCGATAGGTCAGCTCCGCGAGGAGCGTCGTCGGCTGATTAGGCATGGCTGGTAGGCTCGGAGGGGGAGGCGCTCGCCCAGGCGCCGAGGATGACGAGGTCCCGTTGCGCCAGCATATCGAGGTATTCGATGACGTCGGAGGTCACGTCGGCGCCGTAGCGGGTGCCGAGGAGGTCCGAGATCTCGGCGACGGAGCGTTCGCCGTCGCAGAGTTCGAGGATGGCCTTGCCGGTGTCGTTGAGGAACATGGCGCCCTCGGGATAGAGCAGCACGGGCCGCTGCCGCACCCGGTCGAAGCCGATCCGGGCGAGGCGCCAGAGGCGCGGGCGGGAAGTCAGGGTCGCAGCCATGTCGTCGGTCCTCGCGGCGCTAGTCCTTGTAGGCGTTGTGGATGAGATCAATCATGGCCCACAGCATCTCCAGCTTGAAGGCCAGCGCTTCGAACGCCATCCGCTGAGTCTCGACGGTCGTGCAGTGCGTCTGCACGATGGCGAGGCCGTGCTTCACATCGCGCGGCGCCTGCACCAGCCGGCTCTTGAAGTAGTCGAGCCCCTCCGGCGGAATCCACGGGTAATGGACCGGAAACGACTGGATCCGCTCCTGGTGAATGCGCGGCGCGAACAGCTCGGTGAGGGACGAGGCGCAGGCCTGCACCCACGGCCTCGACTTGCAGAACCAGACGTACGATTCGCAGATCAGCCGCACCGATGGCAGCACATGACGCTCGTCCTCCATCTCCTCCCGCGGGACCCCAAGTGCAATGCCCAGACGGATCCAGAGCTCGATCCCCCCTTCGCCGGGCCGAGTGCCGTCGTGGTCGACGATCCGCTGCAGCCACTCCCGGCGAACCGCCGGGTCGGGGCAGTTGGAGAGGATCGCGCCGTCCTTCCGGGGGACGACGCGCTGGTAGGCGAGGCGATTGGCGACCCATCCCTGGAACTGCCGCCGGCTGAGCTTCCCGTCGTACATCAGCCGATGAAACGGATGCTGCACGTAGTAGGAGCCGTGAAAGTTCCTGAGCGCCGCCTCGAGTTCATCGGGGGTCAGCGGCCGGGTGAGCTCTGGAATCGGCGGCTTGGGCGGCGTCGCGAGTTCGGAGGCGCGCAGCGCGGTCGTGCCGGTCATAGCGAGAACCTCATGCCGTCGTCACCAACGACCACGCCCGCGGTTTCGACAGCGCGGCGCTCCGCGCCATCCTCGATGAGCATGGGGTTGGAGTTGTTGATGTGGGTATACACCTTCCGCTGGCAGGGGAGCCGGGCGAGCAGGCTGAGGCTGCCGTCACTGCCGGAGATCGGCAGATGGTCCATCTGCCGCGCGGTACGCTCGGAAAGCCCGAGGCGGAGCATCTCGTCATCGGTCCAGAACGTCCCGTCGAACAGGAGCAGGTCCGCGGTTGCGAGCCGGGCGAGCAACTCCGGCCCGAGCGCGCCACATCCGGGGACGAAGGCGAGTCGCCCGCTGGTTGCCGCGTCTTCGATGATCAGGCCGACCGTGTGGCCGGGCTGATCGCGCCGCGCGAATCGCGGCGGGCCGCCGGGAACGGCGAACGCGGTGAGGGTGAGCCCGCTCGGCTGCCGGTCCGCATAATGAAGCGCGGTTGGCGCGCCGAGGGAAAGCTCGGTGACCGTCACCTGAGCGAACGCCGCCGTCACCGGAAGGACGCGCGAATCGTCGGTCAGCACGTCGATGACTGCCCGGGTCGCGTAGAGCTGCAGCGCCCGCCCCTCGCGCAGCAGCGCGATACCCAACGTGTGATCGAGTTCCGCATCGGTGGGGATGATGCCTTCCACGGGCAGGTGCCGCATGCCCGCCGGCTCGAACGCCGTCAGCGGACGGATCTGCTCCCGGACGTCGGGGGAGGCGTTGAGGAGGAACCAGCGCATGCCGTCCGCGGAGACCGCGGCGGAGGACTGCGTCCGCGGATGGGCGCGCTCAGGCGCCGAACGCGCGACTCGGCAGGAGGGGCACCAGCAGTTCCACTGGGGGAATCCGCCGCCAGCAGCAGTGCCCAGCAGGATGACCTGCATACAAAGGAAACGGGGCCCGCGACTGTCGCGAGCCCCGTCCGGTTCGACGCGACTTAGAGGGTCGCGACGTACGCGGTGACTTCCATCGTCACAGCGACGATCTCGGCTTCGGGCTTGGTCCAGGTCATCGTAAACTCCGCAGGAGAGGTTGTCAGTATCGGGTGGCTTCACCCAGTCAGGGGGAGGGCTAGCCTGACCTCGCCCCTTCTAATGCAT
>DAINRP010000056.1:7989-14538 GCA_036741755.1 Gemmatimonadales bacterium
CGGAGCGCCTGCACGAGGAGCGACTTCTCCCACTGGTCGAGGGAGACGCCTGCGGGTGGCAGCAGCTGGTCCGGTTCGGCGCCACGACTGCTCGCCGGTTCGACCGACCTCTCGGCGACCGGCGCTGGTAACGGCTCACTGCCACTGTCCTGGGGCCGCGCCGCTCCCCCGGGCTGGGTGAGTGAGAGATGCTCGGACGACAGCTCCGTGCCCCGGCTCCACAACACGGCCCGTTCGATCACGTGCGAGAGCTCCCGCACGTTGCCGGGCCAGGGGTAGCCGAGCATCAGCTGCCGCGCCTCCGCGCTGATACGACGGACATCCTTGCCGTACTTCGCCGAGAAGCGCCTGAGGTAGTGATCGGCGAGCAGCAGCACGTCATCACCGCGTTCTCGGAGTGGCGGCAGGCGCAGCAGCAGGACCGCAAGCCGGAAGTACAGGTCCTTCCGGAAGTGGTCTCGTTCCGATGCGCGCTCGAGGTCCCGGTTCGTGGCCGCCAGAATGCGGACATCGATCTTGCGGTCGCGGATCCCGCCAACCCGCCGGACCACCCGATCTTCGATGGCCTTGAGCAGCTTGCCCTGCAACGAGATCTCCACGTCGCCGATCTCGTCGAGAAACAGGAATCCGCCCTCGGCTGCCTCGAAGAGCCCCAGCTTCGACTCCTTGGCATCGGTGAAGGCGCCGCGCTCATACCCGAACAGTTCCGCCTCCATGAGATTGGCGGGGAGTGCGGTGCAGTTCACGTCGATGAATGGCTTGCCCGAGCGGGGGCCGGAGGAGTGAATGGTCCGCGCGATCAGTCCCTTGCCGGTGCCGGTCTCGCCGGTGATGAGCACCGGTGGCGTTTCGTCGAGTGCGGCGATCTGGCGGGCCTGCTCGAGCAGGGCGTGCATGACCCTGGACTGGCCGACGATATCGGCGAACGGCACCTCCGGTGCCACCCGCTTGCGGTAATAGGAGAGCTCCTGCTTGAGGGCGCCCGTCTCCCGGGCGCGGTCGGCGAGGAGCTTCAGCTCTTCGAGGTCGAGCGGCTTCTTGACGTAGTCGAAGGCGCCGAGCTTCACCGCCTCGACCGCCCCCTCGATCGACCCGTAGGCCGTCATCACCACGACCGAGATCGATGCGTCGAACTCCCGGATCTTCTTGAGCAGGGTGATCCCGTCCATGCCGGGCAGGCGCACATCGGTGAAGACCACGTCGGGGCGGAGCGACGGCAGCATCTGCAGCGCGGTTTCCGCGTCGCCGGCGATTTCCGTCTCATAGCCCGATTCCGCGAGGAAGGCCTTGATCGCCCGGGCCAGGGTGCGCTCGTCGTCGACGATGAGGATCGTGGAGGTGCTCATGGCGTCAAAGATACCGGAAGCCAGACGTGGATTGCCGTGCCGGCGCCCGGAGTGCTTTCGAGATCGAGCCGGCCGCCGTGCTGCTCGACGAAGCGGCGCGCGGTCGCCAGTCCGAGTCCGGTGCCTTCCTGCCGCGTGGTGAAGAACGGCTGCCCGACTGACGCCAGGGCCTCGGCCGGAATGCCGCGCCCGGTGTCGCGCACGACGACGGTGACCCCGGGAACCGGCTGCGCCTCGTGGGAGGGCGTGGCCCTGATCGAGAGCGTGCCCCCGGTCGGCATCGCGTCGAGCGCATTGGCCAGCAGTTCCACCAGCGCCTGCTCGAGCTTCATCGGATCGACCTGCACTTCAGGCAGCGTGTCCGGCACATCCACCTGCAGCGTGACGCCCTGGCTCCTGATCCGCTCCGCGAATGCCGGGAGTACGCCCTGCACGAGGGCGCTGACCCGTTCGGGCATGGGATGAAAGGGGGCCGGCCGCGAGAAGGTGAGCAGGTGGGTGATGCGCCGATCGAGACGGTCGACCTCTTCGATGATGGCGCGGAGCTGCTCCCCGGCCGCGGGAGAGTTGGGGTGCCGCAGGACGAGCTGGGCCGAGGCCCGGAGGCTCGCCAGTGGATTGCGAAGTCCATGCGCGACCGCGGCCGCCATTTCACCGATCGAGGCGAGCTTCTCCGACTGCACCAGCCGGTCGCGGGATTCCCGCAACTGCGCCGTCATCCCCGCAAAGGCGGTCGCAAGTTCGCCGATCTCGTCCCGGCTCCGGGTTTCGATCGGGTGGTCGAGATTGCCGCCTCCCACGACCGCCATCGCCTGGCGCAGCTCCTGGATGGGCCGCGCAAGGCCGCGCGCCATCAACCACGCCGCGCCGATGCCGGCGGCGAGCGACGCCAGGAAGATCCCCACCAGCAGCCGCTGTTCCGAGTGCACGATCTCTTCCACCCTCGCAAAGGCGCCCTGGACGCTGGTCTCCCGGGTCCGGCGATAGATCTGCCGGTTGAGCGTGGTCAGTGCGGGCTGAAGATTGGTCCTGAGCTCAACTAGCGCGATCTCGTAGGCCCGTTCGCGCCGGCCCTGGTCCATGAGGCGGAAGACGGAATCGCCCACGGCAACGAACTGCGCCTGGATGGTCTTTATCGCCTCTGCGAGGGGCGCGTCCTCCGGCGGGAGCTCTGCCTTCCACTGCTCGAAGCGGTAGTCCACCACCTGGCCCGCCAGGGTGAATTCCTTGCGGGCGCTGGGGTCGAGGCCGCTGAGGTAGCGCCAGATGACCTCGCTCTGGTCGAACATCGCGGTCTCGAGCTCCGCGTAGATCCGGTTGCGCCCCAGGCGATCGCCGAGGGTCTGGAGCGCGCGCTGTTCGAGCGCATTGCTGCGGATCGCTTCCGCGCCGATGAGCAGCGCGGGGAGCACCATGAGGGAGACGCCGAGGAGGAGCTTTCGCTGAAAGGTCACGCCGGAGAAGCTACAGGCTCCGCGCCTCGTCCACCAACCCGTCCAGCAGGGCCGCCACGTGCCCCGGGCCGGTGCGCGGATTCATCACCGTCACCCGGAGCACCCGCCGACCGTCGAGGACGGTGGTGGTGATCCAGCCGCGCCCGGATCGGTTGTAGCGCTGGCGCAGTTCGAAGTTGAGTGCGTCGAGCCCGGCGCCGGTGGTCCGGCCATCTCCCACGAAGCGGAAGCAGAGGATGTTGCACTCCGGCTCGTGGACGGCCTCGAATGCGGGATGCTCGCCCACCAGGTGGTAGAGGGTCATCGTGACGTCGCAGAGGCGGTCGTAGAGCAGGCCGATCCCGTCGGCGCCGTGACGCTCGAGAGCCACCCACAGCTTGAGCGCGTCCGCGCGCCGGGAGCACTGGAAGCTGCGGACGCCCTGGTCCCAGATCCGCTCCGTCCCCTGGCCGTGAAAGAGGTACGGCGCCCGTTGCGCGAAGGCCTGGTCGAGATCCCGTTCGTGCCGGGCCAGTACCATGCCGGCGGAGAGGGGCAGCAGCATCGCCTTGTGCGGGTCCCAGGCAATGGAGCGCGCGTGTCGAAGGCCCGCCACCCGATGGCGGTGCCGTGCCGAGAGCAGGGCCGAGGCGCCGTGCGCGCCGTCGACGTGAAGCCACAGCCCGCGCGCCTCACAGAGACGGCCGATGGTTTCGAGGTCGTCAAAGGCGCCGACCGGCGTCGAGCCGGCTGTTGCCACCACGGCCATCACCCCCCGTCCCTCCCGTGCCAGGCGATCGAGCGTCGCCACCAGCGCGTCGGTGTCCATCCGGAAGTCGCGCGTGGGGACGGCGATGCCGGACCTGAGCCCGATCCCGAGCTCGCCGATGGCCCGGGTCACGGCGTAGTGGGACTGCTCGCCGTAGACGATGACCGGCGGATTCGCGCCGACGCCGAGCTCCCATGCATCCGGCAGCGCGGCCGCCCGCGCGGCGAGGAGGGCGGTGAAGGTCGCCTCGGTTCCGCCGGAGGTGAGGGTGCCGCCGCAGTCGGCACCGAGTCCCGCGAGCTCCCCGAACCAGCGCACCACCCGGTGCTCGATGGCGTTGACGGAGGGCGACATCTCGCGGACGGCGGTCGAGTTGTTGAGCGCGCTGATGAGCGCCTCACACCAGATCGTGGCGGGCAGGGGGGCGGACACCTGGTGCCCGAGATACATCGGGTGGGTAAGGCGGGTGACGTCGCTGATGACGTCCCGTTCGAGCCGTTCGACGACGTCGGCGAGCGGCCGCCCCTCGCAGGGCATCGGTTCGTCGAAGCGGGCGTACAGCTCTGCCGCCGAGAGCGAGGTGGAGACCGGGCCCTCGCCGCGGGCGGTGCCCGCGAGGTAGCGGACGACGAGATCGAGGAAGAGGGCGCCGGCCTCATGCGAGGCGTCAGCGTCGAGTGGGGCCAGCAGCGAGTCGGGCATGCCCCAATGTACTGTGGGGCGCCAGCGCCCGGAGGGGTTGTTAGTGCGCGGCCCCCGGTCCTCCCTGGGTGCGTCCGGTCCGGAAGGCCAGCAGCAGCGGCAGCGCCAGGACGAAGAGCACGCCCATGATGAGGAAGACCTTCTCGAAGGCGATGACGCTCGCCTGCTGATAGAGCTTGAGGTTCAGCAACTCGAAGGCGCGGGTCTGGGCCTCCTGCACGCTGCCGCCCAGCCGGAGCATCCGGCTCGTGACCGCGGCGATCCAGCCGGCAGTCGCCGGCTCAGCGGGGTTCAGGTGGGCCCGGAGCGCCTCGCGACTCTGCTCGGTGAAGCGGGTCAGCAGGGTGGCCGTGACCGCGATGCCGAAGCTGCCGCCGAGCTGCCGGGAGAGATTGAAGAGTCCGGTGCCCTGCGCGAGCTGCTGCGGCCGGAGATCGGCCACGGCGACCTGGGTCAGGGGCACGAAGATGAGGCCGAGGCCGACGCCGCGGAGAATCATCGGCACCACGGTGTCGCGCATCCCGATGTCCAGGGTGAAGTGGTAGTGCATCCACATCGACCAGGCGAAGAGTCCGACGCCGAGGGTGATGAGGTAGCGCGCGTCCATCTTGCCGGTGATCCGGCCGGTGACCGCCATGGTCACTGCGCTCGCCAGCGCGCCGGGGAGGATCACCTTGCCGGTGTCCCATGCGGTGTAGCCGAGGTGCGACTGCAGGAAGACCGGGAGCGCGAAGACGCTCGAGTAGAGCGCGAAGCCCAGGATGAGGCCGAACACCACGCCCGCGGAGAGCTGCCGGTTGCCGAGGATCCGGAGATCGACCACCGGGTGCTCCACCGTGAGCTCGTGCCAGACGAACCCGACCAGCGACAGCGCCGCGATCAGCGCCTCGGTGCGGATCTCGGTGGCGTCGAACCAGCCCTTCGATTCGCCGCGCTCGAGCATGATCTGCAGCGCGCCGATGCCCGCGATCAGCAGCGCCAGTCCGAGCCAGTCCACCGTGTCCGAGCGCTCGTTGGCATGCTCGGGCTCTGGGACGTAGCGCCAGGTGAGCATCGCCGCGGCGATGCCGAGGGGGATGTTGATGTAGAAGATCCAGGGCCAGGAGTAGTTGTCGGTGATCCAGCCGCCGAGAGTCGGGCCGAGGGTGGGACCGACCATCACGCCCATGCCGAAGATCGCCATCGCCTTGCCGCGCTCGTGCAGCGGGAAGACGTCGAAGAGGATCGCCTGCGCCGTGGAGATGAGCGCGCCGCCACCGATCCCCTGGATCACCCGGGCGCCGACCAGTTCGACGAGGGTGTGGGCGTTGCCCGCGAGGAAGGAGGCGGCGGTAAAGAGGATGATCGAGCCGGTGTAGTAGTTCCGCCGCCCGAACCGGTCCGAAAGCCAGCTGGTCAGCGGAAGGATGATGACGTTCGCCACGATGTACCCGGTGCTGACCCAGGCGATCTCTTCCAGCGTGGCGCCGAGATTCCCCATCATGTGCGGGATCGCCACGTTCACGATGCTCGTGTCCACGAGCTCGAGGACGCTCGCGGACACCACCGCGAAGGCGATCAGGTAGCGATGCCGGTAGACCTCTTCGCGCGTCAGGCGTGCCTGGCGGAGCGGCAGAGCGAGCGTGGCCATGCTACCTGGTGGTGATCGTGGCGACCACGGACATGCCGGGCAGCAGACGATGGGTAGTGTCGGCACCGCCATCGACCGCGATCCGCACCGGGACCCGCTGCACCACCTTGGTGAAGTTGCCCGACGCATTGTCCGGCGGCAGCAGCGCGAAACGGGCGCCGGTCGCCGGGCTCAGGCTCTCGATGTGTCCGGAGAAGTGATGGCCCGGGAAGGCATCGACGGTGAAGCTGACCGAGTCGCCCACCGCGATATCCTCCATGTCGGTTTCCTTGAGATTTGCCGTGACCCAGACGTCGCGGTCGGGAATCACCGACATCAGGGTCTGCCCCACCTGGACCAGCGCGCCGGGCTCCACGGACCGCCGGCCGATGATCCCGGACGCCGGCGCAGTGAGCACGGTGTAGCTGAGCTGCAGCCGCGCGGTTTCCACCGCGGCCCGCGCGCTCATCACGCGGGACTCCGCGGCACCGACCATGGCGCTGCTTGCCGAGACCTGGCTGCCCGCGGCCGTCGCCATCCGCCGCGCGGCGTCGAGATTGGCCTGCGCCGATTCGAATGCGGCCTGCGCCGCGTCGAGCTGCTGGGCCGCCACGATGTTCTGCGCCGCGAGCCCCTTGATCCGCTCCAGGTCGGCGCTCGCCTTGCGGAACGCCGCCTCGGCGGAGGCCA
>DAINRP010000057.1:0-14262 GCA_036741755.1 Gemmatimonadales bacterium
TCTCCTTCGGCATCCAGAACCTGGCCCGGTTCCGCGGCAACGTCTTCAAGCAGCGGGGCTGCGTCGCCGTCGTGATCCGGATGATCCCGTTCAACGTGCGGACCTTCCAGGACCTCGGCCTGCCGCCGGTCATGTCCAAGCTGTCCGAGAAGCCGCGCGGGCTGATCCTCGTCACCGGCCCGACCGGCTCGGGCAAATCCACGACGCTGGCCGCGATGCTGGACAAGATCAACAAGGAGCGCAAGGGCCACATCATCACGGTGGAAGACCCGATCGAGTTCATTCACCGTCACCAGTCGTGCATCGTGAATCAGCGCGAGGTCGGGACCGACACCAAGAGCTTCGCCAACGCGCTCAAGTACGCTCTCCGCGAAGACCCCGACGTGATCCTGGTCGGCGAGTTGCGCGACCTCGAGACCATCGCCGCCTGTCTTACGATCGCCGAGACGGGCCACCTGGCGCTGGCCACGCTGCACACCAACTCGGCGGCGGAGTCGATCAACCGCATCATCGACGTCTTCCCGTCGAACCAGCAGCAGCAGGTGCGGGCCCAGCTCGCCTTCGTGCTGGAAGGGGTCATCACCCAGACGCTGCTGCAGAAGGCCAAGGGCCGCGGCCGCGCCATGGCGACCGAGGTCATGGTCTGCACGCCTGCCATCCGGGCGCTGATCCGCGACGACAAGGTGCACCAGATCTACTCGGCGCTGCAGTCGGGCAAGAAGCACGGCATGCAGACGCTGAACGACTCTCTCTTCCAGCTCTACATGAGCCGGGAGGTCACCCTCGAGGAGTGTCTCCGCGCGTCGGGAGATCCCAACGAGCTGATGCGCATGTGCGGTGAGACGCCGCTGGAAGAGCAGGAAATGGGAGACGCTGACAAGAAGCCTTCGGGCCGTCCCGCCGCCCGCCGCTAGAGCTACCAGGAGCCTCTGATGCCAGTGTTCGAGTATACCGCGCGCAACGCCGCGACCGGCCAGATCCTCAAAGGCACGCTGGATGTGCCCAGCAAGGACGAGGTCCTGAAGCACATCAAGCAGCAGAAGATGATCATGGTCAACGTGCGCGAGCAGCCCAAGGCGCTCTCGTTCTCGTTCGGCCGCGCGAGCATCAAGACCCGCGACATCGTCATTTTCACGCGGCAGTTCGCCACCATGATCAATGCGGGCCTGCCGCTGGTGCAGTCCCTCGACATTCTTGCCAAGCAGACCGAGAACCCCGCACTGGGTGACGTCACCCGGCAGGTGGTGTTCGATGTCGAAAGCGGCCATACCCTCGCCGACGCCTTCAGCAAGCATCCCAAGGCGTTCACCGAACTGTACGTCAACATGGTGGCCGCCGGCGAAGCCGGCGGTATTCTCGACACCATCCTGATGCGACTGGCCACTTTCCTGGAGAAGAGCGACGCCCTCATCCGGAAGGTGAAGGGCGCCATGGTGTACCCGGGCGTCATCTTCTCGGTGGCCGGCATCGCCGTCGCCACGCTGCTCATCTTCGTCATCCCGACCTTCCAGAAGATGTTCGCGAGCGTCGGCATGGAACTGCCGCTGCCGACCCGCATCGTCATTGGAATGTCGGACTTTCTGATCAACTACTGGTGGGTGCTGATCCTCATGATCGCTGGTGGGGTCTACGGCTTCCGACAGTACTACGCGACCTCAGACGGCCGCAAGAAGGTCGACCAGATGATGCTCAACGCCCCGGTGCTCGGCGACCTGCTGCGGAAGTCGGCGGTGTCGCGGTTCACCCGGACCCTCGGCACCCTGATCAGCTCCGGCGTGTCGATCCTGGACGGACTCGAGATCACCGCCAAGACCGCTGGCAACCGGGTCATTCACGACGCGGTCATGGAGTCCCGCAACTCGATCGCCGGTGGCGAGACCATCGCCGGCCCGCTCGAGAAGTCGAAGGTGTTCCCGCCGATGGTGATCTCCATGATCGCCGTCGGTGAGCAGACCGGTGGTCTCGACGAAATGCTGTCCAAGATCGCCGACTTCTACGACGAAGAGGTGGACGTGGCCGTCAGCGCGCTCCTCTCCCTCATGGAACCGATGATGATCGTCGTCCTCGGCGTGATCGTCGGCGGCATGGTCGTCGCCATGTACCTGCCGATCTTCGACATGATGAACGCGGTGCAGTAGCGGCGCCGATCCAGCGCGCACTGGCCCCCGATACTACAGCGCCCCCGGATTTCCGGGGGCGCTGTCGTTTCGCGTATGGAAATCTGGACCGCCAGACTCCTTGCAGCCAGCGTACCCCGCTTCCCCCATGCACAACCCACGGCGCTCGTTCGCCGTGGTTTCATCACCGGTTCATTCACCAGGACTACAGTGACTGCAGACGGGGCCAGTTGCCGAGTGCGCCGCGGCCCGGATTCGTGAAAGGTTGCGATGGCGGGATCGATGGGAATCGGATCGCTGCTGCTGTGGAGCTTTCTGGCGGCACTTGCCGCCGGCATCGGCGCGGCCCTGGGCACGCGCCCGTGGCTGGCGGAGCGGGCGGTTGGATGGGCCTCCGCGGTCGCGGCCGGGCTCATGCTGGGCGTGGGCTACGTCCTGCTTACCACGGGGCAGTCGATTGCACCGGCTGCTACGCTCTTCGGCGCCGCGGTCGGCCTGGTCCTGATGCGAATGCTGGATGGAGTCCCGCTCACCGCGCCCGGGGCGCCGACGACCGCCGTCAACGCGCGGGTCTCAGCGCCACCCGCCCACGACGCCAGCGCGATTCTCGCGAGCGCGCTCCATTCCGCTGCGGAAGGCGTCGCCATCGGAGCTGCGGCGGCCGTGGGAGTGCCGATCGCCCAGTTCCTCCTCCTCACCCTCGCCATCCACAACATCTCCGAAGGCGCGGTGCTCGGCGTCCGGCTTCGGCACACCGGCGGACGTCCCTTCCACATCGCCGGCGTGGCGGTCATCGCACGCTCCAGTCAGCCGCTCTGCGCCGTGAGCGTTCTCCTGCTCGCTGGCGCCGCTCCCTGGCTTCTGCCCTGGTGCATCGGCGCGTCGTTCGGCGCATTGCTGTATCTGGTCGTGGCTGAGTTGCTCCCGCAGAGTTATCGCGAGGTCGGGCGGACGGGCATTGCGGTGGTCGTGAGCCTCGCGGCCGGCATGGTGGCGCTGATGGGAGTCGCGCCATGACGGAAATGCTGGGACTGCCGATCATGTGGACCGTCTTCCTGTGCGCACTGATCACCGCACTGGCGACGGGACTGGGCGCTATTCCTTTCCTCTTCATCAAATCGCTGTCGCCCAGGGTGGCCGCGCTGGCCAACGCGATCGCCGCGGGGCTGATGCTGGGCGCCAGTCTCGGATTGCTCGCCGAGGGAGTCCGTCACGATCCGGGGCGGACGTTCATCGGTGCGGCGGCAGGCATTGCCTTCATCCTCGTCACCCAGCGCCTGATCGGGAAGCACGAGGTCGAATTCGCTTCCCTCACCGGTGCCGGGGCGCGGCGCATGCTGCTGGTGGTGGTCGTCATGACGGTGCACTCGTTCGCGGAGGGGATCGCGGTCGGGGTCTCCTTCGGCGGCGGGCAGGCGCTGGCGATCGCGATCACCGTCGCGCTGGCGATCCACAACATTCCGGAGGGGATCGCGATCACCGCGGTGATGCGGCCACGAGGCGTCCCGCTGCTGGCGTGCGCGCTCTGGAGCGTGTTCTCGTCGCTGCCGCAACCCCTGATGGCGGTGCCGGCATTCCTCCTGGTGGAGCGGGTGCGGACTGCGCTGCCGTACGGGCTGGGCTTCGCGGCTGGAGCGATGGTCTACATGGTCCTCATCGAACTCCTCCCGGAGGCCTACGATCAGGCGGAGGGGCGCACCATCGCCATGCTGGTGGGGCTCACGACCGTGGCCATGCTGCTCTTCCAGCAGTACCTCTAGGTACCAGCTCGCGCCGGTCAGCTGCCGGCGGCAAGGCTCTCCAGTGCTTCCCACCGCGCGGTGAGCGTAGTGATCTCGGTCTCGATGCTCGTCAGGCGCGCGCGTGCCTCCGCGGCGGCGCGCGACTTCAGAAACAGCGGCTCGGTCAATGAGGCGAAGAGGCCGGTACGCTCCCGCTCCAGCGCATCGATGCGGTCGGGAAGCTGTGCCAGCTCCTGGGACTCCTTGAATGACATCTTCCGCCGCTTCGCCGCCCTGGGCGTCGGGGGCGAGGCTGATTCCGCTCGCTTGGCCGGCGAGCGGGACTCCGGAGCGGGCATCCGTCGCTGGCGCACCCAGTCGCTGTAGCCGCCGACAAATTCTCCGACGACGCCATCGCCCTCCATCACCAGGGTACTGGTCACCACGTTGTCGAGAAACGCACGGTCGTGGCTGACGACCAGCAGGGTGCCGGAGAAGTCGAGGAGCAGCTCCTCGAGCAGGTCGAGCGTCTCGATGTCGAGGTCGTTGGTCGGTTCGTCCAGTGCCAGCACGTTGAAGGACCGCGTGAAGAGGCGCGCCAGCAGCAGCCGGTTGCGCTCGCCGCCGGAGAGCGCGCGAACCGGGGTCCGGCTCCGGTCGGGCGGAAACAGGAAGTCCTGCAGGTAGCCGAGGACGTGTTTGCGAGTGTTGCCGATGTCGACGAATTCGCTGCCACCGGCGATGCTGTCGAAGACAGTGCGGTCGGGGTCGAGCTGTTCCCGCAGCTGGTCGAAGTAGGCGATCTCCAGATTGGTTCCCTGGCGCACCGTTCCGGCACTGGGGGGAAGCTCTCCGAGCAGCAGGCGGAGCAGCGTGGTCTTGCCGGATCCGTTGGGCCCGATCAGGCCCACACGGTCGCCTCGGGTGATGGTGGTGCTGAGATCCCGGACGATCACGCGGTCGCCGTGCGAGAAGTCGACGTCCTTGAACTCCACGACCAGCCGCCCGGAGCGCTCCGCCTCCTGGGCCTGCATGCGAACGGTCCCGGTCCGTTCACGCCTGTCGCCCCGTTCCCGCCGCATCGCTTCCAGCGAGCGCACCCGGCCCTCGTTGCGCGTCCGCCTGGCCTTGATGCCCTGGCGGATCCACGCCTCTTCCTTCGCGAGCTTCTTGTCGAACTCGGCCCACTCCCGTCCCTCGGAGACGAGCGCCGCTTCCTTGCGCACGAGATAGGTGTCGTAGTCCGTGCCCCAGTCGACCAGGCGGCCACGGTCGAGTTCGATGATGCGGGTCGCCAGCCGTCGCAGGAACGCGCGATCATGGGTGACGAAGAGCAGGGTGGCCCCGCGCCCGATCAGGAAGTCTTCCATCCACTCGATGGCGTCGACGTCCAGATGGTTGGTGGGCTCGTCGAGCAGGAGCACATCGGGCTGACGGACGAGGGCACGCGCCAGCAGCGTCTGTCGGCGCCGTCCACCTGAAGCCTGCTGAAAGGGGATCTCCGGATCCAGCCCCAGATGGGAGAGCACCGTCTCTACCCGGGTCTGCAGCTGCCAGGCATTGGCGGCGTCGAGTGCGTGATGCAAGCGGTCCAGCTCGCGGAGCGCGGTGTCGCTCGCATGGGCGCCCACCCGGTGACTGGCGTCGTGGTAGCGGGCGAGCAGCGTGCCGGCTTCGCCCAGGCCGCCGGCGGCGACCTCGAAGATCGTGCCCTGGATGTTCTCCGGGATGTCCTGCTCCAGCCTCGCGATGGTGATGCCGGTCTGCCGGATCACTTCGCCGCTGTCAGGCCGGATCGTACCGTCGAGCAGCTTCATCAGTGTGCTCTTGCCGGTCCCGTTGCGGCCCAGCAGGCAGACCCGCTCGCCCCGCTCGATACTGAAGCCCGCCATCTCCAGGATCAGCGGTCCACCAAACGCCACGCTGACATCCCGCATTCCCAGCAACGCCATGCTGATCCGCCTCCCAGGTGTCCGCGCCCGTCCCTGCTGGGCTTCAGCTGGCTGGGCGCGGACTCAAGGATAATGGTGGTCCCCGGTGTTCACGTTCTGACTTCATCATCCTGACCGCGACTTGATACTTCCCTTCCAGGAACGCCGGTTCTGGAAGGGCTGTGCGCGCACCACGCGGCGCGTGACCCTCGATCCGCGGGCGCCCGGGCGGCCCCGCGTCCTGCCGCCCCCGATGACCTCCCTCCCGGTGCGAGTGCCAAGCTATGATTCGGCGTCGCGAAGTCCGGTCGGCCCTCCGATCCGAGGAGTGATCCAATGAACACCTCCGATTCCCAGCCCATTCTCACCATCGCGCTCATGGCGGCCATGGCCGATGGGCGGCAGGACGCGAAGGAGCGGGATACCCTCGCGGCAGTCGCCGCGCAGGCGGGGCTGGCCAACCTCGATGCGCTCCGGCAGCAGATCGCAGCGGGAACATTGCGGGTGACGGACGTCGCCGCCCAGTTGTCGGATGATGCGGCCCGCCGGCTCGCGTACGAAACCGCCGTGGTCGTCGCCAATGCCGACGGCGCGGCGGGCGAGGAGGAACAGCGCTTCCTCGCCGACCTCCGGGCTGCCCTCGGGCTCAGTGCCACGGCATCCCAGGCGGTGGATCGCGAGGCCGGCGCGCTTGCGTCGGCGCCCGTCGCTGGGCCGGCCATGGAAATCGGCACCGGGACGCCCGCGGGGCCGGCACTCGACGACCTCATCCTTCGCCAGGCAATGCTGACGGGTGCGCTCGAGCTGCTCCCCGACCGGCTCGCCAACTTGGCGATCATCCCGATTCAGCTTCGGCTGGTCTACCTGATCGGCCAGCGGCATGGGCAGCAGCTCGACGCCAATCAGATCAAGGACCTCGCGGGGACGCTGGGCATCGGCGCCGCGGCGCAGGTGATGGAGGGAGTCGTGCGCGGCGTGCTCGGCGGACTCGCCCGCGGACTCCTCGGGGGCATGCTGGGTGGTGCGACCGGGGTCGCCGCCGGCGCGGCCGTCTCATTCGCGGCCACCTACGCCCTCGGCCACGTGGCGCAGCAGTACTATGCGCAGGGACGACGCCTGAGCAAGGACGATCTGCGCGCCCTGTTCGCGAAGTTCCAGCAGGAGGCGCGTGGCCTCTTCCCGTCGGTCCAGAGCCAGATTCAGAGCCAGGCCAGCACCCTCAACCTGCAGACCGTCATGGCAACCATTCAGGGGAAGTAGCCCGGCTGCCCCAGCCCGAAGTCCGCGCACGTCACATCCTGAAACCGGACACCGCGCCCGCCCGTAGAGGCGGGCGTTCGTCTTTCCCCAGGTCGGCAGTACTCGGAGGTATCCCATGCGCAGCCTTTGGACGCGGATCGGTCTCGGCGCCTTCGGCATATTCGCAGTCGGCATGCTGGTCCTTACCCTCTTCCACAACGCGCGACTCGGCTCGGAGCGCACTGTTGTCCTTCATCGGAGCGCAGGACGTCTCCGCCACGATGCTGCCCGAAGCGCCCGCGGCGCCGGTAGCGCCGGCGACCGAACTCGCCGCCGCGTCGAGCCGGCTCGCCTCGATGGCGGCCAAGCTCGCCAGCCTGCACCCGGCTCACGCCCGCACCGGGCATGACTTCGCCTTTCGGCTCGATGGCGATCGAGTCGGCAGCATCCAGCACCTGACGATTCGTCGCGCGCGCCGGGGGACTCTTCCTGATGTCACGCTCCTCGTGCTCCTCAGGGACCGGGTCGAAGCTGCGCGGCTCGAGCAGTGCGATCTCCTCCCGGTCGACGGGGATGATGTGGCGGGCGACCAGGGATTCACCTGCGCCGCAGATGGGATGACGGGGCTCACGACGATCGGCTCCGCCCGCATCGAGCCGCTCGGCATTACCCGCCCGATTCGCATCACGGAGCGCGCGACCGCCGAGATGCGGGACGGCGGCCCGTTCGAGGTGAACGTGGACGCGGGGGGGCAGGTCCGGGTCAGTGCGCGGGGCGACGAGGGTCAGGGCGTTCGCGTGCTGGCCGACAGCGGCGGGGCATCGATCAACATCGACGACGCCCTCGGCCGGGCGCTCTTCCGGCTGCTCGCCGATTCGACCGGCGCCAGCATGCGGATACGAGGCAAGGACGGCCGTGATGTGGTCCGGATGGAAGCTGCGAACGGGTCGTTTTCGCTGACGGTCGACACCGCCGCCGCACGCTAGCGGGTGCCGTGTGGAGCTGCAGAGGGCTCCACACGCTTGACAGATCGGGCGCCATTTCGTATCGTGTGCGCCCTCAGGGAGTCGCGTCCCGATGGTCGTCGAGTGGGTCCCGCTGCGTCGGGGCCAACGCTCGCCTCTGTTGACGCGACTTTGTCATTCCAGTCAGGCCCTTGAGCCACCAATGAGGAACGGGATGTATCAAGGCATTGCAGCAGTATCCGCGAAAGACTCCCGGCGTCTCGCCGGCGCGCACTTCGGGCGGATTCCCGTCCGGAGCAGCGCCAGGGACGGTCGCGGGCGCGCGGTGCTGATCGTTGCACAGGGAGCGGAGAGGGGCTGAGGAGTTACCTCGCCAGTCCCCCGCTCGGGGAATCGCCCCACCTGTGCAGCATGACGGGTGGGGCGATTTCGTTTTGCAGGGCACTTCAGGCGGCGGGCGGCAGGGTGAGCCCGCGACCGGTAGACACGCGACTCCCGGTGCGCGCGGCCTACCCTGTCGTTCCGCTGCCGGCTTGCCCGAAAGAGAGGAGGACCGATGCTGGACATTCGCACGCTGCTGCTTGCCACTCCCGAGGATCGCTACGCGCCGAATCCCGCTCTGCGCCAGGCGGAGGTCCTCATCTTTCCCCTCGTCGTGAAGGCGCAGGGGTTCCGGAGTGACGTTCAGGCAGCCCGGCCGGAGGAGGTGATGATCTGACCTGAACTCTGATAGGTGGAAGGACCATGGAGACCAACTACTTCATGGTATGCGCGGAGTGCGGACACTGGAGTGTGTCCGCGGCCATGGCGCGTACCATTGAACATCAGCTGAACCGCTGGCTGACGCCGCGCTGGATTACGTTCATCGACGTGACGGGCGCGCGTATCCGCATCCGCACGACCGATGTGCGGTCGCTGAGCCAGTGCTATGTCGAGAATCGCGGTGCGGAGCGTACCCTGCGTCGCCTGCTGGACGAAGAGGACGAGTGACGCGTCGCAGAAAGGCGGGCGAGATGCAGGTCTTTGGAATGCACGATGAAAACACGCTCCGCCAGCTCGAGAAGGTGGCGGAGCGTGCTGCGCGGGTGGCGCTGATGGCCGATGGGCATGTGGGATACGTGATGCCCATCGGTGGTGTCGCCGCCTATCGTGACCAGGTGTCGGTGGTGGGGGTCGGTTTCGACATCGCCTGCGGCAACGCGGCAATCCGTACCGACCTCACGCTCGATGCGCTGGGCAAGAACCCCGGCAAGCAGGACAAGGCACTCCGGGAGATCGCGGATGAGATCCAGGACGCAATCAGCTTCGGCGTGGGGCGGAAGAATCGCGCCGACGATGCTCCGGTCGATGCGCCGCTCTTCGAGGCGGCCGCCTGGGATGCGATTCCGGCGAAGCAGCGCGGCCCGCTCCGCGACAAGGCCCGCGCGCAGCTCGGAACGGTGGGGAGCGGGAATCACTATGTCGATGTCTTCGTGGACGAAACTGGTGTGCTCTGGGTCGGCGTGCACTTCGGAAGCCGAGGCTTCGGTCACGCCGTGGCCTCTGCGTTCCTCGCCCTCGGGCAGGGCGGGGCGTGGGGGGACCGGGTGCCGGAGCGCGAGGTCCTGCTCGACCTCGGCGCGCCGATCGGACAGGACTACTGGACCCTCATGGCACTCGCCGGGGAATACGCCTATGCCGGCCGGGAGTGGGTGGCGCGCAAGGTGGTGGAGATTCTCCACGGGCGCGAGGAGCAACTCGTCCATAACCACCACAACTTCGCCTGGAAGGAAGTCCACGATGGCGAGGAGTTCGTCGTCGTGCGGAAAGGTGCGACGCCAGCCTTTCCAGGCCAGCTCGGCTTCATCGGCGGGTCGATGGGTGATGACGCGGTGATCGTGCGCGGTGCGCTCACCGACGGCGCCATCCAGCCTGAGCTCGCTGCCCTGCAGCGAGCGGCGCTCTACTCCACGGTGCACGGGGCGGGGCGCGTAATGTCTCGGACCCAGGCCGCGGGCAAGGTCCACCGGAAGTCCGGCCGGGTGCTCTCGGAGGGTCGGGTGCGTCCGGAGATGATGCAGCGGTGGATCCGCGAGAAGGGGGTGATCCTGCGGGGAGGCGGTCTGGATGAGAGCCCCCACGTCTACCGCCGGCTCCCCGCCGTCCTCGAGGCGCAGCGCGGCACCATCGAGGTGCTGCATACGCTGCGCCCGCTCATCGTGGTGATGGCGGGCGCGGGCGAGATCGATCCCTACAAGGATTAGCGCCCCGTCATCCTTCGGAAGTCTGGCGGTAACGGGCAGCTGCGCCGCGGCGGTCCTTGCCGCCGCACTGTCCCCCCTCAGGCGAACTTCTGGCTGCGCACTACCTCCACGGTCGTGGCGTAGGCTACCAGCGAATAGTCGTGGAAGTAGGTGCCGGCGAGGTGGGTGAGGATCCGGTCCGCCACCTCGGGCGCGACGACGGTTTCGATGCGGACATTCTTCCCCTGCCAATCCTGGGCATGTACCCCGCGGGTACCTTCCCCCTCGACCTCGCCCACGCTGTAGCCGCGGGCGCCGAGCCGCTTGAGGTCCGCCGTGATCGCCTCACGGAGCACATGCTCCGCGATGATTGTCACCAGTTTCATCGTCGCGGGCGTCATGGGGCGCCTCCCAGCCAACGGGCCAGTTGGAAGTAGACCGGAATCCCGATCATGAGGTTGAACGGGAAGGTGATCACCAGCGCCGATGTCAGGTAATAGGTGGGATTTGCATCCGGCAGGGTCAGTCGCACCGCCGGCGGCGCCGCAATGTATGAGGCGCTGGCCGCCATCGTCCCGAGCACCGTGGCACCGCCGATCGAGAGGCCGGCGAGATGGCCCAGCCACACCCCGAGTGCACCGTGCACAAGCGGCATCAACATGCCGAAGCCAAGCAGGAAGCCGCCGACCTTCCTGAGATCGCCCAGGCGGGCGCCAGCCGTGACACCCATCTCCAGCATGAAGAGGCAGAGCAGTCCCCGGAAGATCGCGCCCCTGGTGTCGTAGAAGGGCTGGATGACCTCCCAGTTCCTGTCGCCGATCAGGAACCCGACCACTAGCCCGCCGACGAGGAGGACCATCGTCCGGCCAGTGAGTACCTCGTGCAGCACCTCGTGGATCGGCCGGCCGCGGGTATTGGTCTGGATGGCCCCGATCATCAGCGCGACAGCAATGCCCGGACTTTCCAGCAGCGTGAGCAGAGTGGGCATGAAGCCTTCGGCCTCCGCCCCCTGGCCTTTCACGAAGGTCGTGGCGGCGATGAACGTGACCGCGGAGACCGAGCCGTAATGCGCGGCCATTGCGGCGCTGTCTGCGGCGGTGAAGCGACCCAGGCGCCTGAGCACAAGGTAGGCTGAAACGGGGGTCAGGCACCCTAGCGCGACGGTGGCCGCCGCGGGCCACGCGATTGCCCTGAGGCTCGAATGATGCAGCTCGATGCCGCCCTGAAGCCCGAGAGACCAGAGCAGAAAGATCGAGATGCCGATGTAGATGTCCTTGGGAAGCGAGAACTCGCTTCGGACCAGCCGCGCCACTATCCCCAGCGCAAAGGACAGGGCGATCGGCGAGAGCAGGTTGGCGCGGAGCAGGTCGGTCGTGCTCATCAGGCTGCCACCGCCGTGACCGCGCCGGTTGCGAGGTCAAATACGCCTCCCACCACCATCAGCTTTCCTTCCTTGACGAGCCCCTTCAGCACCGTGGAGGACTCGCGGAGCAGCCGGGCCTGCAGCCGGATGTTCTCGCGGATGGCGGTGTCGACATCGCCGTGCGCCAGATCCACCGCGGGCTGGATGTGCTGAAAGAGGGTGCTTATCTGCCCAGGCACCGGCTCACCCGCGAGAGTGGCCTTCACGGCGCCACAACCGGTGTGTCCGAGGACCATCACGAGTCTGGCCCCGAGCACCAGGGTGCCGAATTCGAGGCTGGCGATCTCCTCCGACGTCACCACGTTCCCGGCGTTCCGAACGACGAAGAGGTCGCCGAATCCCTGATCGAAGAGCAGCTCCACCGGCACGCGGGAGTCGGCGCACCCCAGGATGGCGGCAAATGGCGACTGCTTCGGCTCGATCTCCCGGAGCCGGGCGAGGTTCCGATGGGGCTCGGTGACCACTCCATCGACGAACCGCCGGTTGCCCGCCATCAGCGCGGCAAGGGCATCGTCAGGCGTATCGGGATTCCGGGAAACGGGCAGCGCAAAGTTCCGCGCCGCGAGCGGGGCCGGAAGGGTGAGCGCCGCCGCGGCGAACGCGGCGCGGGCCAGCCAGGCTCGTCGGTCTAGCGGGGGACGGGAATGAGGGTGAGGGGACATCGCGATCTCCGGTCATGGGACGGGCGGAGGGAGGCGAGGCACCGCCCCCCAACTTAAGGAAAGGCCCGCCCCACGAGGGGACGGGCCGGAGGGATTCCTGGGAAAGGGACCGGATGGGGAATCCGGGACGGGGTCCCGGACCGGGCGGCGGAGCCGGTCGCATCACGCCGTCGTCTGCTCGCCACTCCGCCGGACTGAAATGGCGGAGGCCACGACACCAAGGGTGAGAATCGTGAGCACTACAGCGAGCGAGAGAGTTGTGTCCACCTTATAGGGCGTCTGCACCAGGAGCATCTTCACGCCCACGAACAACAGCACCGCGACCAGGGCGGGCTTCAGGTAGCGGAACTTGTCGATGAGTGCCGCCAGACAGAAATACAGCGCCCGGAGACCCAGAATCGCGAAGACATTGGACGTCAGCACGAGGAAGGGATCAGCCGTGATCGCGAAGATGGCCGGAATCGAATCCACCGCGAAGACGACGTCGGTGAACTCCACCATGACCAGGGCGAGAAAGAGCGGCGTCGCCGCACGGTGCCCGTCGAGTCGGGTGAAGAACTTCTGGCCGTCATACTGCGGGCTGACGGGCATGATCCTCCGCACCAGCCGGATGAGGAGGTTCTTCTCCGGATCGATCTTTCCGCTGGAGACGACGGCCATCTTGATGGCGGTGATGATGAGGAACCCGCCGAAGATGTAGATCACCCATGAGAAGTTGTGGATCAGCTGTGCCCCGACGGCGATCATGCCGCCCCGCATCACCAGCGCACCGAGAATGCCCCAGAAGAGGACCCGGTGCTGGTACTTCGCCGGCGTGGCGAAGTAGCCGAAGATCATCGCGATCACGAACACGTTGTCCATGCTCAGCGACTTCTCGACGACATATCCGGTGAGAAACAGCTTCGCAGCCTCAAGGCCACCGACCAGTGGCCGGGTCGTGCCGTCCAGCTGCGGAACGTCGATGCCCAACCCCAGCCAGTGGCGATCGTAAAGGAAGAAGACGGCGACCGCGAACACCAGCGCGGTGCAGATCCACACCACGCTCCAGGTGAGCGCCTCCCGCATCTCCACCACGTGCGCCTCGCGGTGGAACACCCCGAGGTCGAGGGCGAGGAACAGGCACACAATGCCGAGGAAGCCGACGTAGGCCCAGGTCATGGGCGGTACGGCGTCCAGAAATCCGGCTGGCGCGGCGGTCAGGGTGAGGAGCAGCATGGCGGCAAGAATACCTGCAAGCCGGTCCGTGGGCAAATGGAATTCTGCGATTCAATCCATAGAGAAAGCCGTTGGCGTCCGCAGGAGGCCGCCTGTGGTATACGTATGATTATCTCGATGAGTAATTGCCAGAAATTCAATTTGTCAATTCAATCGCCGGGCCCTAGACTGGGGTCGTCGGGAGAACTGGCAGGCACAGGGGCCAATGGCCCCGCTCCCGATGCCGGCGCGAGGCGCCGGCCACCAGAACCGATCCACGACGCAGGAGTGAATCATGCTGACCCTCACCGCCGCCGCCGCACTGGCCGCCGCCGCGCCCGTGACCGACAACCACCGCTTCGATCGTGCCCAGATCCAGGAGGCGCACCGGGCCATGCTCGTCTCCTATACCTCCGCCCGCGAGTCGGCGAGCGGATTCTACCAGTGGGCCACTCACAACGTGATGCTCGATCGCGGCCTGGTGCAACAGAAGACGACTGAACTCGCCACTCACCTGAACGGCCTGCTGGAGAACTTCACCAGGATGACCGCACTGCTTGGTCCGGAGCAGGCTGGCCTCATCAACGGCCGCGCGACCACAATCCAGGACGCCTTTGGCAAGGCCAACGGTGCCGTGGAGCGGCTCCGACGAGAATCGGGGAACTCCATCCCGGACCGGTCCGAGGTCCGCCTCCTGACCTCGCAGGTCTACTCCGCCCTGGCGCTGGCGCACGAGGCGCAGCGGGCCGCAGGCAAGCAGCTGGGGCTGATGCAGGAAGAGACAGCCA
>DAINRP010000058.1:0-14080 GCA_036741755.1 Gemmatimonadales bacterium
TGCGAGCACCCGCATAGGTTGCCCCTCCATTTAAGTCGTCCATCAGGATAACCTCCGCGCTCCGGTCGCATCAGGGCATCCTGGGTGGCAAGCGGCGGTTGCCTCACCGCCGGCCCTCGGTCTCGCTGCTTATCCCTCTCTGCCCAGGTCCCACCGGTGCTTCCCCTCCGCGACTCCCGCGAGCAGCAGCGTCATGAGCAGGTAGCCCAGGCGGGTCGACCCGGTCGCGACACCGTTCCACCCGGCGAAATCGAGGGCTGGAAGCTGAGCGCCATTCAAGACCAGATAGAGGAAGAGCAGGAACACCCCCATGAACGCCTTCGGCGTCCGGGTGAGGAACCCGAGCGCCGATGCCAGGGCCGCCATAAACCCGGCGGCGATGAGCAGCGACAGCGCGGCGCCGGGTGCGTGCACCGCGATCCTGAGCGCAGGAGGCAGCACGAACAGCAGCGCCAGCAGGGCGGCGGCACCCAGCTTGATCCGGGCATAGTCCGGCTTGAGCCGCGGCATGCTGAAGAGCATCGCCTGGACGCCAGCGGCGCGGTCACGGGTGGAGAGATCGGCCAGGGCAATAGCCAGGATGGCGGAAAGCGCCATCGGCACCGCGTGGGTGACGGTCTCGGCCTTCGCGACGAGGGTCGTCGTGAGGACGCCCAGCCACGCGAGCAGCACCAGGGGTGCCTGACAGAGCGTCATCACCGTCTCGGCGAGCACCGGGCGCAGCGCGCCCGGCGCCGCCGGCACCAGCCTGGCACCGACGCCCGATACAATCCGGGTGAGCGGCTTGATGAGCCCGGAGACCCGACGGATCAGATCGCCGCCAGCGGTCTGGCTGCCGCTCCGCACCCGTGCCGGATCGAAGCGATGGAAGAAGAGCCGAGCCACGAGCAGAAGCGGCACCGCGAAGAGCGCCGTGGTGAGCCGCGGCAGCAGGGTGCCCAGAGTGAGGGAGATCGGCGGCAGCACCCACGGTGCAACGCGCGGGTCGAACGGTGTGACGCCGATCGCGATGTTCTGGGCGTTCGCGACCGTATGCACC
This sequence comes from Gemmatimonadales bacterium, assembly GCA_036741755.1. GTDB lineage: Bacteria > Gemmatimonadota > Gemmatimonadetes > Gemmatimonadales > GWC2-71-9 > JADJOM01. The sequence goes on from DAINRP010000058.1 coordinate 1,040, forward strand.
TCGGCCATGATGAACCCGATCCCCATCACATCCAGGAACCGCCCGGCGCCGCGGCCCTCCGCGATCGCGCCAACCGCCACCAGCACCGTCCAGACGAAGAAGTACGCCACGTCGCCCAGCCGGCCCGAAAGAAGTGGAATGCACTCGAAGCAGAGCGCCAGCGCCGCGACCACAACGATTGCGGGCCCCAGCGCCAGCAGGTAGGTGACGACGTAGGTCAGCGGTTCGAGCGGGCCCTCACCACGGAGCAGGTGCATCGCCATCACGTTGAGCAGGTACGCACCCGTGACCAGCCCCAGATAGGCGGAGCCTCCAAGAAACTTCCCTACCAGGTACGTCCCGGAGCTGACCGGCGTAGCGGCGATGATCGCCCCGGTCCGGGCCAGCAGATCCCGACGCAGGGTGTTGCTGGTGAGATAGAAGCCGGCGAAGGTGAGCAGGAAGGCCGCGAGCCCCGCCGTCGAGATCGCCACGACCTGCGAGGTGTACAGCGCCCGGGCCCCGTCCACCACCATGAGCCCCGTCCCGGTGTCAGGATCTCGAATGAACAGATAGGCGAGCCCGGAGAGGATCAGGATCAGCCAGAGTGTGGCGGGGCGCCGCAGCCGGAGCCGCAGGTCGGTCGCGGCGATAGCGCGGGTCTGCCACAGGATCGATGGCGTCATCTCAGGTGCCAGCCTGCATCAGGTGCACGAAGGCATCCTCGAGGTCCGGCTCCACCGCCATCGCCGTGGCAAAGGGCTGCACCGGTGACACCGCACGTGCATGCACGCCGTCCGCCTGACGAACCGCCCGCGTCACCTTCAATCGTCCGCGGATCTGCTCATACTCGGCTGAAGAAACCACGCCTTCCCAGACCTGCCCCCGCGCGCCGCGAAGCAGATCCTCGGGAACTGCACAGGTCACGAGTCTTCCCTGCCGCATGATCGCGATGGTGCCCGCCAGCGACTCGATGTCGGAGACGATGTGGGTCGAGAGCAGGATCAGCTTCCCGGTGCCGAGATCGGAGAGCAGATGGCGGAAACGCACCCGCTCCTCGGGATCGAGCCCCGCGGTCGGCTCGTCGACGATGAGCAGGGCGGGATCGTTGAGCAGCGCCTGGGCGATGCCGAGCCGCTGCCGCATGCCGCCGGAGAAGGTGGCGGCAGGCCGGTGGGCCACCGTATGGAGGTTCACCAGCTCGAGCAGCTCCTCGATGCGGCCCCTTTTCGTAATCCCCTTCAGCCCGCCGAAGTAGCTGAGGAATTCAAAGGCGGTGAGGTTGTCGTAGACCCCGAAGTCCTGCGGCAGATAGCCGAGCTGGCGGCGCAGAGTCTCTGGCTCGCGCAGGACGTCGATGCCCTGGAAATGGATCTGACCCCGGGTGGGGCGGGTGATCGTGGCGATTAGCTGCATCAGGGTGGTCTTGCCGGCGCCGTTGGGACCGAGGAGGCCGACGACGCCGGCGCCGAGTTCGAGCGAGAGGTCGGCGACGGCGGTGACGCCTCCACGGAAGCGCTTTGTCACCTGGTCGAGCTTGAGCATCCGGGCTCCGGGGCGGGGGCGAACGTGAGGTGGGCGGCTGGGGGAGGGACGTCGACCGGCCGCTTGATGTTTCAGAGTGGAATCATACCGAGACGCTGGAGAACCGGCGGTGCGCCCGCGATCTGTCCCTGTACCTGCCCCTCCCCCCTCTTCTTGACAGGTCCGGGATTTGGGCGCATACTTTGTTCGCACATCGAACAAAGCCCTGAACGCAGCATGGCACCCTCGACGGCGCCCTTTTTTCGGGACCTCCATAGCCAACCCCGGAGTACACATATGTCCCCGAGAACCTCCTATATCCGCATTCTGGCTCTGGTGGGGATCGTCGCAGCGGGTGCGTGTACCCGGGATCTGGATACCCTGGGACCTGCGCAGTTCCCCAGCGTCGCCGGGGTCTTTGGCGAGGGCTTCACTGCCGGGGTGCGGTTCGAGTCCTTTGGCGGCGGCGCCAAGCTCGACGCCCTCAGTGAGGATGGGACGATCTACCATAGCGGATCGGTCGGGCTCCACATCACCGTCCCCGCTCCGGGCGATCCGACGGGTGGATATGCGGGCGGTGCCTTCATCGCCAATACTCCCCGAGACCTCACCGGCTACAACGCCCTGACTTTCTGGGCGAGGGCCAGCATCTCAGCCAATCTGGATGTGGCCGGCATCGGGAACGACAATACCGGAACCTCCCAGTACACCGCCCAGACGAACGGCCTGCCGCTCACGACCGCCTGGAAGAAGTACACCATCCCGATCCCGCTCGCCTCCAAGCTTACAAAGGAAGGGGGCTTGTTCTACTTTGCCGAAGGACCGGAGAACGGGGCGGGCTACGACATCTGGCTCGACGACATCCAGTTCGAGTCGGTGAACACGATCACCAATCCGCGGCCCGTCGTCGCCCCTGCGGCTTTCACCTATGAAGTCGGCGCCACCCTCAAGGTCTCGGGCACCACGGTAACGTTTGCGGTGGAAGGCACCGATCAGACTCTCGTGGCCGCACCGGCCTATTTCACCTTCGTCTCCTCGGATCAGGCGGTCGCCACGGTGGCGCCGGATGGCACGATCACTCTGGTCGGTCCGGGCACCAGCACCATTTCCGCCCTCCTCGGTACGACGGCCGCGACCGGCACGGTGACGCTGCTGTCCGCCGCTCCGCCGGCCACGGCGGCCGCGGTACCGACCGACTCCGCCGTCAACGTCATCTCCCTGTTCAGCAACAGCTACACCAATCGCGTGGTCGACACCTGGTCGGCCGTCTGGGACCAGGCGGACGTGGCGGATATCCAGATCGCCGGTAACGACGTCAAGAAGTACACCAACCTGGCGTTTGCCGGCATCGAATTCACCTCGGCTCCGGTGGATGCCTCGGCGATGACCTCGCTCCACCTCGACGTCTATGCCCTCGACGCCACCCAGTTCAAGGTCAAGCTGGTGGACTTCGGCGGCAACGGCGTCTTCGGCGGCGGCGATGATTCCGAGTACGAGCTCACGCTGTCCACGACGACCACGCCAGCACTCACGGCGGGCACCTGGAGCAGCCTGAATATCCCGCTCTCGGCCTTCTCCGGGCTCACCGGGAAGGGACACCTCGCCCAGATGATCATCTCCGGGTCGAGTCGCATCGTGTACCTCGACAACGTCTACTTCTTCAAGGCCAGCACGCCGCCGCCGCCCACCAGCCCGACCGTCGCGGCGCCGACGCCGAACAAGCTCGCGGCCAACGTCATCTCGCTCTACAGCAACGCGTACACTAACGTCACCGTGGACACCTGGTCCGCAGTCTGGGACGCTGCCGACGTGGCGGACACGGTGATCGCCGGCAACGCCACCAAGAAGTACACCAACGTGGTCTTCGCCGGGATCGAGTTCACCTCGGCGCCGGTGAATGCCTCGGCCATGACCGGCTTCCACATGGATATCTGGACGCCGGACCAGACGTCGGCCGGCGCGACCTTCAAGGTCAAGCTGGTGGACTTCGGGGCCGACGGTGCCTTCGGCGGCGGCGATGACGTGGAGCAGGAGCTGACCTTCACCAACGCGTCCACTCCGCCCCTCGCCACGGGGAGCTGGGTCGGGATCGACGTGCCCCTGTCGGCCTTCACCGGCCTGGTCACCAAGGCGCACCTCGCCCAGATGGTCATCTCGGGCACCCTGAGCACGTTCTACGTCGACAACGTCTACCTCTACACGAGCGGCGCGGCACCGACACTGTCATCGGTCGCGATTACGCCGAAGCCGGTAAGCCTGATCCCCACCGGAACCCAGCAACTGACGGTGACCGGTACCTACAGCGACGCCTCGACGGCCAACCTGACCGCCGGCTCGACCTTCAACTCCTCCGCCACCGGCGTGGCGACCGTCAGCGGGTCGGGTCTGGTGACCGCGGTCGCGGTCGGCACGGCCACGATCACGGCCACCCACACGGCCTCCGGCCTGAGCGACAGCGTCGTCGTGACGGTGGCCACGGGCAGCACCGGCGGCCTGGTCTTCTTCGGCGGCTTTGACCCCGGGGTGAGCTTCGTCGACTTCGGCGGGGCGACCAACGCAGTCTCGATCGACGCCGGCACGACGAACAATGGCCGCAGCTCGTTCAAGGCCATCATCACCGGCTCGGGCGGGTACTCGGGCGGCGCCTTCGCGGCCTCTCTGCCTCGGGACCTCTCCTCCTTCAACGCCCTGACCTTCTGGGCCAAGGGAAGCGCGGCCACGAGCACGCTCAAGGTCGGCATCGGCAACAACGGGACCAACAACCTGCTCAACGCCGAGGCGATCGGGATTCCGCTCACCACGACGTTCCAGAAGTTCATCATCCCGCTGCCGGACCCGAGCAAGTTCGTGAACTATGACGGGCTCTTCCACTTCGCCGACGGGCCGAACAACTACACGGTCTGGTTCAACGACGTGCAGTACGAGAACCTGCCCGTCGGCCAGGTCGGGCCGCCGACCGCCGCCCTTGCCGCCTGGCCGAGCCTGACGGTCGCTGTCGGCACGCCGGCGCAGATGAACCCGGCACCGAACACGGTCAACTGGACCGTCCCGGCGCTGCCCAACGGCGGCAAGCTGACCGATGTGGCCTGGCGCTGGTACACCCTCACCTCCAGCAACCCCGGCGTCGCGACTGTCAGCGCGGACGGACTGGTCACCGGCGTCTCGGGCGGCACGGCCAACATCACCGCCACCATGCATGGCATCGTGGTCGCGGGGAACGCGCCCATCACGGTGACCGCACCGCTGGGCGTTCCGACCACGATTGCCACGACGCCGACGGTTCCGGCGGCGAACGTGATCTCGCTGTTCAGCAGCGCCTACACCAATCAAGGCGTGGACACCTGGCAGACCGGCTGGAGCACCTGCTGCAACACGTTGTTGGATCCGTACCTGATCAACACCCATCCGGTGAAGCAGTACTCACTGTTCAACTTCGTCGGCGTCGAATTCGGGCTCGCGACCCCGGCGAACACGGTGAATGCGACCACCATGACCCACTTCCATGTGGACGTCTGGTCGCCGAACCCGTCGTCCAATCTCGAGATCCAGCTCGTCAATGACCCGGCTGGAACCGCGGCGATCGGCAGGTATCAGGCGGGAGCATTCGCCAGCGGCAACTGGGTCTCGCTGGACATCCCGCTCTCGAGCTTCACGGGGCTCACCGCCAAGGACAAGATCCAGCAATTGCTCTTCGTGGCGGCGGGACCGACCGTGCTGTACATCGACAACGTCTACTTCCACAACTAGCAGGGAGGGCTGGGCACGCCGCCGGCGTGTCCAGCCCCGAAGCTGTCCCCCTTCACCGGTCTTTCGGCGCGGGGCCACCTCGCCCAGTTGATCATGCCGGGCGACCCCAATACGGTCCATCTGGGTAACGTGCTCCTGCACCACTGATCCTGACCGTGGGGGCGGCTGGCAACAGCCGTGAAAGGCAGCGATGGCGGAACCAACGCAGGTGCATGACGGCAACGGGCGCGCTGGTTCGGCGCGACCGCGCAGGCTGGCCGATGCGGTACTGCACCTCATCTGGGCCGAGCGACGGATCTCGCGGGCCGAAATTGCCAGACGGGCGGGCCTCTCGCGCTCGACGGTGTCGGAGATCGCCTCCCTGCTGCTGTCGACGAGGCTCGTCGCCGAGGCAGGGGTCGGGGCGTCGCGGGGGGGGCGCCGCCCCATCGTCCTCGAGTTCCAGGACGACGCCTTCGTGATTCTCGGCGTCGACGTCGGCGCCACGCACGTCTCGGTCGTGCTGACGAATCTCCGCGGCCGGGTGCTGGCGTGGGAACATCGTGATCATCCGGTGCGGTCGGATCCCGAGGGAACCCTGGCGCTGGCCGCCGAGTTCTGCGCGGCCTGCCTGACGAAATGGGGAGGCCGACGGCAGCTCCTGGTCGGCATCGGCGTGGCTGTCCCGAGCCCGGTCGATCAGCAGCACCCGGACCGGCTGTCGCTGCTCGCGATGCCGCTGTGGCAGGGACGAAACCGGCTCGAGGTCCTGCGCGCGAAGTTCAAGGTCCCGGTGCTGGTCGACAACGATGCGAACCTCGCCGCCCTGGCCGAGCACTGGTGGGGCGCCGGCCGTGGCCTCGACAACTTCGCCTATATCAAGCTGGCCACGGGCATAGGCTCGGGACATCTGATCGGCGGCCAGGTCTATCGCGGTTCGAGCGGAGTGGCCGGAGAAATCGGCCATCTCACCATCGACCCCCGGGGGGAGGCCTGCGTGTGCGGCAACCGGGGCTGCCTGGCAACGCTGATCGGAAGCCAGGCACTGGTCGCCCTGGCCACGAAGCTGCTGCCGGACTTTCCCGACAGCGTGCTGCATCGCGGCAAGGTGACCATCACCGGCATTGAAGAAGCGGCCCTTGCGGACGATCCCCTCGCGCTTCAGGTGATCCGTACCGCGGCCGAGCATCTCGGCGTCGCCGTGGCGGGCCTGCTCAACCTGATGAACCCGTCCGTGGTCATCCTGGGCGGCGGAATTTCGAGACTCGGCGAACGACTCCTCGGACCGCTCCGGGAGACGGTGCGCCACAGGACCTTTGTGAGTTCCATGGCTTCATCGGAGATCCGGGCCAGCGAATTGGGGCCACGCGGTTTCGCGATCGGGGCCGCGACCATGGTTCTCGATGCTGCCCTGACCGATCCGACGCTGTTCCCGACAATTGGCGCGCGCTAACAAGAACCCTTTCACCGACCGAGCCAGCCATGAAGCAACACCACCTCCTCTTCGCGGCCGCCGTGGCCGGCTTCACCGGCTGCCTCACGCAACCCGAACCGCTCAAGAATCTCAGCCTGGTGTGGGAGGACAATTTCGACGGGACCGCCGGACAACTTCCGAACCCCGCCAACTGGCAGTTCGATCTCGGGACGAACTGGGGCAACAACGAGCTGGAGTGCTACACTGACCGGCCGAGCAACGCCGCGCTCGACGGCGCCGGCAATCTGGTGATCACCGCCCTCCAGGAGACCTATTCCGGACCAGCCCGTGGCGACGCCGCCCAGCCCTGCGTCAACAGTCCCTACACCTCGGCCCGGCTGACCACCGCGGGCCTGCACGAGCAGGAGAAGGGCCGCTTCGAGGCGCGGATCAAGATACCGACCAGCACCGGCATCTGGCCGGCCTTCTGGATGCTTGGCGCCAACCTCCCCAGCGTGGGATGGCCCAAGGCAGGCGAGATCGACATCATGGAGAACTTCGGCCGGGCGCCCAGCAGGGTGCAGGGCGCGCTCCACGGGCCGGGGTACTCCGGGCCCAACGCGATCAATCGCAGCTACGATCTTCCCGTGGGTGACCGCTTCGATGCCGGCTTCCACACCTTCGCGGTGGAGTGGAGCTCGGACCGGATCAACTGGTTCGTGGACAGCACGCTGTATCAGTCCATCAAGTCGACCTACCCGCCGGGCGACTGGGTGTTCGATCACCCCTTCTACCTGATCCTCAACCTGGCGGTCGGCGGCGGCCCCCCGGGCCCGCCGAACGGCACGGCCTTCCCGCAGCAGATGGTGATTGACTGGGTCCGGGTGTACCGGCAGTGAGCCTCCGTTCCCGTCTCGGCAAGGTCGCGCGGCTGGCAGTCGCGGCCTGGCACTCGCGGATCCCGCCGCTCACCGGCGAGCACCGGATAGCGCACTACCAGACGGCGCCCGAGGACCGGATCTCGTTCCCGCGCAAGCTGGCGTACGGAATGGGCGCCTTCGTGAACAACCTGCTGGCGGCGGCGATCGGCGGCATGATCGTCATCCTCAACCTCGGGTTGGGGATGAACCCGGCGCTGGTCGGGCTGCTGGGCGCCATCCCCCGGGTGAGTGATGCGCTGATCGACCCGCTGATGGGCTACATCTCCGACAACACCCGCTCGCGCTGGGGGCGGCGCCGGCCCTACATCTTCGCCGGCGCGATCCTGTCGGGAATCACCTACGTCATCCTCTGGCACCTGCCGCCTGGCAAGACCGAGAGCTTCTACGCCTGGTACTTCCTGTTCTTCTCGGTCCTGTTCTACGTGGCGTACACTATCTTCGCCGCGCCCTGGGTGGCGCTCGGCTATGAACTGACCCCGGACTACCACGAGCGGACCCGGCTGATGGGCGTCCAGAACTTCATCGGACAGCTCGCCTACGTCATCTCGCCGTGGTTCCTCTGGATCATGACCCACAAGGCCTGGTTCCCCGATCCGGCGGCCGGAGCGCGGGGACTTTCGATCGCCATCGCCCTCGTGACCATCGGCGTCGGCGTGCTGCCGGCCATCTTCCTCAGAGAACGCTTCAAGCACATCGCCGAGGTGGAACAGGCCGGCGCGGCCCGGGAATCGGGCGCCGCGGCCGTGCGCCGGAACCTGGCCGAGTTCTTCCACGGATTCGGCACCACGCTGCGCTCCAAGCCGTTTCGAAAGCTGTGCGCCGCGACCTTTCTGGTCTTCAACGGCTTCATCATGATCTCGTCGTTCCAGCTGTACGTGATCATCTACTACGTCTTCCGTGGCGACAAGGAAGCCGGTGCGCAGTATGCCGGCTACGCCGGCACCCTCGGCGCTATCTCGACCTTCGGCGTGATCTTCCTCGTCACCTGGCTCGGGACTAAGATCGGCAAGCGGCGCGCCTTCGTCGTGTCCACCGCGATATCGATGGTCGGGTATGGACTGAAGTGGTTCTGCTACAGCCCCACCTACCCGCTGCTGCTTCTCCTGCCTGTGCCCCTCATGGCCTTCGGCCTCGGCGGACTGTTCACCCTGATGGGCTCGATGATCGCCGACGTGGTGGACGTCGACGAACTGGAGACCCGGCAGCGGCGCGAAGGGATGTTCGGCGCGATCTACTGGTGGGTGGTCAAGCTCGGCATGGCCGCGGCGCTCGCCGGGGGAGGCTTCCTGCTCAATGCGACCGGATTCGACGTCGCGCTGACGGGCCAGCAGACGGCCCGAACCATCATCCTGCTGCGGCTGTCCGATGCCCTGATCCCGATGATCGCCTCGGGCGTCGCCATCTGGATCTTCTCCACGTACCACATCACGGAGGAGCGGGCCCACGAGGTGCGCCGCGAACTGGAGCAACGACGGGGCAAACCGACCGAAGCCCTGGCGACCTAGCCGCAGGAGACGAACAGAGAAAGCCCGCCGCGATCGCGGCGGGCTTTCTCGTTTGTGCAGCGCAAGGCGGGCGGCGCTACCCCTGCCGGAGCCCGAAGCCGAGCGGGAAGAGAGCCTGCCTGGGCTCGCTCGCGCTGGCCGGCCAGGCGAACGAGAGCGTGCCCTGGAAGTCGTGGTCGCCGAAGAGGACGTCGGCCACCCCCTGCCCCTCCGAGCCGGGCAGCCAGGCCGCCACGAAGGCGGAGGCTTCGGCAAGCTCCTGATTGATCACCAGCGGCCTCCCCGAGACCAGCACCACAACGACCGGGATCTTCTGCGCCCGGATGGTCCGGATGGTCGCGAGGTCCTCGGGATGGAGCGTGGCCAGTTCGATGGACTTGCCATACGCGGGGAGCCGGGTGGTGACACCCCCGGGTCCCGAGCCCGCCCCGATCGGGTCACCCGCCTGGCTCTCTCCTGCCCCGCTTCGGGGCCCGGAGCCGGCACCGACCACCTCCTCGGTCCGGATGTCTCCCATGCCCTCCGCGTAGGGCCGCTCTCCGATCACCACGATCGCGACGTCGTGCGCCTTGGGATCCGCCGCGGTGCCGTCGACGCTGAGCGCCGCGCCCGGCGCCACCGACTTGATCCCTTCCCAGATGGACGTACCGCCGAGGATGAAGTCGTTCCCCGATGTCCCCTGCCAGGCGACCGTGAATCCGCCGCACTGATGACCGCGGTTGTCGGCGTTCTTGCCCGCCACCAGGATGCGTGCCTTGCGCGAGAGCGGCAGGAGGCCGCCCTCGTGCTTGAGCAGCACCAGCGACTTGCGGACGGCCTCCCGCGCAACCGCGCGATGCTCCTTCGCGCCAAGACAGTCCTGGCGGGACCAGTAGCGTTCCGCCGGCCGCGGACGATCGAAGAGTCCGTAGCGGTGCTTCACCGTGAGGATACGTCGCACCGCATCGTCCACCCGTTCCATCGGCACCGTGCCGTTGCCGACCAGCGTCTTGAGTGTATTCAGGCAGCGCCGCCAGTCGAGCGACACCATGAACATGTCCATGCCGGCGTTCGCCGCCATGGCGATCGCCTCGGTGTAATCCCGGGACAGGTAGTCGGCGCCGTCCCAGTCCGAGATGATGAACCCGGAGAAGCCCAGCCTGCCCTTCAGGACGTCGGTGAGCAGATAGCGGTGGCCATGGCACTTCTTGCCGTTCCAGCTGTTGAACGAGGCCATGACCGTGAGAACGCCGCCGGCGATGGCGGGGAGATACGGCGCCATGTGGGTGCGTACCAGTTCGTCCTCGGGCAGGACGGTGTTGCCCTGATCGACGCCGTTGGTGGTGCCGCCGTCGCCCACCCAGTGCTTGACGCACGCCACCACCGAGTCCCGGCCGAGATCGCCCTGCAGCCCGCGGACGAAGCGGCCCGCATACGAGGCGACGAGGGCCGTGTCCTCTGAGTAGCTCTCGTAGGTCCGGCCCCAGCAGATGTTCCGCGCCACGGCGAGCGTCGGCGCGAAGGTCCACTCCACTCCCGTGGCAAGGATCTCACGGGCGGTGACCTGGGCGACCCGCTCGACCAGGTCGGGATCGTGGGCCGCGCCCAGTCCGATGTTGTGCGGGAAGACGGTGGCTCCCAGCACATTGGCGTGCCCGTGGATCGCGTCGACTCCGTAAATGATGGGAATCGGGAGTCGACCGCCGTCCGTACTCATCGACGCCATCCAGTAGGCGTCGTTCATGGCGATCCAGTCTGCCGGCTGATTCTTCCCGGGCGTGGAGCCGCCACCGCTCAGGATCGAGCCGAGGTGATGGGTCTTCACATCCTCGGGAGTGGTGGCCATCCGCTCGGTCTGAATCATCTGGCCGAGCTTCTGGTCCACGCTCATACGGGCAAGCAGGCCCTCGACCTTCTGGGCGATCTCGCGATCGTCAGGCGATGCACTCATCTTGGCGTCTCGGTGATTCACGAAGTGTGGGCGGCGGCAAGCAAGAATTCGGTCTGAAGGTCAGCCTCGGAACTCCCGCCGATCCAGGCGTGGAAGCGGCCGGGCTCCGCCCCGAGCCGCATGGCTCGGCCGTAGAACGCCAGGTCGCTGGCCACGAGCGCAAAGCCGACGGTCCGGCGCTCGCCGGGGCCGAGTCGGACCTTTTCGAAGCCCTTGAGCTCTCTTACCGGCCGGGTGACGCTGCCGACCAGGTCTCGAACGTAGAGCTGGACGACTTCCTCCCCCTCGCGGTCGCTGGTGTTCGTGACATCGGCGCTGATGGTGATGGCGCCATCCAGCTTCATGACCGGGCTGCTGGTCCTGATGTTTCCATATTCGAACGCCGCATAGGACAGCCCGAACCCGAAGGGATAGAGCGGCGTATAACCGGCATCGAGATGAAACGAGGTGTTCCCCACGGACACCTGCGGTGCCCGCGGCTCGATGTTGTCGATATAGATGAAAGACGCAGGGGTCGCTGGCTTGCCGGTTTGCTTGTGCGCGTAGTAGATGGGAATCTGGCCCGTGACCCGGGGGAGCGTGACGGGAAGTTTGCCTGACGGCGACGCAACTCCGAACAGAAGCTCAGCGATCGCCGGCCCGCCCATGGTACCCGGGTGCCAGGCATAGAGCAGCGCCTGCACCTTGCCGACGACCCGTTCCAGAGCGAGCGGCCGCCCGGCCATCACCACCAGGACGATCGGCTTGCCCGTCGCGGCCACCGCTTCGATCAGCTCCTCCTGCGCTCCGGGCAAGCCGATGTCCGCGCGGCAGTGCGCCTCGCCTGACAGGATGGCTTCTTCGCCGAGAAAGAGGATGACGGCGTCAGAGCGTTCCGCCAGCGCCACCGCCTCGGCGAAGCCGGACCGGTCCCGGCTGCGGGTGGTCTCGAGGGCCCGGACATGATGCACCGTGGCCTGATCACCGGCGAGGTTCCGAATGGCCGGCAGCGCCGTCCGGCTGGCCTCCGGGACGCCGTCGAAGATCCAGGTGCCCAGCTGCTCGTACGGATCGTCGGCGAGAGGACCGATGACAGCGAGCGTCTGCAATCCGCCCCGGGCGAGCGGCAGCAGGCCGTGGTCGTTCTTGAGCAGGACCACGCTCTCGACCGCCGCCGTGTGCGCGGCCTGGAGATGCTCAGGGTTGAGCGCGGCCGGGCATCGTGCGGGATCGGTGAACGGGTCGTCGAAGAGCCCCAGCCGGAACTTGGCGCGCAGCACGTTGGCGACCATGGCATCGAGCTGTTGCTGCGAGATCCGCCCCTCCTCCACCAGCGACGGGAGATGGTCGGCGTACGTGGTGCTCGTCATTTCCACGTCGCACCCGGCATTCGCCGCCTCGTAGGCGGACTCCCGGTCGTCGGGCGTGAGGCCGTGCACCGCGAGCTGGCGTACCGATTCCCAGTCGCTCACCACGAACCCGTCGTACTGCCATTCTCCGCGGAGGATGTCCGTGAGGAGCATCGCGTTGCCGGTGGCGGGCACGCCGTTGAGGTCGCTGAACGAGGTCATGAGGCTGGCGACCCCGGCGTCCACCGCCGCCTTGAATGGCGGGAGGTGCACGTTGCGCAGTTCGTGGTCGGGAATGCTGGTCGTGTTGTAGTCGCGCCCGCTCTCGGAGGCGCCGTAGCCGGCGAAATGCTTGGCGCAGGCGGCGATGCTGCCGGGCTGGGTCAGGTCGTCGCCCTGGAAGCCGCGGACCATCGCGGCGGCCAGGACACCGGCCAGATAGGGATCCTCGCCGAGACACTCAGCGACCCGTCCCCAGCGAGGATCCCGTCCGATGTCGACCATCGGGGCGAAGGTCCAGTTGATGCCGGCCGCGGCGGCTTCGAGCGCGGCGATCCTGGCGCCCAGGGCGATGAGGTCGGGGTTCCAGCTCGCGGCCTGACCAAGCGGAATGGGAAAGACGGTCTTGAATCCGTGGACGACATCGCGGCCGACCAGGAGCGGGATGCCCAGCCGGCTTTCCTCGACGGCGATG
>DAINRP010000059.1:0-4321 GCA_036741755.1 Gemmatimonadales bacterium
GGGGAGGGGAACGATCTACGAGTTTCACCCTTTGCTCGCATCCAGCACGATCGATCGCAGGCGCACCGCGTTCGCCATCTCGTTCCTGATCCGGACCACGCGGTAGCCGCGCCCCTCGAGCTCCCGTTGCCTGAGGTCGTCGTAGTTTCGTCGTTCGGGATCGTCCTGGACGGCACCCTCCAGCTCCACGACCAGGCGGAGTGCCGGGCAATAGAAGTCCACAATGAAGCCGGCGAGGACATGCTGGCGCCGGAAGCGAGCACCTCCGCATCGGCGGAGTCGAAGCAGTTCCCATACCTTCGCCTCAGCAGCAGTAGGGCTCGAGCGGAGTTCCCGAGCGCGGGCATGCAGTGCGAGACCCCGGCGACGTGACGGCATGCACCGATCTTGGCTGCACCACGGCAGCGAAGGGTATCAATCGAACGCTGGCTGTACCGGATCGCGCTTCCCGCTCAAGCCACGACAAGGATCGCGGAATGACGAGACTCTCAACCATCGCCCTGCTCACCCTGCTCGCAATCGCCGGCGTGCCTTTGGACGGCGTCGCACAGGGGCAGCGCGCGGCACCTCCTCGCACCCGGAGCGGCGTCATGCGGATGCGCCTCGTAAAGATCATGGACGCACAGGGGTGGGGCGCGCCGGTCGAAGTTGCCCGGCTGCTGGTCCCCTCGGACTGGCAGGTGGAAGGAGGCGTGACCTGGGCGCAGGGCATGACCCGCTGCCCCCAGAACATCATCCAGGTCCGGTGGCGGGCCCGCTCCCCCAATGGGCTCACCGGCTTCGAGATCCTGCCACAGTATTCCTGGGTCTGGTCCGACGATCAGATGAGTCAGCAGACGATGCAGCAGAGCGCGGCCAGCAACATGGCGTGCGATGCCAATCCGCTGGTCAATCCACCCGATTTCCTCTCCCGCATGGTGCTGCCCCGGGTGCGCCAGGGCGCGAGGGTCGTGGCGGCCGAGCCGCTGCAGGGACTGGCGCAGGCAGAGCAGCAGAAGATGGCGGGTACCTACGGGCCCATGGTGCAGCAGGGCCTGCTGCGCGGTTACCGGGCGGAGGCGGGCCGGGTGCGGGCGCAGTATCAGCTGGGCAACCAGCCGGTGGAGGAGTGGATGTCGGCCACCATCGCGACGATCGCGGCGCCGTCCGCCAGCACCGCCGCCCTGATGAACGGTGGCGTTGCGATGACCGCGAACAACTTCCAGGTCATGGCCTACAACGTCATCGGCACCTGGGCGCCCCGTGGACAGCTCGACCAGAACGCCAAGCTGTTCGCCACCATGCTGGCCTCGTTGCGGGCCAGCCCGCAATACGCCGCGGCGGTGGGTGCGTGGCTTCGGAACGTGGGGAGGATTCAGCAGCAGGGCGCGATGGACCGGCAGCGGATCTGGCGGGAAGCGCAGGACTACATCAGCAACAGCATCCAGCAGACCTATCGCGAAAACCAGGTGGTGCAGGACCGGATGGCGGAGCAGTTCGGGCAGACGATTCGCGGGGTCGAGACCTACATCGATCCGCGCAGCAATGAAAAGGTGGAGCTGGTCGGCGGCTATACGGCGGCGTGGAGTAACGGAAAAGGCGAATACATCCTCTCCGACTCACCCAACTTCAATCCGGCCACGGAATTCCAGGAGGACTGGCGCGAGATGGGGCGGCCGAGACGGTAGCGCCTGCGGACAGGCGCCACCGCGACGTTCAGCCGATCACGATGTTCAGCAGCCGATTCGAGACGTAGATCACCTTCTTCGGGGGCTTCTCCCCCACGAACCGTTTCGTCGTCTCGTCCTTGAGTGCCGCAGCGAGCACAGTCGCCTCATCCGCGCCCCGCGCGACCACCACTTTCGACCGCGTCTTGCCGTTCACCTGTACCGGCAGCTCGATCTCGTCCGACACGACCAGTGATTCGTCCCACTTCGGCCAGCCGGCGTCGAAGACGGTCGTCGTGTGCCCCAGCCGCTCCCAGCACTCCTCGGCAAAATGCGGCGCGAAGGGGGCCAGCATCACCACGAGATCCTGGATCAGCGCGCGGTCGCGCGAGCCCGCCTCCTTGATTGCATTGACGAACTCCATCAGCGCGGCGATCGCGGTGTTGTAGCGCAGCCCCTCGATATCCTCGGCCGCCTTCTTCCTGGTCGCATGCCAGCGGGTGACGAGGTCCTTCGGGATCTCGCCGCCGGTGGTGGTGTCGCCGACCATGAGCCAGACCCGGTCGAGGAAGCGCCGCGGGCCGTTGATGCCGGCGTCGCGGAAGTCGCCCCCTTCCTGCAGCGGCCCCAGGAACATCAGGTACATGCGGAAGGTGTCGGCGCCCCACTGCGCGATATACTCGTCGGGGATGACCACATTGCCTCGCGACTTCGACATCTTGCTGCCGTCCTTGACGATCAGCCCATGCGCCCGGAAGCGGGTGAACGGCTCCTCGAACTCGATGTGACCGAGGTCCTTCAGCACCATCGCGAGGAAGCGCGAGTACAACAGGTGCAGCACCGCATGCTCGTTCCCGCCGATGTAGGTCGTGACCGGGCACCAGGTCTTCGTCCGGGTCTTGTCGAACGGCCGGTCGTGGAACTCGGTGCTCGGATAGCGGAGGTAGTACCAGGCCGAGTCGAGGAAGGTGTCGGAGACGTCGGTCTCGCGCCGAGCCCGTTTGCCGCAGGTCGGACAGGGGACGTAGTACCACTCCTCGTGCCGGGCGAGCGGCGAGATGCCGGAATCGTCGGGCCGGAAGTCCTCGAGGGCCGGCAGCAGAACGGGGAGGTCCTTTTCGGGGACCGGCACCGCGCCGCAGCCGTCGCAGTAGATCACCGGGATCGGCGGGCCCCAGTAGCGCTGCCGGGAGATGCACCAGTCGTGCAGGCGGAACTGCACCACAGCCTTGCCCCGGCCCTCACTGGCCAGCTGCTGCGTGATCGCGCGCATGGCCGCCTCGGCGGCCATGCCGTCGAAGCGGCCGGAATTGACGAGCACCATGCCGTCGGTTTCGACGATCGCTTCCGCAGGGGCGGAGCTGTCGCTCCGCCCGTCCCCGGATTCCGCCAACACCCGCACGATCGGCAGCGCGTACTTCGTTGCAAACGCAAAGTCCCGCTCGTCGTGCGCCGGCACCGCCATGATGGCGCCGGTGCCGTACTCCATCAGCACATAGTCGGCGATCCAGACCGGTACGGGCTTCCCCGTCACCGGATTGGTCGCGTGCGCGCCGATAAAGACACCGGTCTTCTCCCGGTCACCGACCTTGCGGCTCACGAGGTCCTGTGCCGCCGCCGCCTTCACGTAGGCATCGACTTCAGCCTTCCGATCGGCCGTGGTGAGCTGCGCGACCAGCGGATGTTCGGGGGCGAGCACCATGAAGGTGGCGCCATAGAGCGTATCCGGGCGGGTAGTGAAGACCGTGATGCCCCCACCCCCCGGCCCCTCCCCACTGCGTGGGGTGGGGAGCCCGTGGAGAGGGAAGGTGATCTCCGCCCCCTCGCTCCGGCCCAGCCAGTTGCGCTGCGCGGTCCTGGTGGTGTCCGACCAGTCCAGCCCGTCGAGATTGGCCAGCAGGCGGTCGCAGTAGTCGGTGATCCGGAAGAACCACTGCTCGAGAAAGCGCTGCTCGACTGCGGTGCCGCAGCGCTCACACTTGCCGTCGATGACCTGCTCGTTGGCGAGTACCGTCTTGTCGAAGGGACACCAGTTGACTCCGGCCTTCTTCTTGTAGGCCTTCCCCGCCTTGAGCAGCTGGAGAAAGATCCACTGGGTCCACTTGTAGTACTCGGGATCGGTCGTGCTCAGCGCGTGGCGCCAGTCGAACATCCCGCCGATCCGCTCCAGCTGCCGGCGGAAGTTGGCGATGTTCTGGGGAATCAGATCCGCCGGATGCTTGCCGACCTTCAGTGCGTAGTTCTCGCTGTGAATGCCGAAGGCGTCATAGCCGATGGGCTCGAAGACGGTATGCCCCTGCAGCCGCTTGAACCGGCCATACACATCGCTGCCGGTGAACGCGAACATGTTCCCCACGTGCAGCCCCTCGGCGGAGGGGTACGGGAACATCATCAGGTTGTAGAAGGGGCGGGTCGGGTGGTCCAGATCGGGCTGGTTGGTACCGCGCTCGGCCCAGCGGGCGCGCCACTTCGCCTCGATCTGGTCGGGGCGGTAACTGTTGTCCGGCGGCATGTCAGTCATAGGGGCGGGAATCTACCGAATCTCGGCGTCGGAGGCAGGGGGAGGGGCCCAAAAGTGCTTAGTGCTTAGTGCCGAGTGCTTGGTGGTGCGATCCTGGAGGCCATCCTCATCCGAACTGCACCGACTAGGCACTAAGCACCAGGCACTAGGCACC
>DAINRP010000059.1:4421-6318 GCA_036741755.1 Gemmatimonadales bacterium
GCCATCCTCATCCGAACTGCACCGACTAGGCACTAAGCACCAGGCACTAGGCACCTAATTAGTCCTCCCTTGCCCCGCCCCGTCCAGCGTCCCTAACTTCCCAACTTCCCTCAACTTATCCCGAGCATGGCCGGCAACAACCGCAAGCTCTTCGTGCGCAAGATGTACCTCACGGCGGGGCTGCTCGTCGTCGCGCTCGGGCTGGTCATGACCGGCATCCTCTGGCGCTTCTACGGCCGCGAGCATGCCACGGCGGAGTTCTGGGTCCCACTCGGTGCGGCGCTGGCGGTGTATCTGCTGCTCGGCCTCCTGGTCGTCACCTTCGTCGTCAGCTGGACCACCCGCAACATCCTCCGGCCCCTCGGCAATACCGTGGTCGTCGCGACCCGCGTCGCGAAGGGGGATCTCACGGTCGCCCTCAACACCCTCGGCACCGATCAGGCCGACATGCTGACGCAGGCGGTGGGAACGATGGTCAAGGAGCTCCGCAACCTGGTCAGCGCGATCCGGTCCAGCTCGCAGGAGGCCGCCGCGATGGCTCAGGAGATCTCCAGCTCAACTGAGCAGATGAGTGCCTCCACGGAAGAGGTCTCCGGCACCTGCAACGAACTCACCGGCCGGGCCACGCGGCAGGCCGCGCTGGTACGGCTGGCGGCGGAGGACGCCGAGAAGATTCTGCATATCGCCGAGTCGCTGGCCGCCAGCGCCGGTGAGGCGGCTGCCCGCAACGCGGCACTCGCCAAGCTGGCGCGGGACCACCGCGACGAGCTCGACCTGAGTTCCAATGAGCTGCAGCGGCTGGCGGCAGAGATCGAGCTGGGTGCGGAGGAGGCCACTGCGCTGGCCTCGGCATCCGAAGAGATCGGGCAATTCGTGATTCAGACCAAGGCGATCGCCCGTCAGACGCATATGCTCGCGCTGAATGCCGGGATCGAAGCGGCGCGCGCCGGCGACGAGGGCCGCGGCTTCGCGGTAGTCGCCGAGGAGGTCCGCAAGCTGGCGGGCCAGGCGGCGCAGGCCGCGAGTCTGACCAGCGACACCGTACGCATGGTGCAGGAGCGGGTGGCGACGGCTCGCGACCGGCTCCTCCGGCTCGCGCAGGGCGGCCAGGCCGCGCGCGCGACCGCGCACAAGGCGGCCGAGGGACTCGCCAAGGTCGCCGCCGAGGCGGAGCAGACCGACGAATGGAGCCGGCAGGTCTCGCGATCGTCCGGCGAGGTCCGGTCACTGGTCGAAGGAATCGCCGGGCGGATGCAGGAGGTGTCGAGCGGCACCGAGGATGTCGCTGCCGCGGCAGAGGAAATCGCCGCGAGCGCTCAGCAGCTCTCGGCCTCGACGGAGCAGGTTGCCGGCTCCTCGCATGCACTCGCCGAAACGGCGAACGCGCTCTTCGGCGAAGTGGGGAAGTTCAAGGTGGACTAGCACCGCTAGGAGGATTGCACGGCCGGCTACGCAGACTACCCCTCACTCCGCGCGTCGCCCAGCACTCTCCCCAGCGCCTCCAGCAGTCCCTCGAGATGGCTCGGCTGCAGATCGCCCGCATGCCCGATCCGCAGCAGCTCTCCCCCCGTCCCGCCCTCCGCGACCCCGACCCGCCATCCCTCGGCAGCCAGCGCCGCTGCAGTCGCCGCGCCATTCCGCGAAGCGCCTAACGCGATTGTGGTCAGCGCATCGGCGCGCCGCGCCTCGGCGGCGAAGAGGCGGATATTCCTGCCGGCTGCCCAGGCTTCGACCATGCTCCGCATGCTCCCGTGGCGATCCCACCTGGCCGGCAATCCCTCGACATCGAGGATGCGCTCCAGCTGACGCTCCAGGACGGCGGCGAGCGCCGGGCTGACGGGAGCCAGCGTCTCGCCCCGGTCGGCGGCGGCGTGATGGGCGACGAAGTCGAGCTGGG
>DAINRP010000059.1:6328-14070 GCA_036741755.1 Gemmatimonadales bacterium
GATCGTGCGGGCCCGGGCCAGCAGCCGGGGAGAGGCGGTCGCGAAGGCGAGCCCCGCCGGCAGGCCCAGCGGGCCCTCGGATGGTGCCACGACGAAGTCGAGACCCCACTGTTCCGTCTCCAGCCGGCTCGCACCCAGTGAGGCGCTCGCGTCCACGAAGAGCATCATGTCCCGGCGGGCGCGCACCAGCGGAACGAGGTCCGCGAGCGGCGCCATGGAGCCCGTGGTCATTTCCGCGTGCACCAGCATCACGCTGTCAACCTCGGGTCCGGCGAGAAACCGCCGCAGGTGTGCCGGCTCGACACTCCGCCCGGGAGGGACGCGCAGGCGGAGGACCTCCTTCCCGAGCGCCTCGGCCTGATCGGCGAGCGCTTCCCCGCCGGCGCCACCGACCAGGGCGAGCACCCGATGCTCCACCGCCGAGCGGAGCCCGATCTCGCGGAGTGCGGCGGCGGAACCGGGATGAATGACGACCGGCTGGGTGGTGCGGAACAGCTCCCGCAGCCGGAGCGAGGCGCGCGCGATGATCGGCGCCGCCGACTCCGGGTCGAGCCGCGCCGCGTCGACCATCAGGGCGCGGAGTTCGGGAAGCACGTCGGGTTGCGCCGGATCGAATCTGCGGCCGAAGGCGTTCAATGGGAGGCCCGGGGAATCAGCGAGTCGCGCATTGCGACATGAGAGACCACCGACGCCATCACGACCGCCGCCTCCTGCCGATCGGAGCGGCCAAGAGCGCTCGCGAGCACCGGTGAGGGATTGAACCCCTGACCCCGGATCCGACGGATTCGTTCACTCACTCAATTGCCTCAGGCATGTTGGTCCAGAACAATGTCCGCACCCTCTCGCACCGGCAAGTTGACAGGAGCGGTAGCCGGTGCCTAAATCCCTCCGGTCACGGCACCTGTCCCTCCTGTCACCGGAGTCATCTGTGTCCGATTCCCTGTCCCGGCGCGACTTTCTGGGCACCGCCGGCGCGGCGCTGGCGGCCGGGTCATTGATTCAGCCCGCAGCCGACATCCTTCCCGGAGCGCCCGCGGTCATCCTCCGTTCGGCGAGCCGTCCGAATGCGGTCGGCTCCACCAACGCCAAGCGGGGTATTCACCTGGCGATGCAGCTGGTGCAGGGCGGCACCGACACGCTGGATGCCGCGGTCGAAGCCGTGAAGATCCAGGAACTCGACCCGACCGACAATTCGGTCGGGTATGGCGGGCTGCCGAACGAAGAAGGGATCGTGCAGCTCGACGCCTCGTGCATGCACGGGCCCACCAGGCGGGCCGGGGCGGTGGCCGCACTCGAGAACATCAAGACGCCGAGCGAAGTCGCGCGATTGGTCCTCAAGTACACCAACCATATCCTGCTGGTCGGCGAGGGCGCCAAGAAGTTCGCGCTCTCCTACGGCTTCAAGGAAGAGGACCTGCTCACCCCGGAATCGCGCGAGGCCTGGCTGCACTGGCGCGCCAACCGCGGTCACGAGGATGACTGGGTGGATGTGCCGGACAGCGAGCCGCTCAGGGCCCGGGTCACCGGCACGATCAACCTCGACATCATCAACGGACAGGGCGACCTCTCCTCGGTGACGACCACGAGCGGACTCGCGTGGAAGATCCCGGGCCGGGCGGGGGATTCCCCGATTGTGGGCGCGGGCCAGTACACCGACAACCAGATCGGCGCCGCCGGCTCCACCGGCCTCGGCGAAAGCAACATCATGGTGTGCGGCGGCTTCCTGACCGTCGAGCACATGCGCCGCGGCATGAAGCCCACCGACGCCGCGCTCGAGACCCTCAAGCGGGTCGTGGCCATGACCCCGCCGCGGCTCCTCAACGAGAGCGGCCGGCCGAAGTTCCAGCTCAATTTCTACGCGCTCAACAAGCGCGGCGAGGCGGGGTCCGCCTCACTGTACCCCAGTTCGTACGCCACCCATGACGGTAACGACGCCGTGGTGCGCGATACCGCATTCCTCTACGAGAAGGCCCAGTGATGTTCAAGCGATTGCTCGTGGCGGTCGGCCTGACCGCAGTGCTCGGTGCCGCCCACGCTTCCCCGGTCGCCGCCCAGCAGGAAGAGTGGAAGCCCAGCGACGCCCCGTGGCGCGACAGCTTCTATCCCTACTTCCCCTCGCTCGGCAACAACTTCCCGCTCATCGCGATGCACTTCGAGGAGCGGAAGGCGGCCGATTACTTCGCGCGGCTGCCCTATGCCGGGCTGCTCTCGGTGGATATCGGCACCGGATTCACCGGGGCGCGGATGGCCATCGCCCGGTTCCACGCGCCGCTGCTCAAGAAGGACTGGCGGCTCGCCGCGACCCTGGGCACCACCCGTGAGACCCGGCTCGGCTACTTCGGGCTCGGCAACAGCACCGGGTACGACAAGTCCCTGGTGACCAAGAGCCAGGAGCACTACTACGAGGCGCGGCGCACCCGCTACTTCGGCGGCTTCGAGATCTCGCGACGGATCGCCGGGCCGCTCTGGGCGGCGGGCTCGGCCGGCATCGAACGCAGCAATCTCAGCGACCTCTCCGGCCCTTCACTCTTCCGGACCGACCTCGGTAGCGCCGATCTCACCGACACCGATTTCCGCAGCCGAGTGACACTGGTGCTCGATACCCGCGACAACGAGTTCAACACGACGCGCGGCATCTATGGCACGGCGTCGGTCGGCGGGGGCACCGGCGGGAACGGCTACAGCCGGGTTACGGGGGATCTGCGCGGCTACATCCCGATCCGGGAAGGCACCACCTTCGCGGCCCGGATCGCCGGATCGTCCCTGTCGAAGAAGGCTCCCCTCAACGCCAGATTCGAAATGCCGGTGTGGGAGGGTGAGATCGGCGTGCTGGGCGGGACCTACTCGAATCGCGGACTGCTGTTCCAGCGGCATGCCGGTCGCGGCGTCCTGATGGGAAGCGCGGAACTGCGCCACGATCTGCTCAACCTGGGTGACCTTGGCGCCTTCACCCTGCTGGCGTTCGTGGATGCGGGCCGGGTCTTCGAGCAGGAGAGCTTCAAGGTGACGACGAAGGACATGAAGGTCGGCGGCGGCGGCGGCCTCGCCATCCGGATCATGCGGTTCACCATCTGGACCTTCAACTTCGGCACCGGTCCCGACGGCTTCGTCTTCAGCTCGGGCTCGGGCTGGTCGTTCTGAGGCAGTGATGGGGCGACCAGGGGGTCGCCCCTGCCCCTACAGCACGGCCATCACCTCGCGGAGCGTTGTTTCGCCGCGGTCCCTCGCGTACCAGATCCGCTTTCCCTTCACGAACTCATCCTTCACGAGCGCCGGCGGCTTGTGCTCCCGTACCCAGTCGGCGAGCGGGGCCGCGTATGGCCCCCAGTGGCGCAGTACCCTGAAGTCCCGGTCGAGCACCAGCACCACGGGGATCGATCGTTTGCCGTCGCTGAGGTAGCGATCCATCAGCTCCGGATACTCGTCCCGCTTGAGAATCCGGAGCGAGAGTCCGGGCGTCGCCTCCACCCAGCGCGCGAGCACCGGCAGCGTGCTCGAGGTATCGACGCACCAGTCCTCCGCCAGGACAAGGAGCTTCCGCTCCTCTGCCGGCGGCCGCGTTGCCCACTCAGGCACCCGGGCGGCGCGGTAGATTCCCTCCCAGAGCGCACGGTGCTCCGGGGCCGCCGCCGCCACGAAATCCGCAAAACTGTATCCCTGTTCCCACAGCGCCTTCAGATCCATCTCCAGCTCCTGACAATGAAATAGTTCCCACTTTCAAACCTACTCCGCCTCCATGAAGTTCCCGTGACGATTTCCCGACCCGATGCGCAGACGGTAGATTCCCGGGCATGGAACCTCGGCCTGCCCGACGAGACGGCGATGCCACTCGCGAGCGCCTCCTGCAGGCGGCGCTTGAGCTGTACACCACCACCGGCTATTCCCGCACCACGACACCGATGCTCGCCGGACAGGCCGGTGTCGCCGAAGGCACGATCTACCGGCACTTCAGCAGCAAGGAGCACCTGCTGAACGAGGCGTGGCGACACGCCTACCGGACGGCGAGCGAGCTGCTCAAGACACTGGAGAACGACCGGGTCCGCAAGGCGCCCGAACGGCTTGCACTCCTGGGCCGTCAGCTCGTGGACCTCGCCGCGTCCCAGCCGTCACTGACGCGGATGCTGGTCTCGACCGAGCCCGAGCCCTACCTCGATGAACCGAGCAGGGCGATGCGGCGCGAATTTCTCGACGGGCTGGTGCAACTGGTCGCGATGGGTAAGTCGGATGGGCTGGTGCGGCCGGGGCCCGCGGAGCTGTGGGCCTCCATCTGGTTCACCGTGGTGCAGCACGCGGTGGAACTCGTGGCATCGGGAACGTGGACGGCGGACAGCAGCCCCGCCGCGCTGACGCTCGAGGCGGCGTGGGACGCGATCGCCGCCCGCGAGACAGCTACTCCCGCTTCGCGGCTCCCCGGAACGTAGTCAGCTCGCGGATGTGGCCCGGCCCATGGGGCCAGCGGAGCACCCGCGTCTTGCCTCCCGCCAGCGGCCGGACCGTCCAGGCATCCTTCTCCAGATAGGCGATCGAGTCCCCGGGCCACTTCGCGGGGCTGGAGCCCTCGGCCGCTACCGCGACGAGCGAATCGTTGCCGAGCCGCGCGCAGACTCCCACGCCGGACGGGCAGGGAGCGACTTCCGCGAGCGGAGGATCACCGAGCAGCACCGCGAGCGCGGAATCGGCGGCACCCCGCTCGGCCGGATCCACGGGCGCAAAGACCCCGTGCGCGGGCGGGGCGGCCGCGCCGAAGATTCCGGTCGTCCCGCGCACATAGAGATGCTGACCGTCGGCGGACCAGGCTGTCGCCTCCGCGACGAATCCGGCCGGGAGCGGCATCCGCCGCTCGGACCCGTTGAGCAGATTCATCGTCACGATCGAGACCTCACCGGTGTCGCCCGGCCGGCGGGACCGCACGAAGATCACCATCGAGCCGTCGGGTGACAGCGCGGGCAGCCGCTCGTCCACCCGGGAGAAGGTGACCTGGAACTGGGTCTCGCCCTGCAGCGGTGACGCGAAGAGGTCTCCGACCCCGCCTTCGCCATCGGCGGTGAAGACCACATACGGGTCCTTGCCGACTTCGATCTTGTTGGAGAGCGGCGAGAGACTCCCGCGGCAGCCGGCCAGGACCAGCAGCCCCAGGGCGAGGTGCTTCACTTCGTCTCCTCCACCGTCGCGTCCAGCAGCCACCAGCCCTCCGGATCGACGGCAATCTCGCGCGGCTTCCGCTTCACGTTCTCGAACTGGATGACCGTCTCCGGCCCCTCGACCCTCGCCGCCCTAGGGCGCCCATCGATGCGGAAGACCAGCCCCGGCAGGATGAAGCGGCCCCATGCCTCGGGCTGGGTCTGGCGCACCGTCAGCGTGAGCCGCTGGTGCTCGTAGCGCCAGGTCACCGCAAGCTTGGGATATCCCGGCTGGGTGAGCGCCTGACGGAAGTACCACTCGAGGTCCCGTCCGGCCGCCTCGCTCATCACCCGCGCGAAGTCGCTGCTCAGCGCCGTCGAGTCGCGGTAGGCCCGATAGTACTCCCGGATCCCCGCGGTGAAGGCGGAGTCTCCCACAAGCCCGCGCAGGGAGTGCAGCACCCAGGCGCCCTTGGGGTAGTTGTTGCTGTTGAGGAGGCCCATCAGGTCGGTGGCGGCCAGATCCAGAATCGGCCGCTCGGTGACCTTCGAGTGCTTCACCGAGCGGGCGGCGCGCAGCATCTGCTCCCGGAACGCACTGTCCCCCTGGGCATGCTGTACCCACAGCGCGGCGTAGTAGGTCGCGAAGCCCTCACTCAGCCAGAGATGGTGCCAGTCATCCTCCGTCACGGCGTCGCCGAACCACTGGTGCGCCGTCTCGTGGGCCACCGTGACCGGGCTGAGCGTGTGGCTCGGATAGGCGTCCCCGTCGTAGAAGATCGCGGTCGGGTTCTCGACCCCGCCGAAGATCGTGGTGGACTGTACATGCGACAGCCGGTCGTAGGGGAACGGACCGATCAGCCGGCTGAAGAAGTCCACCATGTCGCCCGCCTGACGGAACGGCACATTCACTGCCCAGGCGGAGTCCTCGGGATAGCTCAGCACCGCGAGTGGCACGCACTTGATGTCGCAGGCGGCGTCCGGCAGCGCGGTGGAGGTCAGCGGCCCGGCGCCGATCACCATGCCGTAGGGGGGAATCCGCTGCGTCATGGTGAAGTGCCAGAGCTCACGGCCCCGCGGCAGCGTGTCGATCTTCACCAGCCGCCCGTTGGCGATTACCCGGGTACCCGCGCCGACCTCGACATGGAAGTCGACCGTCGCCTTGTCGCTGGGGTGATCCTCCAGCGGGATCCAGTGATGGGCCCGGTCGGGCCAGTTGTCGGCGAACACGGTGCGGCGCCCGCTCGAATCCGTCCGGATCACCAGTCCCGCGCGCACCGGGCCGTGATAGCGGATGGAGGTATGCAGGGTGTCGCCGGCCTGGCGCTGATGCGGGATATAGACCCCGCCGGCCGGCAGCACGGCATACGTGATCCGGCCCATTCGCCGCTCCCCCTCGCCGTCAGTCAGGACCCGCACCACCCGGAAGGCGGAGTCGAGCTGCACCTCGATCGGCTCGGACGAGCGGAGCAGCCACGTGGTCTGGGTGATGGCGACGATGTGGTTGGCGGTATCACCGATCGCCACCGTGACATCGTGATGGATGGCGTCGTGACGGGGGTGCAGGGTATCGGCCCGCGCGGCGAGCGGCGACTGGGCCTGCAGGGCGAGCAGCAGGAGCGGGAGCATCATAGGCCGGGAAACTTAGCGTCCGTCGGCTCGGGACGCGCAGTACCTGCTCACCCCTCGACGTCGATCGCCAGCCGCGCCTCGCGGATCGGCGCCAGCGCCTCCGCCACCACCTGCACGTGAACCGGGTGCGCGAGGTAGCGGCCCACTGCCGCCATGTCGTCCAGCAGGACGGTGAGGACGTGGGTGTAGTCGTTCGTGCTCGGCCCGAAGTTCGGGCCCCAGCGGATCTCCCGGATCTCGGGAATCCGGCCCTTCATGCCGAGCAGCGCCTGACCGGCGCGCTCGACCTGCTCGGGCGTGGTGCCGGCCTTGAAGCGGAAACAGACGAGGTGATGGATCATCGGCGGTGTCTGAGAGAAGCCGGGACGGTCAGTGGAGCGCGTCGTGATAGAAGCGCAGGATGCTGGTCCACGCCTTCTCGACCTGCTCTCCGTCCGAGCCCTTCCGGCCCGGCCGGAGGAAGCCGTGCCCGGTCCCCGGATAGATGCGGTACTCGAAGGAGATCTTCGCGGCCTTCATCTGCCGCTCGACATCCGGCAGCGAGGCGTTGATGCGGGCGTCGTCCTCACCGTAGACCCCGAGCACCCTGGCCCGGATGCCGGGGATGAGCGTCGAATCCGGCGGCGGGCCGTAGCACACCACCGCCGCCTTGAGCTTCGGATTGGCGGTCGCGTAACGGAAGCTCTTCCCGCCGCCCCAGCAGAAACCGATGCTCGCGATGTCGTCCTTCCGGACGGCAGGCAGGGTATTGAGATAGCCGAACGCGGCATCGAGATCGGCGTTCACCTGATCGGGAACCAGGAGCGCGGTGAGTTTGCGGCCGGAGTCTGGGTTGGCGGGAGTCAGGCCGAAGCGCGGCGAGAGCAGATCGGGCGCAATCGCCACGTAGCCCTCCGCGGCCAGCCGGTCGACGACGGTCGGCTCCCAGCTGGAGAGCCCGAAGATTTCGTGGATGACGATGATCGCGGGCGCCTTGTCCTTGCGTTCCGG
>DAINRP010000060.1:0-14032 GCA_036741755.1 Gemmatimonadales bacterium
TGCTGGTCTTGACCGTGTTCGGGCCGCAGTGGGTGCGCATCGATCTTCGCAGTGAGCTCCAACAGATCAGCCTGCTCCGCAGCTGGCCGCTTTCGGGGATGGCCGTGATGGCCGGGCAGGTGCTTTCCTCGGCTCTGGTGCTGACCGCGCTGCAACTCCTCCTCGGCGCGGTCGCCCTGTTCGGGCTGTGGAGTGACGCGACGACCTACCTCTCCCCCGCCCAGGTAGCGGCCTCGCTGATGCCGGCGAGCCTCGTCATCATCGCGCTCAATGTCGTCGCCGTGGGTATTCAGAACGGTGGCGCGCTGCTCTACCCCGCCTGGGTGCGGACGGAAATCCGCCCAGGAGGCATTGAACAGGTGGGCCAGCACCTGCTCACCGCCGGCATCTCTTTGCTGCTGCTCAGCATCGCCGCGCTGGGTCCCTCAGTGGCCGGCGCTGGCACGGCGTACCTGCTGTGGCCGCGCCTCGGGCCCTGGGCCCTCGTCCCGGCGCTGCTGCTCGCCGGGGCAGCGCTCACGCTGGAGGCATTCCTGATCCTCGACTGGCTCGGCAGCCGGTTCCAGCGGCTCGATCCGTCGGCGGCGTAGCGCGCCATCAGATCGCGCTACGCGTCTTCGTCCGGCGCAAAGCGCGCAAAGCGGAGCGCCAGCGTTGGCAGAACGAACAGGCTCAGCAGGGTCGAGGTCGCCAGCCCACCCAGAATGACGATGGCCATGGGACCTTCGATCTCGCGGCCGGGGTCGCCGCTGCCGAGCGCCAGCGGGAGCAGGGCGAGTCCGGTGACGAGCGCGGTCATCAGAATGGGACCGAGCCGCTCGCTCGCTCCCTGCAGTGCCGTCGCCGGCCCCCATTCCCTGCCTTCCGCGCGCACCAGATGGTCGTAGTGCGAGATCAGCATCACGGCATTCCGGGTCGCGATGCCGAACAGCGTGACGAACCCGACCAGCGAACCTAACGACAGGCTCGCACCACAGAGCGTGACGGCAACGAGTCCGCCCACGAGCGCGAATGGCAGGTTCGCAAGCACCAGCAGGAGGCGACCCACCGCCCCGAACGCCAGCCAGAGCAGCAGCACGATGATGGCCCCGACCATCAGGCTGTGCAGCAGCAGTTCCCGCTGCGCCGACCGCTGCGCTTCGGCCGTTCCCGCCAGTTCCGCGTAGACAGAGACGGGCAGCAGCCCCGGGACATGGAGGCGCTTCGCGAGTTCGTCCGCGAAATCGGCGACGTCCCGGCCCGCGGTATTCGCGGTGACGGTCTGTACCCGCCGCGCCCCCTGGTGCGAGATCATGTAGCGTCCCGACGATCGGTGCACGTCTGCGACCATTCCGAGGCTCACGAGCCGTCCGTCGGGCGATCGGAGTGGCAGGCGCCGCAAGTCTTCCGGGCGGCGCCTGGCCTCGGGCGCGAGCAGGACGACCACATCAGTGGCACGGTTTCCCTCAAAGGTCTGTGCAACCCGGGTGCCCCGCGTCGCCGTTTCGATCGCCCGGAGTGCATCGTCGGCGCCAAGTCCGGCGCGCGCGAGCGGACCGGGACGCAATCGAATCGTAGCGGCGGGGACCACCGCTGGTGCATCGTACTGGACGTCGGCTGCGCCGTGCATCCCCTGGGCGATCGTCGCCACCCGGCGCGCGGCGACATCGAGGCTGTCCAGATCTTCCCCGAAGAGCCGGACCACGATCTCAGCAGTCGAACCGGTGAGCGTCTCCTCGATCCGCTCGGTCAGGAAGCCACGGATCGCGAAGCTCACGCCGGGGAAGCCGGCGAGGTGGGCGCGAAGGCTGTCCTCGACGGTGCGTGCGGCCTCGCCCTCAACCGGCCGCAGTTCGACCTCGATCTCGCTGTAATGAGTCCCCCAGGTGTCCTCGGAAAGCTCGGCCCGGCCAGCCCGCTGGGTGACGGCGAGCACGCGGGGATCGCGCTGGATTGCCGCCGTGACCATGCGTCCCAGCCGGAGTGACTCCTCCAGTGAGGCGCCGGGCACCGCCGACATGTGGACGACGTAATGACCCTCACGGAAATCCGGCAGGAAGCTCGAGCCGAGAAATGGCACCACGGCCAGGGCACCGACGCACACCAGGGCCGTCACGACGGCAACGGTTCGCGGGATGGCGAAGAACCGCACCACGATCCGCTCGTACCCTGCCCGCAGCGCCCGCAGCACCACCGACTCATGGGAACTTCTTTCGCGCCCGGCGAGCAGTACCAGCGAAAGGGCCGGCGTAACCACCAGTGCCACCGCGAGTGAGGCCATGGTCGCGAGGATGTAGGAGAAACCGAGGGGGCGGAACAGCGCCCCCTGCACCCCGCTCATCGTCAGCACCGGCGCGAACACCACCGCGACGACGAAGGTCGCATAGACCACGCTGTGCCGGACTTCGATGGAAGCCGCCCACACGACCTCGCGGGCTGGGCGCGGCTCGGCCAGCTGGCGATTGAGCCGAAGCCTCCGGGTGATGTTCTCGACGTCGATGATGGCATCGTCGACGACTTCGCCGAGCGCAATCGCCAGTCCGCCAAGCGTGAGCGTGTTCAGCGAAAAGCCGAACCGGTCGAGCACGATGATCGCGGCAAGCAGGGACAGCGGAATCGCGGTGAGGGAAATCGCCGCCGCCCGGAGGTCATACAGGAAGAGCAGCAGCACCACCGCCACCAGCACACCGCCCATCAGCAGCGCGACCGTGATGTTCCGGACCGCGAGATCGACAAAGGCCGCCGGGCGGAACAGATCCGCGTGCAGCTCCAGCCCCGCCGCGGCGATGGCCGGCGCAAGGTCCCCCAGCACCGCGTCGACAGCGGTGGCGACCTCCTTGGTGTTGCTGCCGAGCTGCCCCGACACGACGATGGCGACGCCGGGGCCACCATTGATGAGCGCATCGCCAAACTTGGTCTCGGCGCCCTCGCGAATCTCCGCGACGTCACGGAGCCGAAGCAGACTCCCGGGGCCGGAACGCAGCACGCTCTGGCCGAGCGCGGCGGGCGTGAGCTGCTGGCCGTCGGCGGTGACCACGAGTCGCTGGCTGGGATCATCGATGACCCCGGCGCCGCGCACGCTGGTCGAGCGCGCGGCCGCATCGACGAGGTCGGTCAGGTCCATTCCGTGCGCGCGGAGCCGCAGCGGGTCCGCGAGAATCTGCAGCTGACGCACCTCCCCGCCGAACACCGCTACCTTCGCCACACCCGGGGTGGCGAGCAGGCGCGGACGCAGCACCCAGTCCACGAAGCTGCGCTGCTCCATCATCGTCCGATGAGTCGAGGTGATGCCCAGCACCAGCACGGTGCTCGAGGAGGAGGTGAGCGGACTCAGGACCGGAGCGCGCGCGGTCGCGGGGAGCTGGCCCGACAGTTCTCCCAGCCGTTCGGCGATCATCTGGCGAGCGCGAAGCAGATCCGTCCCCTCAGCGAGAATCACCGTGATCACGGACAGTCCCTGGATGGACTGCGACCGGATCACCGCGAGACCGTTGACGCCGTTGACCGCATTCTCGATGGGAGTCGTGACGAGGACTTCGACCTGATCCGGGGAGAGTCCAGGCGCCTCGGTCTGGATCGACACCTGGGGCGGCGCGAATTCCGGAAACACATCCAGCTTCGCGCGGGCGACGACCGTCACGCCGTACACCACCAGCGTGAGCGCCAGGCCGATCACGATGCCCGGCCGCCTGACCGCGAAACGCACCATGCCGTTCAGCACGCTACTCGCCGACCTCCTGCCCGACGGAGATGCGCGCCCGGAATTCCTCCGACAGCAGCTGCCCCGCCCCGGTCACAACCACGCGCTCGCCGGGCGTGAATCCCTGCTGCACGAGCCAGCCGCCTTCCACCGCGAGATCGGTCGGGACCCGGACCCGGACATACGTGCCCGGCGCACGCTCGACAAACGCCCAGGCGAGAGCGTCCCACTGCACCACCGCATCACCGGGCACCAGCACACCACCCCCACCGCCCCGCGGGTCCGGGCGGTAGGCGACCAGCGCGACACCCGGACGCAGCCCTGCGGCGCCATCCACCCGATAGAGCCACGCCGGAGCGCGGGTAAGTGGATCCGCCTCAAGCGCAGCGCCCTCGAGATGCCCCGTCAGGCGCGAGCCGGCGGCGCCGGCAGACAATGCGAGGCGCACCGGCGGTGCCGCCTCCGACGGCTCGAACGTCACGCGCACGAGGGCGGTTCGAAAATCGACGAGTCGCAGCAGCTCCTGCCCCGGTTGAAGCAGTTCGCCCGGTTGCGCCAGCAGCGCCACCACCGAGCCGCTGCGTGTCACCAGGATCGGCCGGGCATCCCCGACCTGGGCGATCGTCTCCCCGGCGGTCAGCCAATCACCCACGCGCGGCCAGGAGCGCCCTTCGACTTCCATCAGGCGGCCCCCGACGCCGGTCCGGATCGTGGCGCTCGTGCCGGGATCCTCGACGACTTGCCCGGGAAGCTCGAGCTCAGGGACACGTGCACTCCGCGCGAGCACGACCGACCTGAGTCCGATCCGGGCCACGGTCTCGCTGTCAAGCACGATTGCGCGCTCTCCGCCCACCGCTGCCACCGAGGCCGCGGGTTTCTCTGACAACCCCGCCTCATCGCTGGACGGCTTCGGCGTTCCGCTGCATCCCCCGGCACCCAGGAGGAGCGCGAGGACAAGGACTCCCTGTTTCACCTGCCCTCCTTCTCCGCGTTCGCCGCGGCTGCAGGACCCCAGCGCCCGGTGGCGCGTTCCAGCGCGAGGCGCGCCACCGCCGCCTGTCCACGGGCCTCGGCCAGACGGCGCTCGGCACTGGCCGCCTCGAGCCGCGCGAGCGCAATGTCGAGCCGGCCCACTTCACCCCTCGCATAGGCCGATTCGACCATCTGCAGTCGCCGTCTGACTCCACTCACGTCCAGCGCCTGCGATTCCGCCATGGCGGCCGCACAGCCGGCCATGGCCTGCTCGACGTCGCCGAGAATCTGTTGCTGGACTTCCGCCACCCGCTCTGCCGCAACCTCACGCCGTGCCTCCGCTTCCGCGATCGGGCCTCGATTGCCGTGGAGCGGCAGCGACTGGACACCGAAGCCGATGGTCCATTTGCCGACGCCATGATCGAAGAAGAGGCCGGGGCCGAGTTGCAGGTCCGGCCAGCTGTTGGCAACCTCGAGGCGTACCTCCGCCTCCGCCACCTGATACTCCCCGAGCACGCGACGGAGTGACGGCCGAGCACCGAGCGCGAGACGCTGCAGCGAGTCGCGCGACGGGCCACCTCCGCAGCCCGTCACCGAGTCCGTGCGGCGGGCCGCCCGCTCCAGTTCGACCAGGGGAATGCCGACCGCGGCGGCGAGCGCGGCACGGCGCTCCGCCACGTCGCGCGATCGCGCAGCGACCTCGGCGTCGGCCGCCTGGCGGTTTGCGTCGGCTCGCGCCACGTCGGTTGCGCTGATCCCGCCGTCGTCAAAACGGCGGCGGATCGATCCGGCGACGGAGTCCGCGAGGTTACGCTCCTGCCCAGTCGCGGCAAGGAGACCTTCGCCGATCGCCAGCAGCACGGCGGCCTCATGCACCCGCCAGCGGACTCCCCAGGCTTCCTCGTCGCGACGCGCCACGGCGGCCAGTACGCCCGCGTTGGCGCGACCCAGGCGCGCGCCTCGCTTGCCACCCAGTTCGACGGTGAAGACACCGCTCAGCGCGAGCCCCCAGCGGGACTCGCCGCCCGTGCCGCTGAACGAGTACTCGGTTTCGGTGTTCAGCCCCGGAGTCACCCGGGCCCCGGCCGTGATCCGCGCGGCCCGCGACACCCGAACCTCCGCCGCGAGCCGCGCCCGCTCCGGACGCAGCACCCACGCGGCCTGGGCGAGTTCCCAGTCACTCCAGCCCGAATCCGACGGATGAACGTCGAGGGAGTCGAGCGCGGCATGCAGCGCCGGCGCGTCGAGACTCCGCCCGTTGAATTGTGTGGCGGCCTCTGCGGTGACGAGCGGGCGCGCGTGATAGGTAGCGCAGGCCGCCGTCGCCAGCACGAGCCCCACCAGGAGCGGCCTTATCACGGCGCGTCAGCCTCGAGGATGGAACTGACGGTGAACGGAACGGAGGTACTCGCGGTCCACGTGGGTGTAGATCTGGGTGGTCGAAAGATCGGCATGACCGAGCATCTCCTGCACCGCGCGCAGGTCGGCGCCACCCTCGAGAAGATGGGTCGCGAACGAGTGTCTGAGCGTATGCGTCGTGACCCGTTTGCGGATGCCGGCGACTCTCGCGCACCGCTTGACCACCCCCCACGCCCCGACCCGGGAGAGCGGCGCGCCACGGGCGTTGAGCAGCACCCGCTCCTTCGTCGCGCCGCGGTCGAGCGTCGGGCGCACCTGATGAAGGTAGACGGACACCGCGCCAATCACGTTGCGTCCGATGGGGACCAGCCGCTCCTTCGAGCCTTTGCCGAAGACGCGGACCAGGCCCTCCCCCAGGAGCAGGTTGGGGAGCGTCAGCCCACAGAGTTCCGACACCCGCAGGCCTGCTCCATACCCCAGCTCGAGGAGCGCGCGATCGCGCCAGGCCATCGGTTCATCCGCCTGGGGCGCCGCGAGCAGGGCCTCCATCTCCGCGACCGAGAGCGTGTCCGGCAGTTGCCGGCCCCGCCGGGGCATCTCCAGCCGGTCGCTCGGGTCGAGTTCGGCCCGTCCCTCGGCCAGCAGAAATCCGTAGTAGGTCCGGATCGCGGAGACCTGCCGGCGAATCGTCGCCGCGGAGAGTCCAAGATCCTTCAGCGCGTAGACGAATTCGCGGAGCTGCTTGCGGCTGACGGCGCGCGGACCGTCGAGACCGAGCGAGTCACCCCAGGCCACGAACCGGCGCAGATCGCGAAGGTAGCTCTCGATCGTGTTTGCGCTATGGCCGGCCTCGAGGGCGAGATAGTCGCGGAAGAGCTCGAGCAGCCACGCGCGCTCGGCCGCCTCCGCCCTGCTCACGATCCAGCCCGGCGCCTGGCCTCGGCAAGTTCCTCCGGGCTGAGCCCCAGCAGATCGCCGATGCGGAGCATCAGGCGCTCCTCGTGCTGGCTCAGCGTGCCGTCGCTCCGCGCGATGTGATAGAGCCGTTCGGCGAGTCCCATGCGCCGCGCCTGATCGTACCGGTCGGCCACAGTCGAGATCAGTTCCCGCGTGTCGGAGAGAGGCACGGCTGAGTGACCATCTGAGCCGCGGGGAAGCTGCCCTAGCCCCCAGCGACTGCGCAGGTAGTCCGCGATGGCCGTCCGCTCATCCAGCGTGAATGCCGGGTCGGAATGGGTGAGCTCGTGTAGGAGCGCGGCTGCTCCCTCCGTCGCCATGTCGGGATCGGCACCAGCCGCCGCGGCGTCCGCCTCGTCTCCCAGTGCCACTCCGATCAGACGCAGCAGACGGTTCCGGCGCGGTCCCTGGGCCTTCATGCGCCGCCACACCAGAAACCCGATGCCGAGAGCCACCACGACCGCAACGATGGCCAGGCCACGATTCAGGTGGGCGACGAAGCGGCTGATCGCCTCCCACTCAGCTCCCAGGCGCACGCCAGCCCAGGCGAGAAAGCCGTACCAGAGCCCGGAGGCGAGGAGGATCGGGAGGAGCGCACGTAGTGGCCGGAGTCCTACCAGCCCGACGAACGGCGCAATGAAGCTGCGGAAACCCGGCAGCAGCCGCGCGAGAAAGATCCCCGCGACGCCGAAGCGCAGATACTCGCGCTCCATCGCGACGATCGCCTCACCCGGCAGGAGTCGCTGCCCCAGCGGGCTCGCCACGAAGCGCCGTCCATAGCGGAGAGCCACCAGATAGACTGTAACCGAGCCGGCGAAGTTGCCCAGCCAGCCGACCAGCCAGACCGGGATCGCGGACACGCCACTATGCAGAGTAAGGAAACCGCCGAAGGCCACGGTGACGTCGGAAGGAATCGGCGGGAAGATGTTCTCGATGTAGGTCGAGACCCCGATGACGAGGTAGATCGTGAGTGGCGAGAGCTCGGCGAGCCATGCCACGAACTGCTCCATCACGTTGCCTCCACGGTCGCGACCGCGATGACCGCGATCCCCTCCCCCCGTCCGACGAACCCCATCCCTTCGTTGGTCTTCGCCTTGAGCCCCAGGCACGTCGCCGGAATCCCCGTGGCCCGGCTCAGCGCCTCCGCCATGGCCGGGAAGTAGCTCCCGAGCTTCGGGCGCTCCGCGATGACCGTGATGTCCGCCTGACGAGGCACGAACCCCCGGTAGCGGATCAGCTCCGCCGCCTGCTGCAGCAGGGCGAGCGAGTCGGCGTTCTTCCACTGCGGATCGCTGTCGGGAAAGAGCTGCCCGATATCACCCGCCGCGGCCGCACCGAGCAGCGCATCGGTCAGGGCATGGGCAACGGCGTCAGCGTCGGAATGGCCGGCGAGGCCCTTTTCGAAGGGGATGCGCTGGCCGCCAAGAATCAGCGGGCGCCCCTCCACCAGCCGATGGGAGTCGTAGCCAATCCCGGTCCGGAACATCAGGCCGCCGCGATCGCGGTGGCATCGACCATGGAGTAGTCCTGACGCCGGCGGCGGGGCTCAAACCCGGCGTCGCGGATCATGCGCTCCATTTCGTTGATCGTGCTGCGGTGGGTCGTGCCGGCGGCGGACACGACGTTTTCTTCCATCATCAGGCTGCCGTAATCGTTCGCGCCGAAGCGCAGAGCGACCTGTCCCACTTTATGCCCCATCGTCACCCACGAGGACTGCAGGCTCGGCACGTTGTCGAGGACCACCCGCGCGACCGCGAGCGTCCGCAGGTAGGTGACCGCGTCGGTCTTGGCCATGCCCGACATCTCGGGCGTGCCTT
This sequence comes from Gemmatimonadales bacterium, assembly GCA_036741755.1. Classification (GTDB taxonomy): domain Bacteria; phylum Gemmatimonadota; class Gemmatimonadetes; order Gemmatimonadales; family GWC2-71-9; genus JADJOM01. The sequence goes on from DAINRP010000060.1 coordinate 8,785, forward strand.
CCGGCTGCAGCGGCCAGCAGATGAAGGCGGTGAACCCGCCGGTCCTGGCCTGCACCTCCCGGACCCGGAAGAGGTGCTCGATCCGGTCGGCGTTGGATTCGCCCATGCCGTACATCATGCTGATCGTGGTGCGGAGCCCCTGCCGATGCGCCTCCTCCTGGACCCCGAGCCAGTCCTCGGTCTGGGCCTTCTTGGGCGCGACGCGCTGCCGCACCGCATCGACCAGAATCTCGCCGCCGCCGCCGGGGATGCTGTCGAGTCCGGCCGACCGCAATTCCCGGATCACCTCGGCCACCGGCATACGGAATCGCTCGGAGAAGAAGACCACCTCGGACGGCGAAAAGCCGTGGATGTGGATCCGGTGATGCTCCTTGATGTAGCGCATCAGGTCCAGATACCACTCGAACGGAATGTACGGATTGTGGCCGCCCTGAATCAGGATCTGCACGCCGCCGAGATCCTTGCACTCGTCGATCTTCCGGCCGATCTGCTCGAAGCTCAGGACGTAGCCCTCGCCATGCTTCGGCCGCCGCGCGAAGGCGCAGAAGCCGCAGTCCGCGACGCAGACATTGGTGTAATTGATGTTGCGATCGATGATGTAGGTGACCACCGGATCGGGGTGCAGCCGCCAGCGCACCCGGTCCGCCAGGTCGCCCAGTTCGAGGAGACTGGCCCGCTCGTAGAGTTCGAGCGCCTCACGAAACTCCCCCGATGACCGATCAACAGTCTGCATGCCCTGATCCTTGATTGGAGCGGCCCGAGAGCCGCCCTACGCCGCCGTGATGAATGAGAGCGAACCGTCCGGCACCAGCCCGTCCTGCGCCAGCCGCCGGAAGAAGTCCGTCAGACCGGCCAGATGCCGGTAGGAAAAACCGTAGTCGAGATCACCCAGATAGGCGCGGCAGACCGACCGCGGGATCCCGGTGGTCGCCCAGGCCTGATCCGAAAGCTGCTCGAGATGCGCGAGCCCCCATGCCCGTGACTCGAGCAGCCGCCCGTGGATCTCGCGCACCTGGTCCTGGTCGGTCGCCCGACGAGCGGCCCAGACGGCAAAGACAAACGGCAGCCCGGTCCAGTCCTTCCACGCCGCCCCGAGATCCACCTGAAAGGGGTAGGCATCCGACGCCGCGAGCAGCAGGGCCGCGTCCCCGATCACCAGCACCGCCTCATGCGGGAAACTCGCCAGCGAGCCGAGATCCGCGGGCTCAGCCCGCACGGTGGCGAATCGCGGCGCGACCCGCCAGCGATGCCGGCAAAGCAGCTCGAGGAGGAGCACCGAGGTGCGGGATGACGAGGTGCGGAGCACCGTCGCCCCATCCAGGTCGGTCACCGGCCGCTTGGAGAAGAGCTTCACGCTGTGCACCGGACCGTCGCAGCTGATCGCCAGGTCCGGCAGCAGGTGGTACGCGGCCGCATCGCGCGCGTACTCCACTGCGGAGACGACACTCAGATCGAGTTCTCCCGCCGCCATGAGGTCGTTGAGGTCGGCCGCCGTCGCCGAGACCAAGTCGGCGGGCATCCCTACCAGCCCCCGGTCGATGGCGCCATAGACGGGGTAGCAGTTGATGTAGGGAATCCGTCCGAGTCTCATGCGGCGTGCACCGCCGGGCGCCCCGCGGCCGGGCCGAGTGCGGGCTCGGGCTCGAGGTCGTCGAAGCGCTCCCGCACTGGCTGATACAGGCTGTCGCGCTCCACCGGGCGCTTCCCGGCGCCTTCGATGAGCCGTACCAGATCGCCGTAGTGCATGTGCATCTCGGTGGTCGCGCCCGCCTGATGGTAGATCCGCTCGTACACCACCGTACCCTCGACATCATCGCAGCCGAAGCTGAGCGCGATCTGCGACAGAAACGGCGTCACCATGGGCCAGTGGGTCTTGACATGCGGGATGTTGTCGAGAAAGAGACGGCCCACCGCGATGTTCTTGAGGTCCTCGTATCCGGTCGTCGCGGTCCCCACCCGCCCCAGCTCCTCGCCGAGTTCGTTGTGATCGGGATGGTAGGCGAGCGGGATGTAAGTCAGGAAGCCGCCAGTCTCGTCCTGCAGCGCGCGCAGCGCGCTCAGGTGTTCGATCCGGTCGTCCGCAGTCTCGACGTGCCCGTACAACATGGTGCAGTTGGTGGGAATACCGAGCAGGTGGGCCTCCCGATGCACCGATAGCCACTCCTCACCCGTGAGCTTGCGTTCCGCGATCGTCGCGCGCACCGCGGTCGAGAACACCTCTGCACCGCCTCCGGGAAGGCTGGTCAGGCCGGCCTCCTTCATGGCCACGAGCACATCCCGCACGCTGATCTGCTCGATCCGTGCCAGATGGGCAATCTCCACCGCCGTCAGCGCCTTGATGTGCACCTGGGGATGCCGCTGCTTCAGCCCGCGGATCATGTCCGTGTAATACGACAGCGGGAGCTTGGGATGCAGTCCGCCGACGATGTGAAACTCCCGGGTCGGGCCGCCACGCGCCTGTTCCGCCTCGGCGTACACCTCGTCCAGGGAACGCGTGTACGCGCCGTCCTCCTTGGGCATCCGTGCAAACGAACAGAACACGCAGGTGTTGCGGAGAATGCAGACGTTGGTCGGATTGATGTGCTGATTGGCGGAGAAAAAGACCCGGTCCCCGTGCTTGCGCGTATTCGCGAAGTCGGCGATCAGACCAAGGCCGATCAGATCATGGGTGGCGTAGAGCGCGCGGGCATCGGCGGCGTCCAGTCGCCGCTCCGTGAGAACCTTCTCAGCGATCGGCCGGAGCGCCGTATCGCGCAGCCGAGCAGGATCGAGGGTGACAGGCATCGTATGTCCTTGGACACGAGCGACTTAGTACGAACGCTCCAATCTACCCACCATTCGGGTCCAAAGGCCAGTGGAGCGGCTAGGGCAGCCGGTCGTAGGTGATCACCGGGATTGGACTCCCCGGGAATGCCACATGAATCTTGTTGGCCATTGTGTCGACGCCGATGCCGGCGCTCCACGCATTGGTGTTCCCACAACTGCCGGCACAGGTGAGCTGGCCGACCTGCGCGAGGGTCGCGCCGTCATAGACCAGGAGCGCCTGCGTCCCGCTCGACTCCGCGACCTGGTAGACCCGATCGACCTTGGCATCCGTCTCCAGGGTGTATCCCGTATATCCGGCCGGCAGCGCGACTGCGCCAAGCCGGAGGCCGTCGCTTCCCCTCACGGCGATGAGAGAGTCCCCCTGCAACGTCGAAGCGCTCACATACAGGCGATCCGCATGCGGGGAAAAGGCCACACCCCAGGGGTTCGCGATCGGCAACGAATACGCGGTATCCCCCGAGACGGGATCCAGCACCGGCGCATGCATTCCCGGCGCTGAGGCGAGCGACATGGCGAGGCGAGTGCGGTCCGGCGAGAACACCAGCCGGATGGGATCGTTGATGATGTACTGAAAGAAGAACTGACCGGCGGGACTCGAGCTCAGGAGTGCATTCGAAAAGGTGGAAAGCCAGGCGCTGTCGTCGAGCTGGACGACGTGGCGTGCCAACGGATTGTGCACCGCCGAAGTGTCGACGAGCGCCACGGCCGGAAAGAGCCGGTAGACCGCCAGGCTCCCGGCAGAATCCCTCAGCACGAATCGGTTGTCCTGAAAGCTTGGCTGGATCCCGAACGAGGAGAGGGAGGGACCCACACCATGGACGTAGCTGACCTGATCGGTGGCCGGATCGAGGAAGCTGAGCCGGTTGGGAGGACCGGCGCTTTCGGCAACGAACACGACCGAGGGGGCGCCCTCTGGCACGAGGGGCTCGAAGCCGAGGCTGCCTGGAACACTGCGCGACCGGTCCAGGCCAATGAGCTGCACCACCCCGACCGTATCATGTCCGGCAGCGTCGCGGGAAATGACCAGGTCACCGCCGGGCGCCACCGGCAGCCGGACGGTGACCGTCGTGTCGTTGACACGGGCGACAGGGAGGGCCCTGCCGACGGCATACAGGGCCGGGAGCCTTCCCCCGCTGAATGCGGCGGAGTGCGCTGTGATATATCCACCGCTCCACTGGGCTGCTGGAGAGACTCCATACACGCCCGGGCGATCGCTTGAGGTGCCATCCGAGCACGCGGCCAGGAGCACAACGATCAGCAAGGCGGCCAGACGAGAGTTCATGAAGGCCTCTCAATTCAGCCTGAGGGTAATCCGAGGACTCAGCCAAAGATGTGAGGCGCTGCGCAAACTGCAAACATGTTCTAGAACGCTTCAGCCGCCCCGAGACTCAGCCCTCGGCTCCCGAAACTCGTGAAGGTGTAGTCGGCCCGGAGATTCAGCGGATCCCTCGGATTGATGTTGAACCTGAGTCCCGCCCCGTAGGTGAACTTCATCTGATCGAAGAGCCCGCTCCCCGCCGACCCATACACATTCCCCGCCGAGCCGTAGATGACATACCCGAAGCGCCACGCCAGGTGACCTCGATAATCGGCCTGCGCGACCACCTGGTGCCGGTCACGGAAGCGGCCGAAGTAGACCCCGCGCATCAGCTCCTGCGTGGTGAACCCGCCGAGCATCGCCATCGACTGAATCGGCACCCGTGAACCGTTCCATTGTCCGTAGAGCGCGAGGGCGATTACGTCGCGGCCTCGGCGCAGCGGGAGATACACCCGGGCATCCACGGCCGCGGAACTGTAGGAGAAATCGCTGCCGGACCACGAGGAGTAGCGTAGCAGGTCCACGAGGAGGTAATGCCCGCGCATAGGCGTCGCCGTTGAGTTCCGCGAGTCCAGCTGGGCCATAGCGCCCGCGCCCGAGAGGGTCCCGCCCTTCCCGCCGGCGAGACCGGGCGGAATCAGCGACGGCACCTCCCACTTCACCCGCGAGTACGACGCGCCCCGGTAGTGAATGCCGAGGGAGAACTCTCCATGGACTCTCCGCAGCACCCGGGCATCACCGGCGAGGAAGTGCTGTTCGAGCAGCGTGCCGTCCGCGACCCGGCTACGGGATCCAATGCCATAGTAGGTGGCCGGGAAGAAGCCGGCCGCGACACCGCCGGCGACCCACCAGCGGTTGGTAGGCAGATACAGACTGACACCGAGGGAAGTGACCCACTGGCCCTTGGTGGTGAAAGCCGCGCTGGCGGCGAGGTATGAGGCGCGCGTGCCGCTATCCGTTGCCGCCCCGGACCACTTGAACTGGAGCCCGCCGCCCACGCCGAACTGCAGCCTGGTTTGCGGGCTGTAGCTCACATATGGAAGCGCGAGCAGCCGGTTGCGGTATCGCGCAGCGTCCTCGAAGCGCTCCGCCGCCGCCGCCTCC
>DAINRP010000061.1:0-13858 GCA_036741755.1 Gemmatimonadales bacterium
CGTCTCCTCGCCGCCGACTTCGCGCTGATCCACGCGCACTTCGGGCTGGGCGCCGTCTACGCGCTCCCCTACGCCCGGCGCCATCGGCTGCCGCTGGTCGTCACCTTCCACGGCTACGATGTCCCGCTGCTCTCGAGCCCCAGACGCTGGCTCCCTCAGCATCTCCGCTATGCGATTCAGGGTCCCCGGGTCCTGCGCCAGATGACCCTCGGCCTCTGCGCCTCGACGGAGCTCAAAGCGATGCTCGAACAGCTCGGGGTTCCCGCCGAGCGGCTGCGGCTGCACCGGCTGGGCGTCGACCTCAGCCACTTCGTCCCGGGCGTGCGGCGCGAGGACCGCTTTGAGGTCGTCATGATCGGGCGCTTCGTCGAGAAGAAGGGGTTCGAGTACGGACTCGCCGCGTTTGCGGAGGTTGCGCGGGAGGCGCCGACGATCCACCTCACGCTGGTCGGGGACGGCGAGCGGGGCGCCGCGCTGCACCGGCTCGCCAGCGCGCTCGGCGTGGCGGACCGGGTCACCTTCACCGGCCCGTTGCCGCCGGATCAGGTGGCGGCGCTGCTCGCCTCGAGCCACGTGCTGCTCGCGCCGAGCGTCGTGGATCGCGAGGGGAACCGGGAATCGGGGCTGATCGTGGTCAAGGAGGCGAGCGCCTGCGGCACCGTGCCGATCGGGACGATGCACGGCGGCATTCCCGAAATCATCGATACTGGCGAGACGGGTTATCTGGTGCCGGAACGGGACAGCGCGGCGATCGCCGATCGGCTGCGGCTGCTGGTGCGCGATCCGGCGCTGCGCGACCGGCTCGGCGCCAATGCGCGCGAGAAGATGCGCCGCGAGTACGACAACACCGCCCGGGTGGCCGCGCTTGAGGAGCGGTACGACGAAGCGCGGGCGCGATTCGCCTTCGGAGGCGGGAGCCGGGAATGAAGCACCCCGAGGAATGGAAGCCGAGCAAGCTGATCTGGCACCAGCAGCGCCGGCGCTACGAGGCAAACCCGGCCTACGTCCGCCTGGGATCCCTCTTCGCCGTGGACCAGATGGCCGGTCCTTATGAGCGAATCATCCGCGCCCACGCCGGCGGCCGCCTGCTCGACTGCGGCTGCGGCGACGTGCCGTATTACGGCTTCTACCGCGAACGGATCACCGAGGCGGTCTGCGTCGACTGGGGGGAGACGGCGCATGGCCGAGCCCACATCGACCAGCTCGTGGATCTCAATCAGCCGCTCCCCTTCGAGGAGGAACGCTTCGACACCGTGCTGCTGGCCGACGTCCTCGAGCACATCGCCGAACCGGCGCAGCTCCTTCGTGAGATCGCACGGGTTCTGGCCCCGGATGGGAAGGTGGTCATCCTGGTGCCATTTCTCTACCGCGTGCACGAGGCGCCCCACGACTATTTCCGCTACACCGAGTTTGCCCTCCGGCACCTTTGTGCGGCGGCGGGCCTCGAGATACTCGAAGTCGAGCCGTACGGCGGTTACCCCGACGTCGTGCTCGATCTTGTCAACAAGGGCCTCGCCTTCAGCACGCCGCTCTGCCGGGTCTTCCTCGCTGCGGCCCGCTGGTTCTCAGGTACCGGCCTCCACGCGCGCTGGCGTGCACGGACCCAGCATACCTTTCCCATGGGCTACTGTCTCGCCGCCCAGAAGGCCCCCGGCAAGTGACGATGGGGGCGGTGGCAGCGCCTCGAGCCCGCGGGTACGCCTGACTCGCGCCCCCGACCCGGAGATCAGCGCTCCACGAAGGGTAGCGCGAGCGCGCTGAAGAGCTGAGTTGCCGCATGGGCACGCACGTAGTCAGGCGTGATCGCCGACACGATCTCCCGGGTGCGCACCGAGGCGTACCAGTGCACCAGCCGGGTCTCGGGACCGACCACCTCGGCGAGCGGCGCGCGCCGCACCCGCCGGAACCAGTGAAGCGAGATCTCGGGACCGAGCGGATAAAAGACGTGAGGAGGGAGCACCCGCAGATCGCCACCGGCGTAGCGATCCACCTGCTGCTGCAACAGGTGGGTGCCGAGGGCGTAGCGGACGCGGCGGCGTTCGCGGGGCAGCTCGACCATGCGCTCAACGAGTTCGGCGATGACCTGGTGATGGGGCGCGCTGCCGAGCACGGCATTGTTCACGGCCGCGGGGTAGAGCCCCTCGATGCGCCGGAAGGCGCGCCAGCCGCCGGGCAGCTCACGGCACGCGGACCGGGCCATCCGGCGGAAGAGCATCGCCGTCCTGGTCGCGAGTGTCGGATTCGACAGTGCGCCGAACGGCTTGACGATGTGCTCCCGCCCGCAGAATGCGCCCCCCGGTTCGAGCAGCGGCGCAAACGATTTCACCGTCACGGTGTCGGCATCGAGATAGGTGCCTCCCTCCACCAGGAGGAGCGCCGCCCTGACGACGTTGGCCTTCGCCGCCATCTGCTCGAGTTCCCGGAAGACATCGACCAGCGCCGCACCCCGCGCCGCTTCGAGCAGTGCCGCGGGGTTGAGCCGGCGCGCCTCGAAGCGGGGCACCGCCTGCAGCTCGTTCCACCAGGGTGAGTCGTGCAGGTCGTCGGCATGATGCAGGACGACCCGGCTGAATTCGCCGCGGAGTGCCGCCGAGCGGACGGCGAGCAGGTGGACCCAGAGGAACTCCCGCCCGAACCAGATGAAGTGGGCGATGGGCGGGATCGCAGAACCAGGCGCGGGCATCACTGCTGGCGCACCAGGTCCAGCAGGATCTCCTGCAGGCGATCTCCCAGGACCCGGGTGTCGTACTCCCGCTCCACGATCGCGCGCCCCTCTCGGCCCATCGTTCCCCATCGCTCTGGTGCGGTGGCCAGCTGCCTCATCGCCTCACTCAACGCCGCCACGTCCCGCTCCGGCACCAGCAGACCGGAGACGCCATCCGCGACGAGCTCGCCGACCCCGGAGTGATGGGTGGAAACCACCGGGAGGCCGCACGCCATCGCCTCCATGATCGCCACCGGGATGCCCTCCTGATCGCCGTTGGCCGCGGTGACGCTGGGTGCGAGGAACAGGTGGGATTCGTCGAGGAGCCGACGCACCCGCTCTCGCGGCACCGCGCCGTGAAGCACGACGCTCTCAGTCAAGCCGAGGGCTCGCCGCAGATCCTCGAGTGGCTCGCGCAGCGGACCGTCGCCGACGATGTGCCACCTCACGCCGCGCACTTGCCGGCGGAGCAGCGCAAAGGCGCGCAGGCCCGTCTCGATGCCTTTCTTTTCGACCAATCGGCAGACGCTCACGAACTGAGTCGGTGTGCCGGGAGTTGCGGTCCGCTCCCGAAAGGTGAACCCGCTGGCGTCCACTCCCATCCGATGGACTCGAACCTTGGTCGGCGGGCAGCCGATGGAGATCAACCGCTCCCCGAAGTAGTTGCTCACCGGCAGCATCAGGTCGCCTCTGGCGAACAGACCCGAGTAGAAGCCGGGCCCTCGTTCGCGCAGGACCTTCGAGAGATCATATCCGTGGAAGACGGCGACCAGCGGTGCCCGCAGCGCGTCCACGTCGCGGACCTGCTGCGCCATGACGGCGTTGGGGCCGAAATGGGCGAGGACCACGTCAGGCATCGGCGCGGTCCGCACCGCCGTCACGCGGGACCACATCCGGAGCAGGTTCTCCCCCGGGCGGAAGCGGCCGAAGCAGCGGGTCAGGTCACCGATCGTGCGCGACGGATGGCTGCGCAGGAGCCGCAACGTGCGGGTCAGGACGGGGCCGCGGCGGCCCCTCGGAGCGTCCCAGTACACCGTGCGCTCGATCAGACCGTAGTCGTTCACTGCCGCGTGGGTGCAGGCCCGCGCGTCCGCCGGCGGCCGCGCCAGAATCAGGACCTCGTGGCCCCGGTCGATGAGGCCCGTCATCTGATCCAGGACGAAGGTCTCGGAGAGTGCCGGGAATTCGCCGACCACGAATGCGATGCGCATCTGATCTCAGCCCACCTGCGGCTTGCGGGGGAGGATGTCCCCCATCCGCAGGTGCATCACGGAGCGCAGATAGAGAGCGTGCCCGCCGATGGTCAGCACGGCGAGCAGCGCGAGGGTCAGCACCGGTGAGCCTATCGAGGCACGGAGCATCGAGGCGAAACCGAGCAGTAGCGTGAGTGCGGCGATGCCGAGGGCCGGCTTGATCAGCGCGGTGAGAAACTCGCCGGCCTTGATGGGGGCGGAGCGGCGCACCATCACGTAGTGCGCGAGGAGCGGCACCGGGTAGCTGAACAGCCAGACCCACGCGACCCAGAGGGCACCCTGGCCCGGAGGTGCGAGCGTCAGCGCGGCGACGAATCCCACGACCAGCGTCCCGCCGGTGACCGCCGAATCCACGACGGCGTACTGCGGGTGGCCGGTCGCGATGTAGAGCTGCGGGAAGAGCTGTGACAGGCCGCGCAGCACGCTGGACCAGACCAGTACCTGGATCAGCGGGACGGCGGGGAGCCACTTGCCGCCGCCAATCAGCGAGAGGATGTCGGTGCTCGCGAAACAGAGAAAGACGGCGACTGGACCCAAGAAGAGGAAGAGCGTTCGAACGCTGCGATTGAAGGCCTGCGCCAGTTCAGCAGGCTGGTCACGGAGTGCGGAGTAGATCGGGAACTGTACCCGGTTCACCAGCTGCAGCACGATCTCGAGGGGCGCCATGCCGAGCTGGAAGGCGGTCTGGTAGATGCCGAGAATGCTCGTCCCGAGCACCCGCCCGATCAGCAGGTTGTCCATGTTGCGATAGCCCTGGTAGAGCGTGCCGGCGGCCGAGACGCGAAGCCCGAAGCGGATCGCCTTCCGCACCGCCTGGTCGGCGGCGCGCCAGGCCGGCCGGAACGGGGCCAGGCGCCAGAGTGCGAGGCAGAGAAAGACCCCCCGCGCGAGGTTCGCGATGACCAGGCCCCAGGCCCCGAAGCCGAGGGCGACGAGGATCACCTTGGTCAGCGCCTCACCCAGCGTGGCCAGGGTCTGCACCGCGCCGTTGGTCTTGAAGTGGAGATCGCGGGTGAGGATGCCGAGCGGGACGACGGCCGCGCCGACGAAGATCAGCTTCGCGGCCGCGACCAGCGTCATCGGGTAGAGACGCCAGTCGGCGTAGAAGACGGCAAGGAAGGGGCCGGCGGCGGCCATGATCGCCACCATCGCCAGGCCGAGCAGGGTCGAGAACCAGAAGAGCCCGGACAGATCGTCGTGGGTGAGATCGCGCTGGCGGACGATGACGTAGCTGACGCCGAGTCCGTTGAAGCTCTCGAGCAGCACCGCGACGCTCCACGCCAGCGCCGCCAGCCCGACCTCCGCGCGGGAGAGGAACTGCAGCACCAGCAGACTCCCCCCGACGTCGAGGACCCGCGTGGCCACCGTCGACGCCCCGGCCCACCACAGGCCCCGCTTCATCTCGTGTCGTGCGTCGATGGGCTGTTCGCTCAATCCCCGCTCCCTGGCGGCTGCGCTGGCGGCGTGCCCGCCGCGTCTCTACCTTGCTCGCCCGTGCACATTCTCTACAGCTACGACACGCCGATGCCCGATACGGGCGCCGACACCGAGCAGGTGGTCAACAACCTCGCCGCGCTCGCGCGCCGCGGTATCGCGATGGACCTGCTGCTGCCGGGCCGCGTCACCGGTCCCGGCGATGCGGCTGCGCTCCGGGAGTACTACCAGGTCAGCGGCGAGATCACGGTGCATCTGCTGCGCTGGCGCTATCACGGACTCCGCGCGCTGGAGAAGTGGTCGCACGCGCTCCGGGCGCCGCATCACCCGGCGGTGGCGGCGGCGGACCTGATCTACACCCGGAACCTGCCCGGTGCCTGGAGTTTTCTCCGCGCGGGCCGTCGCGTGGTCTACGAGCACTTCCGCCCCTGGGGCGATCAGTATCCGCCGTTACAGCCGTTCCTGCGCCACATCCTGCGGCACCCGAATCTGGTCGGCGCCGTCTTCCATTCCGAGCATGCGCTTGCAAGCTACCGCCGTCTCGGGGTTCCTGACGAGCGGATGCTCGTGGCGCATAACGGCTGGGATCCGGGCCGCATGGAGCCGCGGCTCTCCCGCACCGAGGCCCGGGCGCAGCTGGGCCTCGAGGCCGGCCGCTTCACCGTGGTCTATTCCGGACGGATGAACGCCCGCAAGGGACTCGACATCATCCTCGCCGCGGCGCGCGGCGCGCCCGAGATCAGCTTCGTGCTGGTGGGCTCGGAGGGCGAAGGCCCGGTCGAGACCGAAGCCCGCGCGCTCGCCAACGTACGCATCGTGCCTTGGCAGCGGTTCCGCGATCTCGCGCCCTGGCTCTATGCCGCGGATGTCCTCGTGATTCCGCCGAGCCTCGAGCCGCTGGAGCGGCACGGCAACACGGTGCTGCCGATCAAGCTGTTTCTGTACCTCGCGGCCGGCCGGGTGCTGCTCGCGCCCCGCGCGCCGGACACCGCGGAGCTCCTCCACGACGGGCAGAACGCCGTGCTGATCGCCGGCGGCGACGTGGCCGGGATGATCGCCGCGCTGCGCGGCCTGGCCGCGGATCCGGAGCAGGCGGAGCGGCTGGCGGTTGGTGCCTTCGCGACCGCTCAATCGCTGACCTGGGACGCCAGGGCCGCACGGATCGGCGCCTTTCTGAGTGGCCGGCTCGCCGCGAAGCCCTCCCCGCTGCCCGCCGGACCCTGGAGCAGGGGGGCCTGGCTTCATGAATCGCTGAAATGGCTGCTGGGGATGACCTAGGCGCAGAAACTGCTGCAAGAGTGGCGCGACCGTGACGCAGTCGTAGATCGATGGAATGACTCTGGCGAGGCTTTTGAACGCAAGTCGCTGTTTGATAGGCACTTGCGGGCATTCCTTGCCCTGCGTCATTGTCACACAACCCTGACTCGAGAGCGTGATGAAATCACACGCCGCGCTGGACAGCATGACACGCCATCGGCGCCCGGAAGTCGAGACTGTCCGGGCCATTTCGTCCCGTCCGGTCGAAGCCGAGGCTGAACTGACCCTGCTGTGCCCGGGGCCGGTGACGACCTCACCGCGGGTCAAGCAGGCGCTGGCGGGAGCCGACGTCGCCCATCGGGACCGGGCATTCGTCGACATGCTGGCGCGGCTGATCGCCCGGCTCCGCCGGGTGGCCGGCGCCCCCGACCATGACGTGCTGGTGATCGGCGGCGGCGCCACCGCGGCGACGGAGGCGGCGCTCGCCACCTTCGTGTCGCCTGACGAACGGCTGCTGGTGGTCTCCAACGGCGCGTTCGGCGAGCGCATCGCGGAGATGGCCCAGAACCTGGGCCTCCCGATGAGCCACCTGCGCTACGACTGGGGCGAGCCGGTGGTGCTGGAGCAGATCCAGGGGATGCTCGAGGGCGATGCGCGGATCAAGGCGGTCGCGATGGTGCATCACGAGACCAGCGTGGCCCGGATCAATCCGGTCAACGAGCTGGGCCGTCTCCTCGCGCCGCGCCATATCCGCTACTTCGTCGATGTCGTGTCGAGCCTCGGCGCCGAGGAGTTCGACATGGTACGCAGCCGGGCCACGGTGGTGATCGGCAGCGCAAACAAGTGCCTCCACGGCGTCGCCGGGACCGCGTTCGTCATTACCCGCCGCGAGGTGTGGGATGAGACGGCGCATGTGCGGCCGCGCTCGATGTTCCTCGACCTGCGCCGCTACCGCACCGCCCTCCGCGAAACGGGGCAGACCCCGTTCACGCCGGCCGTGCCGGCGGTTGCCGCGCTGGAAGTGGCGCTGCAGGAGCTGGAAGAGGAGGGCGGCGCTCCGGCCCGCCGGGTCAAGTACCAGGCGCTCAACAACCGGCTCCGTGCCGGCCTGATCGGCCTCGGCCTCCGGATTCGGTACGACGGACCCGGCAGCGCCTGCTCGCTCACGGTGGCGCAGCTGCCGCCGGGACTGAGCTTCGACACTTTCTACAACGATCTCCGGGCCAGCGGATTTCTGGTCTATCGCGGCAAGGGTCCGGTGAGTCACGACTCCTTCCTCGTGGGTAACATGGGCTACGTGGATATCGAGACCATCGATCGGTTCCTCGAGACCGTGGCCGACATTACGGGCGTGCCGGCGATCTAGGCGATTGGGCGATTGGGCGATCGGTGAAGGGGCGGCCCATTGGGCCGCCCTTTTCACGTCGTTATCATTCGCCCTCCCATGGATCTCACCGCCATCATCCTCGCCGCCGGTCTCGGCTCCCGACTCCGGCCGCTGACGGATACCACGCCGAAGTGCCTGCTGGACGTCGGCGGGCAGACGATTCTCGCCCGTCAGCTCGAGCGCATCGCCGCGGCCGGCATTGGTCGCGCCGTCGTGGTCACCGGCTACCGCGCGGACGACGTCGAGAGCCACCTGCGCGCGAACCGTCCGCCGATCGACGTGCGCCTGGCGCCCAATCCCGAGTACGCCAGCACCGGCAACTGCATGAGCGTGCTCGCCGCGCGGTCGCAGGTCCAGGGGAATGGGATCGTGATTTGCGATGGCGACGTGGTGCTCACCGGCAACGCCCTCGAGCGGCTGGTGATGGAGACGGGGCACTCCGCGCTGCTGCTCGACACCGAAACCGTGCTCGCCGAGGAGGAGATGAAGGCGCTGCTCGATGCGCAGGGGAGCGTGCGGCGGCTGTCCAAGAAGCTGGAACCGTCGGAATGCGCCGGCGAGTCGATCGGCATCCAGAAGGTGAGTGGGCTGGCGCTGCCGATCTTCTGGGCAACGCTCGAGTCCATGCGCGAGGCCGGTGACACCCAGGGGTACTATGAGGACGCGTTCCAGCGGATGATCCATGCGGGCGTTAGCTTCCGCACCGTTCCGATCGGCCATCACGAATGGACGGAGATCGATGACCTCGCCGACCTCGAGGACGCCCGCGCCCGATTCCGCCGCTGAAGGCCGGCAGGGGAGCGGCCACTCCACCCCCGCCTCGAAGCCGGGCGAAGTGGAGGAATGGGTGGACGAGAAGATCCACCGTCCACTCGCGCGGCGCGTCGTCGCCGTGCTGGTTCGCACCCCCATCACCCCCAATCAGGTCACCCTGCTCTCCGGCGTCATCGGTGTCGCGGGAGGGATCGCGCTGTTCGGCGGCGCCGAGCACCCGGCCTGGCTGGTCATCGCCGGCATCCTGCTGTTCGTGTCGGTGGTCCTCGATTGCTGCGATGGCCAGCTCGCCCGCGCCAGGCAGATTTCCTCGACGACGGGCGCGATTCTCGACGGGCTCGCCGACTACGCCGTCGGCATCACCTTCGGCATCGGGGCCTCGCATTACCTCGTGCACCGGCTCGGCAGCCCCTGGTACTGGCTGCTGGGGCTGGTGGGCATCGTGAGTTCCGCGGTGCAGTCGGCGATGTTCGATCACGCGAAGACCCGCTACATCGCGCGGGTCGGCGGCGGCTACTCCGAGCGGGAGGAGGACGTGGAGTGCATCGCGCGGGACCGCGCCGCCGCCTGGGCGGAAAGCCGCTACGGCGACGCGCTGCTGTTCTGGGTCTACGAGGGCTATTCCCGCGTCCAGCATGCCAGTCTCACGATCGCGCCTGCCGCTGACCCGGTCGCCTATCGCAACGCCAACGCCGGCCGGATGCGGGCCTGGACCATCCTGGGCATCGGTACCCACTTCGCGCTGGGCTACCTGGCCTGCGTGCTGTCGTGGTGGTGGGCTCCGGCGCTGGCGGCGTATTTCGTCTTCTGCACCACGGCCCTCAATCTCTTCCTGGCCGCGATGATGGCGGCCGAGACGCGGACGGCGGCGGCCTGATGCGACGCGCCCTCCTGACGGCCCCAGCGGCTGGCGATCCCTTCGCCAGGGTGGCGGGGATGACCGTGCTCCTCCGCCAGCTGCTCTCGCTGCAGGACGCGGGCGTCACCGAGGTACTGGTCGAAGGGATCCCCGCGGAGCAGCTGCCGGCAGATGCCCGCCTGACACTGCAGCTGCGGAGCGTCTCCATGCCGGCCGCGGAGCGGTCGGGGGCCGCGCTGACGGCCCGGTCAGGGCTGGTGTGGCAGCGGATGCTTCCGAAGCGACTGGCGAAGGCGGGCTATACCGGGGACATCGAATCGGCGCCGCTCGTGGGTGACGAATTCGTCATCGCGGCCACCGATCCGGCGAGCCGCCGGTATGCGGAGGACCGGCTGCTGCAGTCGCTGCTCAAGGCGACCGATGGGCTGATCTCGCGCTCGATCAACCGCAGGATCTCGCTCCGCGTCACCCGGCTGCTGCTCGATACCTCAATGACGCCAAACCAGATGACCCTGGTCGCCGCTCTCTTCGGCGTGGCGGCGATCCTGGTCGTGGCCCTGGGCGGCGTCCCCTGGATTGTTCTGGGTGCCGTCCTGCTGCAGATGCAGTCGATCCTGGACGGTTGTGACGGAGAAATCTCCCGCCTCAAGTACATCCGGTCCCGTCTGGGCGAGTGGCTCGACCAGATCCTCGATGACCTGGTCAATGTGGGGTTCTTCTCCGTGACGGGGTGGGCGCTGTACCAGAGCGGGGAGACGCTCATGCTCCCGCTCACGATCGCGGGAACGGCGATGCACATCATCTACCAGGTGGCGCTCTACATCGCGCTGATCACCCGGGGCGGCGGAAGCGGCAGCGTCGCGAGCATCCATTGGCCGGGCCAAATCGACCCGCACGCCCCGAAGCCCGAGCTGGCGCCGGGTGGCATCTTGCGCCTGATCAAGGAGACGCTGGAGATGGCGGGGCGGCGCGACTTCTTCACGTTCTTCTATCTTCCCGCGGCCCTCGTCGGATTGCCTGAGCTCGCCGTGATGCTCTGCGGCCTGATCTTCATCCTGTACGGGCTCGCCAGTTCGCTGCAGTGGCTCCTGCTCGGCGGACCGCGTCCAGCCCGGAGTGCCTGACAGGAACGGTGGTCCTCGACAAGAAGAAACGGGCGACCCTCATCGGGTCGCCCGTTTGCGTTCGAGGCGGGTACCGCTCAGGCCACCGCGGCCTCGCGGACGGCGCTGCGACGGCGGTGCGCGCCCAGCAGCAGTTCGGCCTTGGCGAAGTCTCCCGGCGTGTCCACGTCGGTCCAGCGGACGCCGGTGAGGGGCACCGCGGCGAACTCACCGCGACCCAGCAGGCGGCGCATGCCGAGCGTCACCGAAGGCGGCTCCGACCGGGCGACTTCCTGCAGCGCATCGAAGACCCGCGGGTCGAGCCGGAAGCAGCCGGTATCGACCGCGTGGTATGGATAAACGTCCTTGCCGATCGCCGTGATGTGACTGCCGGCGACGCGGACCTTGGTGGCGTCGTCCTCGTCGAGGTTCACGGGGTGGAAATCTACCAGCAGCCGGGAGCAGTGGCCCGGTGCGGCATCGACCCGGTCCAGGTACTTGAGCACCGGATGGGCGAAGACGTGGTCGGCCATCTGCAGGTAGAACGGGCCGGTGATGTAGGGCTCGGCGCAGAGCAGCGAGACGCCGTTGGGGTCGTGATACCGCTCGTTGTACACCAGCGTCAGCTTGAGTGGCGTGTCCACCATCTCCAGGTGCGCCCGCATCTGGTCGGCGGCATTCCCGGTCACGATGATCGCTTCCTCGACGCCGGCGGCGACCGCCTGGTCGAGGGCGTGCTCGATCAGCGTCTGGCCCGCGACCCGAACGAGGGGCTTGGGCAGCTGCCCCCGGGTCGCCGAAAGCCGCGAGCCGTTGCCGGCCGCGAGAATGACCGTCTGGCGCGTACCGAGTAGCCGATCTTGCATGGCATGCCATCCGATGGCGAAGTGACGACGGGTGGTGAACTCGCGCCCGAATTTGGCAACAAGCAGGCCGGGGCAGTTCCGAGTTCCGAGTTCCGAGTTCCGAGTCGATTGGTCTCATGTTATCGCCGGCCAAAGCCATGCTGTTCAATGACTTACCAACATCACAAACTCGGAACTCGGAACTCGGAACTGCCGCGATGCGGCCCGCTTGGCGACCACTCACCCTGCCCCCGTGTCATTCCACAACGTGTCACTCGAACATTCCGGGTGATTGCCACCGGCCATGTGCCCCGGCCACATTCCGCCCCATGATGTTTCTCTGGCTGTCAGCGTCACTCGCGATCTCCCCGCTCGGCTTCCCATCCGTCGCCGACTCGGTGGACCGGATGATCGTGGTGGCCCCCGCGGAATCGCTGCATGTCGTCATGGTCGGTCCGGAGCCGGGACCGCCCGTGCTGATCATTCCAGGCCTGGTCAGTCCCGCGTTCGCTTTCCGCCACGTGCTGCCGCCCCTGGCGGAGGCGGGGGTCCGCGCGGTGGTCATCGAACCGCTGGGCGTCGGGGCCTCCTCCCGGCCGGCCGATGCCGACTACTCCCATACTGCTCAGGCCCATCGCATCGCGATGGTGATGGACTCCCTCCACCTGACTCAGGCGGTCACGATGGGCCACGCCGTCGGGGCGCCGATCGCGCTCCGGCTCGCGCTGGCCCGTCCGGAGCTGGTGCACCGGCTGCTGCTGGTCGAGGAGGGACCGGTGGAGAGCGCCGCGGTCCCGGGGGTCAAGAACGCCCTCAAGTTCGCCTTCTTCATCCGGATCTTCGCCGGCCGCGGCCGAGTGAAGAAGGAGCTCCGCAAGGGACTCATCGCCAGTTCCGGCGATACGACGTGGGTGACCGACGAGGTGATCGAGGGCTATACGCGGGGACCGGCGGGCGATATCGGCGCGGTGCTGCGTGCGCTCAAGGGCATGCAGAACTCGACCGAGCCGGACTCGCTCACACCGCGTCTCGGCCAGCTGCAGATCCCGGTACGCCTGCTGCTCGGCGGGGCGGCTCACAAGAGCGGGATCTCGCCGAACCGGCTGCGGGCGCTGGAGGAGCATGTGCACGGGTTCAGCATGCAGACCGTGCTGGGGGCCGGCCTGCATATTCACGAAGAGCAGCCGGACCTTATCGTCCGTGAACTCCTCGCCCTGGTGCACGAAAAGCATCGATGAGTCGCGACACGATCGCCCTGATTGCACACACCCTCGAGCCGCCCCGCGGCCGCGCCTGGCATGGCGGACCGACGCCGCTGGGTGCCGTGCGCGGTGTGACCGCAGCGGAGGCGCGCTGGGTCCCGGCGCCGAAGCGGCACTGCATCTGGAGCCTCACCCTGCATATCGCCTACTGGAAGTACGCGGTGCGGCGGCATCTGGAGCCGGTGGCTCGCGGCAGTTTCCCCCGGAGCCCCGCCAACTGGCCGGCGCTGCCGGACGTGCCTGACGAGGCCGCCTGGCGGGCGGACCGGGCGTTGCTTGCGCTCGAGCACCGGCTGCTGGTCGAGGCACTACGGAAGTTCGATCCGGCGAGACTCAACCGGCGGCCGCCGCGAAAGCGGAGCTGGACCTACGGGGAACTCATCATCGGCGTGCTGGCGCACGACGTCTATCACACGGGGCAGATCCAGCTGATCAAACGGCTGTGGGCATCGGCGGAGTGACCCGGCGGCCCCGCCGGCGTCAGTACCGCCCCAGGTAGTTCCGGGTCTCCCACTCCGTCACTTCGAGGTTGAAGCGGTCCACCTCCTCCCGCTTGGCCTCCAGGAAGCGCTCCGTCAAGTGCTCGCCCAGCGCCGCCTTGATCACATCGTCCTTCTCGAACCGGTCGAGCGCCTCGTGGAGGTCGCGCGGCAGGTCGTCGATCTGGTACTTGCGGCGGTCCCGGTAGCTCATCCGGAAGATGTTCCGGTTCACCGGCTCGCGGCACTCGAGCTTCTGGGCCACGCCATCGAGCCCGGCGGCGAGCTGCACCGCGAGCGAGAGATAGGGATTGGCCGAGGGATCGGGCATGCGGAGTTCGCAGCGGGTGCCGTCCTCCCGACGGTCGGGAATCCGCACCAGCGGTGACCGGTTCCGAATGCTCCAGGTGACGTTGACCGGCGCCTCGAACCCGGGGACCAGCCGTTTGTAGCTGTTGATCAGCGGGTTGGTGATCGCGCAGAAGCCGCGCGCGTGCTGCA
>DAINRP010000062.1:0-13805 GCA_036741755.1 Gemmatimonadales bacterium
CCATCTCGCTCGATGCCGGTGGCAACTTCTGGGGTGCTCGTGATCCGGCGACGGTCGGGCGCCAGCTGCGTGGCCGAGTCAACATCCAGCCGTTCCGTCAGGCGCGCGACGCCGGATACTGATGCGGGCGGACTCGCCCATCCTACGGCGCCATGAGCAGGTCGCCCGCGGCCGCCATCAGATCGCGCGGCAGGAAGGGCCGGGGCAGGACCGCAATGCCCATGGATCGACAGCGGTCGGCGAGCCGGGGGTCGGACGTGGTGATGATGAGCCGGGCGCCCGGACGCCCTCCCAGATGGTCCACCAGCAGACGGCGCCCGTCGGCTGACACCGCGCCATCGATCACTGTCAGGCGCCACGGTCTGGCCGCGAAGCGGGCCAGAGCCTCCCCACCGCCCCGGACGACCTCCACCTCGTAACCGGCCGGTTCGAAGAGCGCCCGTACCACCACCTCCGATCCCGGGTCGCCGTCGATCAGCAGCACGCCGCGCGTCTCATCCACCGCGGCGGCCGACACGGGGGGCACCGCATCGCGCTCCCTTGATGCCAGTGGAATGCTGGTCAGGAACTCCGCACCCCCGCCGGCACCGGGCTCGTACCAGAGCCGGCCACCATGGGAGTCGACGATGCGATAACTCAGCGAGAGTCCGAGGCCGGTGCCTTCCCCCGGTTCCTTCGTGGTGAAGAAGGGCGTGAACAGCTGAGGAACGAACTCCTCCCGGATCCCGGCGCCACTGTCCCGGACCCGCACCACGGCCTGACCCCCCTCCACGCTCGTGACCAGGGCGACGCGGCGCGGGGCGCCCGGGGGCAGGTCGCGTACCGCGTGGACGGCGTTGTTCAGCAGGTTGAGGAACACCTGCTGCAGTTCGTCACGGTTTCCCCGCACCAGCAGCTCGCCTGGGGTGCGCTCCTCGACCAGGTCGATGCCGCGAAGGTGGAGCTCGTAGGCCACCAGCAACCCGGTCCGCGCGACGATGTCGTTCAGGTCCACGACCGCCTCGCCTGGTGATCCCTTCCGCGCGAAGGTCAGCAGGTTGCTCACGATCCGGCCCGCGCGCTCCGCCTGCTCGTGGATCACGCGCAGATGCTCTCGCTCCGGCGGCGCAATCCCCGGCCGGTCCTGCAGGAATTCGGACAGTCCGGCGATCGAGGTGAGCGGGTTGTTCAATTCGTGCGCGACGCCCGAGACCAGCTGTCCGACCGCCGCCAGCTTCTCGCTCTGGATCAGCTGCGTCTGGAGGGCGCGCTGCTCGGTGACGTCTTCCACCAGCACCACGACCGCGACCCGGCCGGCCGTCTCCGCGACGGGCGCCGCTGTCAATCGGACGACGCGCCGCAGCGTGAGGCTTCGAATGGCGAGCGGCGCCGGCCGCTCCCCCCGCCGGGCCGCGCCGATCAGCCGGTCTTCGCCGCCGGCGTCGCCGACCACCGTCTCCCAGAACGGCCGGCCGATCAGGGCGGTCGGCGGGAGATCGAGGAGCCGGGAAAGCGCCCGATTGCCACGTGTCAGGCGGCCCTCGGGATCGAGCACCGCGATGCCCTCGCTCAGTGCGTTGAAGGCCGTCTCCCACTCCTCCTTCGCCTGCCTCACCATTTCGAAGAGCCTGCTGTTGGCCATGACCACGGCCACATGCGTCGCCACCGTCGAGAGCAGCCAGAGATCCTCGGCCGTGAATCCGCCATCCCGGCGATCGGCCACCGCGAGCACTCCCATCGTGAGGCCATGGGCACGGAGCGGGGCGGCGGCACCGGTGATGACCTGGTGCCCCGGCAGCAGGAAGACCGGTCCGGATTCCGTGCCGTTGGTGACTTCGATCCGTTCGGTGGTGCTCGCCCGGACCACCAGCGAGGGTGTTTCGTCCGTAAGGCGCAGGCCGACGCAATGCTCAAGGGAGCCTTCCGCCGTGGCTACGACCATCCCGCCGTCACTCTGGCCCGACAGGACGACGGCTGCCCCCTCGGCATTGAGGAAGCGCATGACGTATCGCGCGACCTGGCCCGCGATCCGTTCGCTCTGCAGCGACTCCGCGAGCACGTAGCTGAGTTCCTGAAGGGAGAAGATCTCGTTGATCCGCCGGTCGACCTGTCCGGCGAGGACCCGCCGCTCGCTCTCCAGGCCGTGGATGCGCCGGCGGACCTGCACCAGGTGACGCCACACCGCACCCAGGGTCACGACCGCCGCGAGGCCGGGCAGCCAGGCGTATCGGTCGCTCACCGCCATCAGGAGGACCGCTGCGATGCTCGCCGCGACCTCGATCTGCGGGTGCCAGGAGCGGCCTTCTCGACCCATTGCTGCCAGAGCGGTGCCGCCGAGTGCCAGGGCTACCGCGAGCGGGTGACGGGGAGGCGCCTGGAGCTCGGCCCCGAACGCCGCTAGCAGCCACGCCGCCGTGGGCAGGTACAGGAGCAGCGTATCCCGCAGACGCGGTCTGAGCGGGGGCGGAGAAGCCATCAGAGGTCGTTGGCCATGGCAGGACGGAGTCTACCGGGACGTGGAAGGGGCCGCCACACGGTGCGATTGACTGGCTTCGTAATGGGGAATAGTATTCTCGCTATTCATAATGAGACTGATTCTCAACTAGTCTTTCCCGGACATCGCATGGTTCCTCGACTCATCGCCGCTCTGCTTCTTCTCGGTGCGTTCTCTCCGCTGGCCCTGTCCGCCCAGGCCGAGCCCTCAGCCACGACCCTGGGTGGATACGGGGAGGTGCACTACGCCAACTCCAGTGCCGCGGGCGTTCCTGGTCGGGTGAACTTGGCGCGCTTCGTCCTCTTCGTCGGGCATCGCTTCAACGACCGGATCACGCTGCGGTCCGAGGTGGAAGTCGAGGACGCCAAGGTGGCCGGCGGGGAATCGGGGGGCGAGATCGCGCTCGAGCAGGCCTATCTCGACTTCCGTGTCGGAGATCAGTTTACCCTGCGCGCCGGGCTCCTCCTGCTGCCCATCGGCATCATCAACGAGATGCACGAACCGCCGACCTTCAACGGCGTCAGCCGGCCAACCTTCAGCGAGGTCGTGCTCCCTTCAACCTGGCGGGATATCGGTGTCGGTGCCCTCGGATCGGTGCCCGGCGTTCCGGGCCTGGGCTATCGGGCGTTCATCGTCAACGGCCTGCTGGCCCAGGGCTTCGACGGTGCGTCGGGGATCCGTGGGGGGCGGCAGGAAGGGCGGGACGCGAGTTTCGCCAATCCGGCGCTCACCGGCCGCCTCGAGTGGAGTCGCGCGGGCCTCAAGCTCGGCGGTTCGGCGTATTACGGGGGCAGTGCGAACGGCGACTCCACGCTGGGAACCGGTGCCTTCGACGCGCCGATCACACTCATCGCGGCGGACGCCCGGTACGACATCGGGGCATTCGCGTTTCGGGCCGAGGCCGCGAACATCAGTGTGCCCGATGCTGGCGCGATCAACTCCGTCTTCGGCAATGGGGTCGGTAAGCGAATTGCCGGGTGGTACGCCGAGGGAGCGTACAACCTGCTGCGGGTGCTGGCACCGGCGTCGGCCCACAAACTCAACGGTTTCGTGCGTTACGAACGATTCAACACCCAGGCCAGCGTCCCACCGGGGACCGCCCTGGATGGCGCACTTGCGCGGCGCATCACGACCGTTGGGCTGACCTACAAACCGGTGTGGAACGTGGCGCTCAAGGCCGACTATCAGTTCCGTCGTGACCGGGCGCACGCCGCCGAAGATGAGGTCGTCGCCCTCGGTGTGGGCTACCAGTTCTGATGCGTCGAGTGCTCCTGCTGACCCTTGTGGCGCTGGGAATCGGGGCGCCGGCCGCCATGTCACAGTCGGCTCCGCCCAAGAAGCTGGCCGCCTCACTGGAGCGGATCTTCGGCAGAGGCGTCCGGGTTGACAGTATCATCGCGGACACGGCGATCGTGATCCGGGTGCATGCCGGGGACGCGCTGCTCGGTTATGCGGCGGTCCGTAACGCAATGGGCAAGGACCAGCCGATCACCTATCTCGTCGCTGTCGACACCGCGCTTGCGCTGCTGGACGTGGACGTCCTCGTCTATCGTGAGCCGTACGGCGGCGAGGTCGCCTATGAACCATGGCGGCGGCAGTTCCGCGGAAAGGGGCCCGGCGACCATCTGGAGGTAGGTCGCGAGATTCGGGGGATTTCAGGAGCCACCATCAGCGTGAATGCCGTGACGGCCGGCATCCGTCGGGCGCTCTCGGACCTGGCCGGCTGGCGGAAGGCCGGGGTGCTATGAACCAGTCAGGATTCCCGACCTGGCGCAGCCTTCCGCCTGCGATTCGCGGGATGGCCCGGTGGCTCACCGCGGTGCAGCTGGTCGGCTATACCACCGCACTGGTCTTCGTGCGCCTCACCACCAGGCTGAGCCCCGCCGGCATCGCGGACCACTATCGCGGAAGTGAGAGCCCGGACGGGGCCATGCAGTTCCCGAAATCCTTCGCGGAGATGCTGGTGATCACCCACACCCATCTGCTCGCGATGGCGGTCCTGTTCGTCCTGAGCGGCGCCGCGCTCGTCCTCTGCGAGCGGGTGTCCGACCGGTGGAAGACCCTGCTCTGTGTCGAGCCCTTCGTGGCGCTGCTCGTGTCCTTCAGCGCGATGTGGCTGATGCGCTACCTGGATCCGCGATTCAGCCTGCTGCTGGCGCTGTCGAGCGGCCTGATGGCGATCACCTTCTACGCCCAGTCGTTTCTCGTGCTCCGCGAGCTCGGTTGGAGGGAACCCTCGTGAGGCGCCGCGACTTTCTCGCGGCCGGCGCGGCGCTGCTGGTGCGCCCCCCGGCCCGGGTCAGGCGGGAGCCGCGCCTCATCGAGCGCTGGTCCTGGGCGATGGGCCAGCCCATCCATCTGCGACTCTTTGACCGCTCCGAGGACGCCGGGTACGAGGCTGCCGCCGCGGTCTTCGCCGAGCTGCGCCGGCTCGAGGCGCGGCTGTCGGTGTTCGATGACTCGAGCGACCTCGCGGAGCTGAATCGTCAGGCGGGGCGGGGCTGGTTCCGGGCCGACGTTGACCTCCTTGCCACGCTTGAGGCGGCGGAGCGCTTCCGGCAGTCGAGCGGTGGAGCATTCAACGTGGCGGTCGAGCCGCTGATGCGGGTATGGGGATTTCGGGAGCGGCGCCAGGCGGCACCGGGCGCGCGGGAACTTGGGGAGGCCCGGGAAGCGGTGCGGGCTTCCGTGGTGGTGATCCGGGAGGGCAGGGTCCGTCTGCCTTCGGCGCACACCCGGCTCGATTTCGGAGGCATTGCGGTGGGGTACGGACTCGATCGCGCGCGCAGCATCCTCGGCCACCACGGGATCTCGGCCGCACTCCTCGACGTCAGTGGTGATCTGCTCGCGGTGGGTGCACCGCCCGGCGCGCCCGCGTGGTCCGTCGACATCGTCGATCCCCGAGCTTCAGGCGGACGACTCCAAACCGCCCAGCTGCGGGACCAGGCCCTCGCCACCAGCGCCAACACCGTCGCCGTCGTGCAGCTCGGCGGCCGGCTCATCGGTCACGTCATGAATCCGCTCGCCGGACTGCCTGCGGACCGGCAGCTGCAGGCCTCCGTCCTGGCCCGAACCGGGGTCGAGGCGGATGCCCTCTCGACGGCAATGCTCGTGGCCGGCCGTCCGATGCCCGGTGTGCTGCGCCATTGGGTTCTCTGAAATTCGATGCCCCCTCACCGCGATTGCAGGGAGGGGGCAAGAGTGCCTTGGGCGATCACTTCCGACTCAGGGCCGGCGGGCCGCCGTGTCCGGGCGGTCGGCCTGGGCCCGGCTGGTGACCCAGGCGCGTTCGCGATCGAGCCGCGAGAGAATGTCCTTCCATCCGCTCGATTGTGCAGTCCCGTACGCCAGGTCGAATTGGTCGTAGACCGGAATCGGGAGTTCGAAGATATAGATCGCCGATGCCTGCCGCCGCACCGGGAGCTGACGAGTACTGAAGTTCGCAGTGATCGGCACGATCGCCTCGGGCCGGTAGAACTGGCTGCGATAGATGAGGCTCAGGTTCTCCGGGTCGAACCGGGCGTCGGCCCGGAGACCGAAGAACGAAACCAGGGCGAGTCCGGGGCTCGAGATCCCCGCCGCAGCCGCAGCCGAATCGAGGAGGGCTCTGCGCGAATCGACCAGGGCGTGGAGTGAGGCGTAGCCGTCGTTGGCCAGCAGGCGGAGGACCCGCTCGTCCAGCGGGAGAAACCGGACCTGGATGTCCCCGCTGCTGAACTGCACGCTCAGCTGTTCCTGATTCAGTCGGCCGAAGCCGACAGGCGGCAGGTCCGGCCCCTCCGCGGGAGCCTGGGCGGTCGCGGTGCCGGCGCCGAACGCCAGCGCGATCAGCATCCCCGCCAGTTTCCGTATCATCCGGTGGCCTCCGGCGTGGTGGTGGCCGCGAGCAGACTCGCGGCCAGTTCGTGGAGTCCCTCTCCCGTCGTACTGCTCGTGAGCTGAATCTGTTCCGCGGGCAAGCCGAGGATCGCGCTCAATTCCCGGAACCGCTTCTGTCGCTGCCCGAAGGGCAGCTTGTCCGCCTTGGTCAGTGCCACCAGCACCGGCAGGCCGCGCTCGGCCAATAGATCACCGTAGAACCGGTCCTCGGCGGTGGGATCGTGACGGAGATCGAGCAGCCAGAGTACTCCGGTGATGGTGGTGCGACGCACCAGCAGCCCATGCACGAGGTGCTTGTACCGCTCCCGCTCCTTGGCATCGACCTGCGCGAAGCCGTACCCGGGCACGTCGAGGAGGTAGAAGTCGGGAAGCCGAAACGCGTTGAGCAGGGCGGTCCGTCCCGGCGTGTTGCTGACCCGCGCGAGCGGGCGGCCGAAGAGCGCGTTGATCAGGCTCGACTTGCCCACGTTCGAGCGGCCCAGGAGGATGATCTCGGGAAGACGCGGCTCGAGCCGACGGGTGGCGTCCGGGAAGCTGCCGACGAAGGTGACCGGCAGGTGGCCGAAGGGGGATTTGCTCTCGACGGCGGGCGGAAAAAAGGGCGGAGCCGTCTCGCTCCGCCCGGGATCATCGCCCGCGACCTTCCGGGGGCTCATGCTTCCCGCTTCTGCCTCGCCCGCTCGGTGACGACAAGCGGCGGATGGTCGTCGGTGACGCATTCCTTGGTGATGACCACCTCCCGCACGTCGTCCCGGGCCGGGAGGTCGAACATGATGTCGGTCATCATGCTCTCGAGGATGGCGCGGAGCCCGCGGGCGCCGGTGCCGCGCTTGAGAGCCTTGGCCGCCACGGCGCGGAGCGCCTCGGGATCGAAGGTGAGCCCGACGTTCTCCATATCGAAGAGCTTCTTGTACTGCTTGGTGAGGGCGTTCTTCGGCTCGACCAGGATCCGCATCAGCGACTCCTCGTCCAGCGCTTCGAGCGCTACCGCGACCGGGAGACGGCCCACCAGTTCGGGGATGAGACCGAAGCGCAGCAGATCGTCCGGCTCCACCTCGGCGAAGGGGTTCTTCTTGTCGAACTGCTTCCCATCCTTCTTCTCCTGCGCGAAGCCGATCTGCTGCCGGCCGGTCCGGGTCTCGATGATCTTCTCGAGCCCATCGAACGCGCCGCCGCAGATGAACAGGATGTCCTTGGTGTTGATCTGGATGTACTCCTGCTGCGGATGCTTCCGGCCGCCCTGGGGCGGGACGGAGGCGACCGTGCCCTCCAGGATCTTCAGGAGCGCCTGTTGCACGCCTTCCCCGGAAACGTCGCGGGTGATGCTCGGGTTCTCCGACTTCCGTGCGATCTTGTCGATCTCGTCGATGTAGACGATGCCGCGCTCGCACTCGGCGACGTTGAACTCCCCCGCCTGGAGCAGGCGCACCAGGATGTTTTCCACGTCCTCGCCGACGTAGCCGGCTTCCGTGAGGGTCGTGGCATCGGCGATGGTGAAGGGAACGTCCAGGATGCGGGCGAGGGTCTGGGCGAGCAGCGTCTTGCCGACGCCGGTGGGGCCGATGAGCAGGATGTTCGACTTGTCCAGCTCTACGTCCCCGTCGCGGCCGTTGGTCGCGTTGATGCGCTTGTAGTGGTTGTAGACGGCGACGGCCAGGGTGCGCTTGGCGCGTTCCTGGCCGATCACGTACTGGTCGAGCACCGACTTGATCTCGTTCGGCGTCGGGACCTGGGTAATGGTATCGGCAACGTCGCGCTCCTCATCCTCTGCAAGGATCTCGTTGCAGAGGGTGATGCATTCGTTGCAGATATAGACCGACGGGCCGGAGATGAATTTCCGGACCGAGTCTTTCGACTTTCCGCAGAAGGAACAGCGGAGGTGCTTGTCGTTCGACATGCGCCCAGTGCCCGTGGTCTCAAGTGACAGGGGGAGATGCAGGGAATTCTGCCCCTCCCCCCGATACCAGTCAAGGTCCCGCGACTCCGCGGGTTCTGAAGGTCCGCTTACTTCGCCGGCGCGGGCTGAATCTCGCTCCGCTTGGTGATCACGTTGTCGATCAGCCCGTAGTCCCGGGCCTCCTCAGCCGACATGAAGCGATCCCGGTCCATGTCGCGCTCGATCGTCTCGATCGGCTGGCCGGTGTGCTGGCTGTACAGCCCGTTCAGCTTGGACCGGAGATAGAGGATCTCGCGGGCCTGGATTTCGATGTCCGACGCGGTACCCTGCGCGCCGCCGGAGGGCTGGTGGATCATGATCCGCGAATGCGGCAGGGCGCTGCGCTTTCCCTTCTGGCCGGCGCAGAGCAGGAACGAGCCCATCGACGCCGCCATGCCCATGCAGATCGTGTTCACCGGGGCCTTCAGGTACTGCATCGTGTCATAGATCGCGAGCCCGCTCGACACCACGCCGCCGGGGGAGTTCACATAGAGATAGATGTCCCGCTCGGGATTATCGGCCTCGAGGAACAGGAGCTGAGCGATCACGATGTTCGCGACATCGTCGTTGATCGGCGCGCCCAGGAACACGATCCGGTCCATGAGCAGGCGCGAGAAGATGTCGTACGACCGCTCGCCGCGGCTGGACCGTTCGATGACGTAGGGAGGAAACAGAGTGGCCATGTCTTGGGCTCAGGCGTCGACAACGGTGGATTGCTGGAGGAGCCAGGCGAACGCCTTCTCCTCGGTGATGGACCGCTCCAGATCGCGCAGGCGACCGGCCTTCTCGAGCTGCGCGTACAGCTGGCCGGTCGGAAGATTGCGGCTCGCCGCCAGCGCGGCCACCCGCTGGTCGAGGTCGATCTCCGTCGCGCGCAGGCCCTGCGCCTCGACGATCGTGTCCAGGACCAGCTCCCGCCGAACCTGCTGCTCGGCCACGGGCCGGAACTCCCGCCCGAACGCCTCGGTCTGCTCGGCCGGGATCTGGTAGGCCTGCATGTAGCCCTGAATCAGCTTGTTGACGAGCGACGCCGGCGCCGGTACCTCATTGGTGCCATAGATCTGCTGCAGCAGCTCCTGGCGCACGTTCGCATCCGCCTGCGAGGCGGCGTCCTGGGTGAGATCGGCGCGCAGCGCGTCGCGCAGGGCGGACAGCGTCTCGAAGTCCCCCACCTCCCGGGCGAAGGCGTCGTCGAGTGCCGGTAACTCCTGCCGCTTCACCTCATGCAGGGTGATCCGGACCTTCCGCGACTGGCCCCGCTTGCTCTCGTCGGGGTGGTCGTCAGGGAAGCGAACGTCCGCATCCACCGTCTGACCTGGCAACAGCGTCATCACCCGTTCTTCGACGTCCGGCAGCGCTCGTCCCTCGCCGAGCACCATTGTGTAGGGCTGGGACTGCCCGACAGTATCGCCCTCGATCGGAGCGACCTCCACCCGGACCATCTGGCCCGGCGCGGGCTTCTCGCCCTCGACCGGGATCCAGTTGGCCTTGCGCTCCTGGAGGTCCTTGAGCTTTTCATCGATGTCCTGGTCCGTCACTGGCTTCACGATGCGCTGCACTGTGAAGCCGCCGGTCTTCCCCAGCGTCACATCGGGGCGCACCTCGACATGGAACTCGAACTCCAGCGCCTGCCCATCCTCGAACTTGAGGTCGTGGATGTGCGGCTCGGCGATGGGCTTGAGGTTTTCCGCAGTCTGGGCGACATCCCAACTCTCCCGGATCAACTCCTCAAGTACCGTCTGGCGGATCGCTTCGCTGAAACGGCGGCGTACCACGGCGTCCGGGGCCTTGCCCGGCCGGAAGCCGGGGAGGCGGGCCTGCTTGCTGTAATAGCGGAGGGCCTTCGATTCGGCCTGCTGAATCCGGTCCACAGGGACCGTGATCTTCAGCGATTTCGAGGCGGCGTCTTCCTTAGTCTTGACTACAGAGATATCCGGCATGGGCGGCAATCTACCCATGCCTGTCCCCGGGGGTCAAATGAATGGCTCTCACTGCCGATAGTGTGGAGGTGCAGTTCCCGATCCCTTCGTTTCGGGGCTCGTCGATGCCGCTCCTCCCCTGCGGCAGGGGGTGGAGCAGGAACGCGGGTCGGCGGCCTAACTCATTATGAAATAAGAGCCTGTGTTCACGATCCTTCTCGTTGATGATGAGCCGTCGATGCGCCGGGCCATGCGGGCGTTCTTCGAGCGGGCCGGCTTCTCTGTCGATGAGGCTGCCTCCGCCGCCGAGGCGCTCCAGTATGTTGCGGCGGGGAAGCCCGCCGACGCCGTCGTGACCGATGTGCTGATGCCTGAAGTGAATGGAGTGGACTTCTACGATCGGCTGATGGCGCTGGCCCCGGCACTGGCGCACCGGGTCGTCTTTCTGACGGGAGCGGCAGGCGACCCGCGGGTGCACGGTCCCATCGAACAGCGCGGAGTGCCGCTGATCTCGAAGATGGACGACCTCCGACTCGTGGTGGATGCCGTCCGCGTTGCACTCCTCAGGCGCCCGGGCACCGCTACCCGGCTCTGATCGCAGGGGAGGCTCCCCCAGGTCCCGGATCTTCCCTGCAGTCAATCGACGACCAGTACTCCCGTCAGCTCCCCGAACTCATCCGCGACGACGCGCGTCGCGGGCGGTGGCACCCAGGGTCCGCCGTCATAGCGCACGCTCAGGGTGTGCACGCCGCTTGTGATCGCCCGGCGCAGTCGCCACATCCCCCCGCCTAGCCGCTCCATTTCCACCGGTCTCCAGTCGGTGAAATCACCGCGGATCTCGACCTGGCTCCTCTTCTCCGCGAGCAGCAGCAACTCGACCATGTCTTCCCCGAGCCGGCGTGATCGCAACTCCTGGCGTCCCTCGCGCGACGCTGGCGCGGCGGTCGGGCCGCCGCGGCCCAGGCTGGTGCGAATCGCCAACGAGAGGAAGCGCCCGCCTGGAATACGCAGTTGGCTGTCGGGTGGGCGCCGTCCCGCACTTCCGGTGATGCCCCACCGCGCCGCGAGCCAGTAGGTGCCCTCGAACATCCACCAAGTGGCGATGGAGGAGGCGGTGCGGCTGCCCGCCCGCTGTCCGGTACCTGCCCCGTCACCGGGATGGCTGACCAGGCCGGCGACTTCAGTGACGCCGTAGCGGCGGCCGACCGCGAGCGCCAGGTCCGTTCTGGGCGGCGTCCACCGCAGCCATGCCGCAATATCCGTCGTGATCCGCGCCTGGTCGCGGTAGAGCGTGTCCGGGCGCGGGGTGAGGGTGTCGGGAGAGACGCCGATCCGCAGCACGCGATTGATCAGGGTGAGTTGGGAGCCCTGCAATTGGAACGTGAGGTTGCCGAGACGTCGCCAGGCAGCGGCTTCCCACCGGAGGGACCGACCCATGGTGCCTCCCCCGGCCTGGCTGCCCAGCCAGACTCCCCTCGCCGCGCCGGCAAGGTGCAGGCGCCCCCCGGTGTTCCAGAGACTCGCGGACCTGCCGGGCCCACCACCTGCTCCTCGAACGGCGCCGGTCACTTCGCCCCGCAGCGCGCCTCTGATTGGCAGGAAGTAGGCGCCGTCGAGGGCTCCGCTGAGGCCACGACCGAGCCGGCCGAAGTCGCGGTACTCCCCTTCCGCATCGAGCCGAAGCTGCGCGCGGTTGTAGTGAATCGACGGGGCGACAGCCCAGTGCGCGCGGGTCCCCGCTGCTCCCACGGACGCATTGCGCACCCCGACATCCACCAGTGCCTCCACCTGCGCGACGGCTGAGCGACCCGGCGCCGCGAGCAACGGGACCAGCAGGAGCAGGGTGCGGTGGGTGTGTCCCCTCATGGCCGGTCGGGCCTCGATGCCGGGGGCGCATCCGACGGCGGCCGTCGAGCCGGGGGCGGCAACAGCTCGGAAGTGCTCGGGGCATTCGTCAGGCGGTCCCGCAGGGCGAGGAAGGCGGCATCCCCTGCGCTGGTGCTGGCCATCTCGCGGACGCTGTTCCATGCGCGTTCGGGGGGCATGCCTGCGGCGATGATATCGGCCAGCACGCTGAGGGGAACCACCAGCGTCTGGTTCGGGCGGAGGGCGCGAAGCGCCCCGAGCGTGGCGGGGCTCGCCCCCGCCCGGAGTGCCGCCGCCGCGGCGACCAGCTCCGGTTCCGTCGCGCCACCGAGGGATCGCCGGGCCACCCGGAGCCGCTCCAGCAGCGCCTGCACCGCCTGCACGATCCTGGCGGAGTCGGCACCCTTGCTCCCCCCCTCGAGCGCCTTCTGTATCAGCGGCTCCACCGGCAGGCCGTCGGAGGCGGCGCTGTCGATCAGGCGCTGGGTCGCGGTGGCCAGGCCGGCTGGGAGGCGGGCCAGCAGTCGGGGTTCCTGCGCCGCGAGGAGTCGCGCGGTGGCAGTGCCTAACATCGCGGCGAGCAGCAAGGGCCGCAGCCGCCGGAAGAGGTCAGCGGCCAACGGTGATCACCGAGGTTGGGGTGCCGAAGTCGTCGTCCGGGGCGGTGGCGCCACGCGGGTCCGCGACCCAGCGGGCGCCATCCACGACAAACGCATAACGATAGCGGCCGGGTCTCAGCCGGAGTGTCACGGTCCACTCGCCGGCACGGGAGTGGAGCGGGAGCTGGTGCGCGTTCCAGTCGTTGAAGTCGCCGGTCAGCGTGACCTGCGCGGAGGCGGGCGCGCGGAGGGCGAACCGAACGGGTCGCGTGGCGGCGGGGCGGGGGAATGCCAGCCAGACCGCGGCCAGCGCGGCCGCCGCGGTGAGTGGCCACCAGTACCGCCGGCGCCGCTCCAGCGTGAGGATGGTCAGCGCGCGTTCCGCCGCCTGGCTCGGCGGCTGGAGCGGCCGTCGCAACTCCCGCAGCACGGCGGTCAGTGTCGGATCGTCGCCCCTCGGCGCGTCATCCAGCATGGTAGACGTCCTCGAGGAGCTGTCGCAGCCGTTCGCAGGCGCGGCTCACCCGCATCTTGAGTGCCGGCACCGAGACCTCGGTGAGCGCCGCGATCTCCTCGTAGGTCAACTCCTCCACATGCTTCAGCAGAAAGGCCTCCCGTTGCTCCGGCGGCAGGGTCGCAAGCGCGCGCTGAATCTCCTCGCGCCAGGCGGCACCGTCGCTTTGGTCCGGCACGACTGCATGCTCGACCGCCAGATCGCCCGCGGCGTCCCGAATGAAGGGGTCGTGGCGTGACAGCCGTGTGCGACAGCGATTGATCAGGATCTGCAGCAGCCAGGCGCGGACCCGGTCCGGCTGCTCGCACCGGCCAAGGGCGCGGTAACCGCGGAGCAGGGTCTCCTGCAGCGCGTCCTCCGCATCCTCCCGGGAGCCGAGCAGGTGGTACGCGTACCGTTCCAGACTGCTTCGATGCCTTGCCACCAGCTCGGCGTATCCGGCGAGGTCGCCGCCGCGTGCCCGTGCGACGAGCTCGGCATCGGTTGCGGTCATTGGTGTTAGACCCATTCAATTCTGAATTGGTCACAACGGAAGTCGCAGGGTGCTACGCGTGACCAGTGAGCGGTTCGCCGGGTCACTACGGATGTCGCACGGATTCGTTGCGAGCGTCGCTCCACA
>DAINRP010000063.1:0-13792 GCA_036741755.1 Gemmatimonadales bacterium
GCCGGCCGGGGTGTTCGGGCACTTGTCGTTGGCATCCACTACGCCGTCGCCGTCGGCATCCTTCGGCAGCGTGCAGCCCGACGCATCCACCCGCTCGCCCGCCGGGGTGTTCGGGCAGCGATCCAGACTGTCCGTCACGCCGTCCTTGTCGCTGTCCTTTGGCAGGGGGCAGCCCGCGGCATCCACTGCTTCGCCGCGCGGCGTGTCCGGGCATTGGTCCAGCGAGTTCCTCACGCCGTCCTTGTCCCGGTCGCCATCGCGCTTGCCGCCGAAGAGGAGCGAGAGCCCCGCCTGACCGGCGTAGTGGAAGTTGTGGTCCTTCCGGGTGACGCCGGCTGCCGGCACCGCGCCCGCCTTGCTTCGGGGGTCGGTGATATAGTCGCCGGTGGCGTCGAGCCGGATCGACAGGAGCTCGCCGAGGCCGAGCCGCACGCCGACCAGCCCACCGAAGCCGTTGGCGCTCTCCACGTAGGTCTTGCGGAACATGTTGCGCACATAGCCGCCGCCCAGCAGCAGGGCGCCATGCTCTCCGACGGGGAGGTTGTAGACCAACCGGGCGTGGATGGGGATGTTGCGGACCAGGTCCTGGTTGAGGGTGTAGGTCGCGGTGTAGGCCGCATCGCCCTCGATGGCGAGATTGGGGAGGACAAAGACGCCGAGTCGCGCGCCGAGCCCGCCGCGGTCGTCGAAGTGCGTCGCCTTGTCAAACTTCGTGAAGCGCCCGAATCCGCCGAACTCCACCGTGCCGGGCTTCTGGGCCAGCGCGGGTGCGGAGAGCGTCAACACCAGCGCCGCCGCAAGCCAACCAATCCGTCGTGTCATGAATGTGCCCCTGTGGAAGTGAAATCTGACGCTGCCCGGTCATGCAGCAGCGCAAAAACAACCTGTGCGAGGTCCGCGAGCTTCCGTGGCCGGATCAGGGTCACTGTGGCCACGGCATCCGCCGCCTGCATCAGGCGCGGCTCTCTCGGGACCGTGAGAATGCAGACGACGGTCTCTGGCGCCACCACGCGGATTCGTCGAGCGAGCGCGAGGCCCTCCGCCTCTTCTGCTGCCGAGAGCCGGAGATCGGTCACGACGGCGTCATACACGCCTCTCGCGAGCCAGGCGTCGGCCTCGCACGCGCTGCCGGCTTCATCCACCAGCACGCCAACCCGGCGGAAGTAGTCGCCGACGGCAAAGCGAAGCCCCGCGTCACTGTCGACGAGGAGGAGCCGTGGTCCGGCCGTGTGGGTGCCCGCGCTGGAGACCGTCATCGCGGCCGCCTTAGGCAAGGCCGAGGCCAGTCCGCGGGAACCGGGGGTGGTCGAGCGAAGGCGCTGGTACTGCGGGAGTTGGAGTTGTGTGCGGCAGCTGGGGAGGGCTGCGGTGTCCGGGAACTGGACGCGAAGTCCAGACCCCGGACGGGCTAGGATGCGTCGGAGGCGATGATACTGGTGCTGAGGGAGAGGAAGGCCGCCTCGACGCCATCACCTGACTTGGCGCTGGTCTGGAAGATGGTCCAGCCTTTCTCCTTGAGCCACTCCTGCTGGGTGGCGCTGATTCCCCACTGGCCCCAGAGGTCGGCCTTGTTCAGGCAGAGGACGAAGGGGAGGCCGGGGGCACGCTCGGAGGCAGTCTCCTGCAGGCCGATCGCGACCTCGAGGGTGTCGGGGCGGGTCCCGTCAGCAACCAGAATGTAGCCCGCCGCGCCACGGAGGTACTGCATCCGCACCCATTGGTACCGCTCCTCTCCCTGAAGATCCCAGAGCATGAGGTTGAGCGTGTGGTCTTCGACCTCCACCGTCTTGCGATCGATCTTGACGCCGATGGTGGAGAGGTACTTGTCGGAAAAGACGCTGTCGACGAAGCGGCGGACGAGGCTGGTCTTGCCGACGCCGGGAGCGCCCATCATGCAGATCTTCTTCTCCAGTACCGTCATCGTTCCTCCGCCAGAGGGGCGGTCGTTGCGAGCATCCGTTGCGCGAGGCCGAGAAAGGCCTCCTCGACTCCCAGCCCGCTCCGCGCGCTGGTGCGGACGATGGGCCATCCGCGGGCGCGCAGCGGTTCGAGGAGCGCATCCGAGACCGCGATCTGATCGGCGAGGTCCACCTTGTTGATCACCAGCGTGAGAGGCGCCCCAGGCGCGGCACTCGCCGCCCGCTGTTGCAGGGACAGCGCGGTTTCGAGCGTCGAGGTGCGCGTTGCATCGACCACGATCAGGTATCCGCCCGCGCCTCGGAGATACTCGACCCGGGTCTGCTGGTGTTCCGTCTCACCCTGCAGGTCCCACAGCATGAGGCTGAGCTGCGTCGCGCCGAGGTTCACACTCTTGCGGTCGATCTTGACACCGACCGTGGCCAGATACCGGTCGGAGAAGATGCTCTCCACAAACCGACGCACCAGACTGGTCTTGCCGACGCCGACCGCCCCCAGCATGCAGACCTTCTTCTGGAGGACGGTGGTCACGGGATGACCGGCTCCGGCGGCAATGCCAGATCGGCCCGCACCGTTGCCGCGCGGCGGAGGGCCCGCTCCGCGTCGCTGATGGCCGGGGTAGCGTCGGCCGGGGCCGGTTCCGCACCGATCTCGATGCCGGGAGGCAGGCTGGGACCCATGCGGCCGCGCAGGGCGTCCGCCCGTTGCAGGCGGAGCCATTCGTTCGCATCGGCATTGCCCTGATCGTCGGCGGAGCCGATCACCGTCAGCTGGAGGGTCAGTCCCAGCCCGCGCGCGACGCTGTCGAGTCGCGCCACGTCGGCGGCGATGGCGGTTACTTCGCTGCTGCCGGCGCTGTCCAGCAGCGCTACCCCGGTGGGGAAGAGAATCCGGTGAGATTCAACCGCCGACACCAGCGGGAGGAGCTGCGGGAGCTCACGCGGCTGTCGGCGCTCCACGCTGAGGCTGCCAACGCCCGCGAGGGCGGGCGCCAGCGTGCGCGCTCGGGCAAACCAGGCGTCGGAGCCGGCGCCGGTCGCGACCAGCGTGTCCGCCACCAGCCGCAGTCCGATCGTGGGCGGTGGTGCCAGCGCGCGGGTCGCTCGGCTCAGAATGAACTGCGGGAGCAGGGCAACGTACGGCTCCCATCGGCCGGTGACAGTTCCGGCCTCTAGCTTCTGGTCGGCCAGCAGCGTCGCGGGATCCCGCGCCAGCGGGTCCCGAAGCCCGCGGACGACGTAATGGCCGTTCTGCTTCCCGGCATCGGTGACGATGATGCCGGGTTCATCCCGCAACCGATCGAGGTAGGCGTGCCACCGGCGTTCGCGCAGGAATCGCGGCACCAGCAGCACGGCGAGCAGGAGGACCGCGACGGTCAGCAGCCCGTAGGTCCGCCACGGCGTGCGGCGGTCGGGTTCCCGCGCCTCCATCAGCAGCAGGGCATCGAGCGTCGGCCGGCTGCGGAGGAACGGGCTGGCATCACCCTGGAAGCGGAGGAGTTCGTTGGCGTGCTCGCCCTCGATGGCTTCGATGGCGCGCTGCAGCTCTCCGCGAAACTCGTACGGTGCGTGGCCGCGGATAACGGCCGCGAGAAGCGTCCGTGCACCTTGTTCGACCCAGACGGTGAGCTCGCCGACCTGCATGGTCTCGAGCATCTCCTCCTGGGCCACGCCGAAGGAGTCGCGCGTGAAGTCCTGGATGGCGGTCAGCATGCCTGCCACCATGTCCGGCGGCTGGGCCGCGGTGCTGGGGGTGGTGACATGCTGCAGCAAGAGCCCGCTTTCGCGGTGCACCAGGAAGACCTGCTCCACCCGGTAGAGCAGGCTGTGACGAAGCACGACCTCCGCAAACGAGGTTCCGGTGCGAATGGCCTCCCAGCGCCACGCGAGCCCCCGCAGCGAGAAGGTGTGCTCCAGGGCCTGATTGACGGACTGCATCATCCCCGCCAGCGCCTGACTGATGGCCCGGCGGATCGCCGGGCCCATGACGGGGAAGAGCGCGTCGGCGAGCGGCTTGGGGTCGCGGCGGACCGAAGCGGTGAGCGCCCGCTCGACTACCGGGGAGAGCGCGTCGGGATCCTCGAGCTTCCGCTCGAGGCGCCGGATGGCATCGCGCTCGCGGCCGAGGATGATTCCCCGCAGCCGGGCGAGCGCGTCCGGCGCACTTGCGGGCGGCCCGGAGGGGTCCACCCGGGGTGGATCGCTGCGCGGCGGTTCGGCGCGTTTCGGCGCCTGCACCTCAGGCGTCATGCGGTGGGCCGGAACTCGTCGGCGAGACGCTGCGCGAGGTCGGCGAACAGGGCGCCGAGCGCGGCGCGGTCGGCCTTGCGGGTGTGCAGTTCGTCGGTCTCGCGCTTGAGCGCGGAGTTCAGCTCGTTGACGCGGCGCTGCAGCTCCTCGCTGAACCCTGAAGCATGGCGGGCCAGCTCGCCGCGCAGGTCCCGCTGGCCGCGGGCCAGCTCTTCGCCGGTCTCGGTGAAGCGACGGTCCGCCGTACGGCTCAGCTGCTCGAGCGCGCCTCCCAGCTCCTGGACCTGGCCGATGCGATTCCGCTGTTCGCCGGAGATCCGCTCCGAGAGCGACTCGATCTCGCGCCGGATGAACTCCTCAAGGGCGGTATACCGGTTGCGCATCTCGTCGCGCAGGTCGGCGGAGTCCTTGAGCAGCCGCTCTTCGAGTTGGGCGAAGCGCCGATCGTAGTCGCGCATCTGCGCCCCGAAGATGATGTCGCGGATCTGGTCGATGTTGCCGGGTGCGGTTTCGGTCTGGTCCATCGGGTCCTCTGGGCTCTGGGTCGGTCGCGGCAATCTACCCTTTGGGTACGGCGATCTGGAATTGCTTGAGTTTCTGGTACAGTGAACTGCGCGGGATACCGAGTCGACGGGCGGCCTGCTCGACCCGCCCCTTCTCCTCGGCCAGTACCCGCTCGATGTGTCCGCGCTCGAGGTCCTTGAGTGTCAGGTGCGTCGCGGCTGGTCCGGTGCCCGCCGCGCCCAGCCCAGCGTCGAACAGCAGGTGCTCGCGGTCCAGCGACTGCCGGTCGTGCAGCAGGCCGGCGCGCTCGAGCACGTTGCGGAGCTCGCGGATGTTGCCTGGCCAGCGGTAGGCGGTCAACGCCGCCACCGCGGGCGCCGTCAGGCTGATCGCCGGTCGGCCGAAGTCCTGGCCAAGCTGCTCCAGCAGACGGCGCGCCAGGAGCGGGATGTCCTCCGGCCGGTCCCGCAAGGCAGGCACCGTAAGCGGCAGGGTCGAAATCCGGAAGTAGAGATCGCCGCGAAACTGCCCCGTCGACACCCGCTGGGCCAGGTCCTGATGCGTGGCCGCGACAAGTTGCAGGTCTACCTGACGGTCCCGCACATCACCTACCCGCCGGAAGCGCTGCTCCTCCAGGACCTTGAGCAGCTTGGGCTGGAGAGCCGTCTCCATGTCGCCGATTTCATCGAGAAAGAGCGTCCCGCGGTGTGCCAGGTCGAGCAGCCCGACCTTGCTCTGCACCGCGCCGGTGAACGCCCCGCGTTCATGACCGAACAGTTCCGACTCCAGCAATTCGCGCGGCAGCCCCGCGCAGTTGAGGTCGACGAAGGCCTCGTCGGCCCGCGGGCCGTTGGCGTGCAGCCAGTTCGCCAGCACGCCTTTGCCGGTGCCCGTCTCGCCGCGGAGGTACACCGGCCGCTCGGCGCCCGCGACCCGGCGGGCCTGTTCGGCGAGCTCGCGGATCGCGTGGCTGGTCCCGAGGAAGGGATCCACGGGGCGGCGGTCTCGCCGAGCCTTGCGGGCGAGCTGCTGCTGCCGATTGCGCTGGTGCTCCAGACTGCGCTCGATGACCACGAGGAGGGCAGGGAGCGTCACCGGCTTGGTGAGGAAGTGCTCCGCCCCTTCCTTCATCGCCTGCACCGCCAGCTCGACCGAGCCATGCGCGGTCAGGAGAATGACCGGAACCTCCTCCGCGATCGCGCGCAGCCGCGGCAGCAGGGCCAGCGCATCCCCGTCAGGCAGCTTGTAGTCGCTCAGCACCACGTCGGGGCGGGCTTGCCGGAATGCCAGTTCCGCGTCTGCCGCGGTAGCGGCCTCATCGACGAGGTACCCCCGCGTCTCCAGAAAGTCCCGGAGGCCGAAGCGAATCGCGGGATCATCATCCACGACCAGGATGCGGTTACGGGCCATGACTCGCCACTGCTCCGGTCGGGACGGGGAATCGGACCCGGATGAGGGCGCCGCCGCCGGCGGCGTTGCCGGCCTCGATCACTCCGCCATGCTCCGCCACGATCCGCTGCACGATCGCCAGGCCGAGTCCGGTCCCTCCCTGCCGGCGCGTGAAGAAGGGCTCGAAGATGCGCGGCAGGTCCTCGGGGCGAAAGCCGGGGCCATGATCGGCGATCCGCACCTCGACCCACGCCCCACCGTCCTGACGGACCAGGTCGCTCGTCACCTCGACCCGGGAGTCGACAGGCGCGTGCTGAATGGCGTTGTCGATCAGATTCTGCCACAGTTGCAGCGCGCGCGAGGAATCGACGGCCACGTCGGGGCAGGGGCCGTTCGTGCGATACTGCACCTGGACGCCTCGGCGCTCGGCCAGCGGCTGGCAGTGGAGCAGGGCCTGGGCGATGGCCGCGGTCGGGTCGCCACGCCGCATGTCCACCTGGCTGGGCCTGCCGTAGTCGAGCAGATCGCGCATGAGCCGGCTCAGCCGTTCCACCTGTTCGGTCAGGACGTTGAGGTACGGCGTGAACTCGGCGCGTTCCCCGAAGCGCGCCCGGAAGGCGTCGAGCGTGGAGGAGATCCCGAAAAGCGGATTCCTCACCTCGTGCGCCACCCCGACGGCCACCAGGCCCAGCCGCCTCGCCGCCGCTTCGGCCTCTGCTCGCGCGCGCTCCGCCTGAATCTGATCGGTCACGTCGTGGATGATCTCGTGGAGCAGAATCCGGCCGTCAACGTGAAGCGGACCCGCATAGATCTCCACCAGCCGGATCTCACCGCTTGCGAGGCGGTGGGGAAATCCGCGGTAATGCCCGCCCACCGTCGATGCGAGCTGAATAGCCTGCATGATCTCGTCCGGCGACTGGATGTCGATGGCCGCGACCGTCAGGCCACGGAGGGCCTCCCGCCGGTAGCCGTAGAAGGCGGCTGCGGCGGGGTTGGCATCAACGATAGTTGCAGTGCCAGGGTCGACGAGGAGCTGAACGGCCCCGATCTGCTCGAACAGCTCCCGATAGTAGGTCTCGGGTGAGGTCGGGGTGAGAGGCGCCTGCATGCGGGGGAAAGTGCAGGCGATCTGCGTCGGGGGAAAGGGGGCCCCGCCAGCCGCCGGGTGCCCGGCAGCTGACGGTAGCAGGAGCCGGCCTACCGCGCGGCCCAGCCGATCTCGCCGCCGATGTAATAGTTGCGCCCGGGAGCCGTCTCGAATACCCGGCCGAAGGCGCCATTGAGGGTCAGGGCGCTGACGTACGTGCGGTCCCAGAGGTTGTTCACCCCGATGAATGGACGGATCCAGGCCCCGCCACTGCGGCCCTCCCAGCTGATCCGCGCATTGGTCACGCCCAGACCGACGCCGGTGATGGCGGTCTTCGGGTTTGCCTTGCCCCAGCCATTCACGTAGATCGTGTTCTTGTCATCCGCGAACACCGATGAGGACATGGTGTGGTCGATATCGAGCGAAACGCCCCGGACCGGCCCCGCGCGGAGTCCGACGCGGATGAACGCCTTGGGCACGCCGGGCAGGCGCTTGCCGTCGAGCGTGTCGACCACGGCGCCGTTCACGCTTCGATAAACGTCGTAACGGTAATTGGCATATGTCCAGTTCCCGAACAGGCTGAGCTGGTCGGCCACGCGGGCGTTCAGCCCGAGTTCGATGCCGTCGTTCTTGAGCCGGCCGGCGTTCGCGAAATACCCGCGCCCGGTCACCTCCCGGTATTGCACGATCGCATTCTTGACCCGGCCGAGAAAACCGGCGACGGAGTAGGTCAGCGGGCCGACGGTGCCGCGGGCACCCGCCTCATAGTTCACCGAACGCTGCGGCTGGAGACCAGTGTTGAATCCGCCGGTGGAGTTCGGCTGGTTGGAGAGTTCGGTGGTGGTGGGCGTCTCGAACGAGGTGGAGACGTTCAGGTACGGGCTGAAGCGCCGGTCCTTGATCACGCTTACGCCGGCATTGCCGGAGACCGACGACATCGTGCGGTCGCCGCTGTTGTCGGTGCCGTCGGTCAGGTGCTTGTCGGCCACGTCGAATTTCACCGCGTCGTAGCGCCCGCCCGCGCTCAGCACCACGTCAGGCATCGGGCTCCAGTGCAGCTGGACGAAGGGACCGACTTCGGTCACGGTCTCCCGCTGCTCTACTGTGACCGTGTCCCTGACGCCAGCGATGGTCAGATAGGTGGTCCGATCGTCCCGCATGCGCTGCAGATCGAGGCCTGCCGTCACCCGGAGACCGGCGCCGGCCGGGCCGAAGCCCTGGTCTGCGCTGACCCGGAAACCACCCGCCTTGCGGTCGATCGACTGCCAGATCCCCTGGTCGAACGGCGCTCCGCTGCGGGGCGGCGTCGCTGCCGGGCTTTCGAGATTCCGGATCAGTCCGAACACGGTCGCATTGATCTCACCCCGGGCGGTGAAGTGACGCAGCGTCAGGCCGAGTTGGCCCTGACTGACGTCCTTGTCGGCCTTGCGGGCGATGTTCGCCGCCGCCGCCGAATCCGGGTTGGCCAGGACCTCGGACGCCGTGAGCGCGCCAGGGTTTTCCGCCTTCGGCGCGTCGCTGTAGCCGAAGCGGAGACCGAGGCTGGTGCTTCCGCTCAGGAGGTAGTTGCCGCCGACGTTGAGCTGGGTGATCTCCGATGCGCTGTGCTGCCGGAAGCCGTCGGCCCGGGTGCGGGAGAGGGAGAGCACGCCGCTCGCCGGACCGCTGCGGGCCGTTGTCCTTTCCTGAATCTTGAACAGGCCGAACGACCCGCCCTCCGCCCGTACCGACTGCGAGAACTTCCCAGGGGCCGCGGCCTCGGAGGTCAGGGCAACGACTCCGCCCGAGGCGTTGCCGTAGAGCGAGGAGGCCGCCCCGCGCAGCACCTCGATGCGCTGCAGGTTGGCGAAGTCGACGTTGGAGAGCTGGCTTTGGCCGTCAGGCAGGGTCTGCGGGATGCCGTCAAGCACGATCTTGATGCCCCGGATCCCGAAGTTGGCGCGCGCGCCCGAACCGCGGATGACCAGTCGCTGGTCGAGGTTGGCGTTGTAGCGATTGGCGACGTAGACGCCGG
The DNA here is from genome assembly GCA_036741755.1 of Gemmatimonadales bacterium. GTDB lineage: Bacteria > Gemmatimonadota > Gemmatimonadetes > Gemmatimonadales > GWC2-71-9 > JADJOM01. The sequence goes on from DAINRP010000063.1 coordinate 9,161, forward strand.
GCAGGTTGTTCAAGGACTCATCGAGGCCGAGCGTGGACTGTGATCCCTGGATTTCGCGCCGGCTCACGACCGAGACTGCCGCAGGTATCCGAACAACGGTCTCGGGGGTCCGCGTCACCGTTACCTCGAGATCCGGCAGCGTCACCTTCGCCGAATCCTTCTGTGTGGTGTCCCGGGTGGCCGGGTGCTGGGCCAGCACGGGGGCGGTGAACAGGACCAACAACGCCAACGATGGCAGGCCGCGCATCAATTTCCTCGCGATTTGGGGGATATCACCCAGACAGTCGGGCCAACGGATCTCCGAGAGCGGCCAAAGCATGGTGTGTGCCGCGGGGGGAGGTGTCGCTCATTTCGCCCATCTGCCTGCGGCGGCGGAAGATCCGGTCACCTCCTCCCGGGGGGACTGGAGCACCGGCACTGGGGCAACCGGAGTGGGGTGGGGCGTATGCCCCACGTCGCTTGCGCTTGAATCGGTTCCCTGTGGGACCTAGATTCCGGCCATCTTATGGCCGCGCAAAACTATCACCCACCGGACTTTACGGCACCGCCGCTGGCTCAGGCCCCGGATGCGAGGTTCGCACCCATGCCGGCCGATGGTGTCCTGCCCGAAGGGTTCTTCTCCACCTCGAATCTGCCGACGTACGTCCGGGTCAATGGTCGCTGGCTGCTGCCGACCCGCCCCCGTATGGATTGCGCGATCGTCCGACGGACGAATGGGCTCGAGGTCAGTGAGCCCCGGCGCCTGACAGCTGGCGATCAGGTCGCGATGGGGCTGGCCGAGGATGGCTCGGAGGGCATCTATGTGCACACCGCCGGCTTTCTCGGCGGGGCGCACAGCGCCAACGAATTCCGCTTCATGTCGAGCGAGGTGAGCCGCGAGCGGCCCGTCAACTACGACGAACTGGCCGAGCGCCTGATCGAAGAGCGGCGGCAGGGCGGATTTCTCATCTGGGTGGCCGGGCCGGCGCTGGTGCATTCCCGCGCGCGGGGGGACTTCGAATGGTTCATTCGCAACGGCTTCGTGCAGGCGATGCTGGCCGGCAACGCCGTCGCGGTGCATGACATCGAGGCCGCCATCTTCGGCACCACACTCGGCATGAGCAACACCGGCCGGCCCACGGACGGCGGGCACGGACTGCACATGCGGGCGATCAACCAGGTTCGAGCCGCGGGCTCCATCGAGGCCGCGGTCAAGTCTGGACTCATCGCGAGCGGCATCATGCACGCCCTGGTCACCGAGCGGGTGCCGTTCGTGCTGGCCGGCTCGATCCGGGATGACGGGCCGCTCCCCGGGGTCGTCCATTCGAGCATCGAGGCCCAGGACGCGATGCGGGAGCACACGGTGAAGGCGACCGGCGCCGTGCTGATCGCATCGGCGCTGCATGCGATCGCCGTCGGCAACATGCTGCCCGCCTATCATACCCACTACGAGGGTGTCCCGACTCCGCTCATGACGGTGTGCGTCGATCAGACTGAATTCGTGGTCAACAAGCTCAAGGACCGGGGGACCCACCAGGCGTTCGGGGTGGTGACCAATGCGCAGGATTTCATGCACGTGCTGCGCTTCTATGTGGAGAAAGGGACCCAGTCGTGATCCTCAATCAGCCCGGTTCGGGATGGGGTCGTCTCGCGGAGCATGTGGCCGGAGTGATCCCCACGACCGAAATCGACGGGGTCTGGCAATTCCGGACCATCAAGCGTGATGGCCGCGAGTTCGGCACGGCGATGCTCTCCCGGGTGGACGGCGATCAGCAGGAACGCCGGCGGATCTACACCGCGCGTTTCATGCACCAGCTCAAGGGCAAGGAGCGGGGCAAGTTCGAGGCGTCGCTGGAAGAGGTCGGCAGCGGGCCGGTGGAGACGCTGGGCGATCTGCTCGCGGGCGTCCGCAAGCGGATCGAGGACGAAGACCCGCGGCCGGTCCCGGTCGACCAATGGTTCCCCGTGGCGGATGGCGCGACTCGCGACGGGTGAGGGCGCGGCCCTCCTCGAAAGCTTTCGCCGCTACCTTCGGGATCACCGGCAGCCGGTGACCCGCCAGCGGAACCGCGTCGCCGAGGTGGTCCTGCTCTCCGATGAACACCTGTCGGTCGAACAGATCCGGCGCCGGCTGGCCCAGCAGGGCGGCCAGGTCGGGCTCGCGACGATCTACCGCACGCTGGAACTGCTGGAAAAGAGCGGCCTGGTGCGGGGGCATGACTTCGGCCAGGGCTTCCGCCGCTACGAGCCCCTGTCCGCCCAGGCACATCACGAGCACCTGATCTGCCGCCGCTGCGGGTCGGTCGAGGAGTTCTCCCACGAGCGGCTCGAGCGAATGCTCCCCATCATCGCCGACGAGCACGGCTTCCAGCCCGAGCGACACCGGGTGGAGATTTACGGCGTCTGCCGCAGCTGTCAGCGCCGAGTCCTTGGTTAGGCGGAGTCGTGCATGAATGACGCGGGTTCTCTCGGCTTCCTCGTCGCCTTCACGGCGGGGATCCTCAGCTTTCTCTCTCCCTGCGTCCTGCCGCTGGTGCCCTCCTACATCGGCTTCCTGACCGGGCTCTCGCTCGACGAAATGAGCTCGCGGCGCCGCGTGGCGTTCACCCACGCCCTGCTGTTCGTGCTCGGGTTCTCCCTGATCTTCCTGCTCCTGGGCGCCTCCGCCACAGCGCTCGGACGCTCGCTGAACTATCACAAGGTCTGGTTGCAGCGGGTCGGCGGAGTGATGATCATCGTCTTCGGGTTGATCTGCCTCGGGGTCATCAAGCTGAATTTCCTGCAGATGGAACGCCGAGTCCACCTTCAGAACAAGCCGATCGGCTACCTCGGCTCGGTGCTGGTGGGGATGGCGTTCGCGGCCGGGTGGACCCCGTGCATCGGGCCGATTCTGGGAGGCATTCTCGGCCTGGCCTCCGCCTCCGACACCCTGGGACGGGGCGTCGCGCTTCTCGGCGCCTATTCCGCGGGGCTCGCGGTGCCGTTCCTGCTGGCGGCATGGGCCGTCGATGGGTTTCTGGAGTGGTTCCAGAAGTTCCGGCGCTATCTGCCCTGGGTTATGCGCGTCAGTGGCGCACTGCTGGTGGTCGTCGGGGTGCTGCTGGTGACGGGACAGTTCACCCGGCTGGCCGGCGCGCTGCGGGCGCTGACTCCAGAAGGGCTGCTCAACCGGCTATGATGCATGGGCCGGGCAGACGAAGCCAACGACGCTTGCAGTTCATTTCTCTATCAGACCGATCTGGTCTACCGGATACCTGATGACCTGGCAAGCCTGGTTTACCCTGGGCGTGGCGCTGCTCACGCTCATCTGCCTCGCGAAGGACTACCTCGCGCCGTCCAATACCATGATCGGCGCGGCCATCGTGCTGTTGCTGGCCGGCGTCATCAAACCGGACGAGGCCTTCGCCGGCTTCGGCAATCCCGCCCCGATGACGGTGGCCGCCCTCTACATCCTCGCGCGCGGCGCGGAGAAGACCGGGCTGCTGCAGCCGGTGCTGGAGCGGCTCCTCGGCCGGGGGCATGGCGGTCGCTGGGCGATGACCAAACTGCTCGTGCCATCGGCTGCTGCGTCGGCGTTCCTGAACAACACCCCGATCGTCGCCATGATGATTCCGCAGGTGCTCCGCTGGGCGGACCGGGTGCGGGAGTCGGCCTCGCGGTACCTCATGCCGCTGTCGTTCGCGGTGGTGCTCGGCGGGGTGATCACGACCATCGGAACCTCGACCAATCTGGTGGTCTCCGGGCTGCTCCAGAAGTCGGGCGGCGCGCCGCTCGGTCTGTTCGAGATCACCCCGGTCGGCCTGCCGGTCGCCATCGTCGGCCTCATCACGCTCATCGTCACCGTGCCCTGGCTGCAGCCGGACCGGCGTCCTGCGCGGCAGCAGCTGGAAGAAAACGTGCGGGAGTTTGCCGTCAGCATGACGGTAGTCGCCGGCGGGCCACTGGACGGCATCGAGGTGGAAGAGGGCGGGCTCCGGAACCTGCAGGGGGTCTTTCTCGCGGAGATCGACCGGCTCGGCGAGCTGATCGCGCCGGTCGCGCCGAACCAGATGTTGCGGGGCGGGGACCGGCTCAACTTCGTGGGCCGGGCGGACATGGTGGTCGACCTGCAGAGTCGCCGCGGGCTGGTGTCGGCCGAACTGCATCACATGACCCAGTTCGACACGGCACGGCATGGCTTCTTCCAGGCGATCGTCGGCGCGAACTCGTCGCTGGTGGGCCGCACCCTCAAGGAGGTCGAGTTCCGCAGCCGCTACCAGGCTGCGGTGATCGCCATCCATCGGTCGGGCCAGGCGGTCGAGGCCAAGCTCGGCGAGGTCCCGCTCAAGCTCGGTGACACCCTCATCCTGCTGGCCGATCCAGGCTTTCGCGAGCGCTGGCGCGACCGCAGTGACTTCCTGATGGTAACGCCCATGGAGGGCACTCCCCCCGCCGTGACGCGGAGGGCATGGATCGTCGGGGTGATCGGTATCATGATCGTCGGTGTCGCTGGCGCGGGCTTCCTCCCCATCCTGCAGGCGTCCCTGATTGGTGCGATCGGGCTGGTGGTCTTCGGCGTGCTGACCGCGACGGAAGCCCGCAACGCGATCGAACTCGATACGATCATCGTGATCGCCGCGTCCTTCGCGCTTGGTACCGCGATGGAAAAGTCGG
>DAINRP010000064.1:0-13789 GCA_036741755.1 Gemmatimonadales bacterium
AGCGCCGCCGCGCCGGAGACGCTGGTGATGTGGGAGGCGCAATTCGGCGATTTCGTGAACGGGGCGCAGGTCATCGTCGACCAGTTCATCGTGTCGGGGCTGTCCAAGTGGGGGCTCACCACCCGCCTCACCCTGCTGCTGCCGCATGGCTATGAGGGGCAGGGGCCGGAGCACTCCAGCGCGCGGCTGGAGCGCTTCCTGCAGCTGTGCGCGGAAGGCAACATCCGGGTCGCCAACCCGACCACCCCGGCGCAGTACTTCCACTTGCTGCGGCGTCAGGCACGCCGCAGCCGGCAGCGTCCGCTGGTGGTCATGACGCCGAAGAGCCTGCTCCGGCTGCCGCAGGCGTCGAGCCGGATCGAGGACCTGGCCGGGGGAAGCTGGCTGCCGGTGCTGGACGACGCCGTGGCCGCGAGCTACCGCGACCAGGTCAAGCGGGTCGTGCTCTGCTCCGGCAAGGTCTACTACGATCTGCTGGCGGGAGCCGCCGGGGCCGATCGCTCTCGGCTGGCGCTGGTGCGGCTGGAGCAGCTGTACAGCTTCCCCGAGGAGGAACTGCGCGCGATGTTCGCGGGGTACGGGCAGATGAGCGAACTGGTCTGGACCCAGGAGGAGCCGCGGAACATGGGCTCATGGAACTTCGTCGAGGGACGGCTCCGCGCGATTCTCCCCCCCGGCGTCACCCTGCGCTACGCCGGACGGCCGGACCGGGCGAGCCCGGCGGAAGGCTATGGCGGCGCGCATCAGACGGAACAGAAGCGGCTGGTGGAGGACGCGCTGCGTTAGGGGAGTTGGCGCTTGGGGGATTGGGCGACAACGTCAGAGGGCCGGCATCCATCATGGACGCCGGCCCTCGCGCTTCACCACCAATCACCCAATCGCCCAATCGGCTAATCGGCTAATCGGCTAATCGGCTAGTGCTGCCCGTTCCCGTTGCCATTCCCGACGTGCGGCACAAACTTCGGCCGGTTGGGCGGCAGCCAGTCCCGCTCCGAGGCCTGACGGATCATGTCCTTCACCCAGTCGGAGAGATGCTCCCCGTAGTGGAGCAGGAACACTCCACGGGCGCGCTTCTGCGCGATGAAGGCGATGAAGGGCGTATCGGCTTTGGCAGAGTTGCAGGGCTGGCAGGCGATGACGAGGTTATCGGGGCGATCGTATGCCGTCTGACCCTTGCGGGGGTAGACGTGGTCCAGCGTGGTGCGGTCCCCATGGATCTCGGTCCCGCAGTATGCGCAGATCGGGCCGTAGCGGTCGATGAGCCATTGACGATGGGCATCCATCGAGCGACGACCAAGGCTGCGAGCGCGGGTCGGAGGTGGTGAGGAGGTAGGACGACGGTTTGCTCGTGACACAACTTATTCCTTCAGTGATGAGGTCCAGCGAATGGGGTCAGGGGTCCCTCCGCAGTTAATGGTCAGGACAAATGTAAACATGAGCCCCTCGCCTCACTAGTCCCCGGGAGTCAGCCATGCCTGAAGCCGTTCTGTTCCATCGTCTTACGCCGGTGCTCTTCGTTGACCGCGTGGCCCCCTGCCTGCCCTTCTGGACCGAGCGACTCGGCTTCCAGAAGGTGGCGGAGGTGCCCGGACCCGACGGCCAACCCCAGTTCGCCATGCTGGTGAAGGACGGGCTCGAGATCATGTACCAGACCTGGGCGGCGCTGGCAGCAGAGCTGGAGAGCGCCGCTGCGGCGCCCCGCGGGCACTCGGTCTCGCTGTTCATCGAGGTGCAGGGGCTCGATGCGGAGGATCGCGCGCTCGGGGGAATCCCTCGTGTGGTCGACCGGCATACGACCTTCTACGGGATGGACGAGTTCACCGTCCGCGAGCCAGGGGGCTCCCTGGTCACCTTCGCGATGAAGACCCCCTGACCCCCGAATGCGTGAACGCGCCCACCACGCGCGCGGTACTCCATCCGAGCAGCGAGGCGTAGCCCAGCACCAGCAGGACGAGCGCCCAGGCCGGCAGGCGGAGGACGCCGGCGAGGCGCTCGGTCAGTCGGCCCAGCGGCGCGAGCGGGATCAGCGCGAGCAGCAGCCCCCAGCCCAGCGGGGCCGCGACCGCAGCGCGCCACGCCGGCCCCTCGCGCGAGAGCAGCTGCCACGCCGCGGCCACGGCGATCACCGCCCACCACCCCACCAGCCAGGTACCCGCGGCGGTCAGCGCCGCGGCGAGCACGATACCTGCCAGCCGGCCCGTCACCTGACGGGCTCCAGGTGAAGCTCGCTCCGCGACCGGGCACCGAACTCGTCCGCGGTCTTCGGAACGAAGAGTGAATCCAGCCGACCCTCGCTCCACGTATCGAGCCGATCGAGATACCTCGAGCTGGCGGGGTTGCCCGACTGCCCTCCAGGATAGATCCCCCAGCCCCGGACCTCCGGTCCCAGCTCCACCACCATTCTCCAGCTGGGACCGAAGCTGCCATCCCCGCTCGACGGATTGAGTGTCGACATCCCACCCTGGACGGGAACATCGAGCGCAGAAAGCGATCGGAGCCGCAGCAGGTGGTAGATATTCGCGTGCCGGATCTTCTCCCAGCGCCAGCCGCCCGCATCGGGGTCGCCATGGCGGTGCACCACCTGCACCAGCGCGCGGACCAGCGCGTCGGCGAGAATGGCGTCGCGGTCCTCCACGACGTCCGCAGTCCTGCGGTCGTCCCACCAGCGGCTGCTCGAGTCCCGCAACAATTGCAGCACGATCGCCGTGCCGGGCGTCGCCGGCGCGCTGAGTCCGGCCGGGGCACTCCGCAGTTCATCCCAGAGCAGCGGAGCGAGCTGACGAATGGCCTCCTCGTAGAGGACGGCGCGCTGATTCTCCCTGGTGTACCGGCGATCCCACTGGGCGAGCAGTGCGGCGGCGCGCTGCAGCGAGTCGCGCGCGGGAAAGCGACGGGCCGCATGCAGAAAGGCCGGGACCAGGCGGTCGGCAAGCGGGCTCCCGGGATCGGTCTGGTAGCGACGCATCGCATCCGGTGTCACCGCGCTGTCGGCGCGGAGCAGTTCGTTGATGCGGAGCGCGCGGGCCGGCGTATACCAGTTGGCGCCGAGATAGCGGGCATCGACCCGGGGATCGACCGGCTGCTGATTGGCGGAGGCGAGATAGCCCTGCAGCGGATTGATCGCCTGCGGCAGGGTGGCCACCGGCCAGTCACCGGTCCAGTCGCTCGCGGAGGTGTCGCCCCGCTGAACCAGGTCCCCGCGGCCCGACCCGGGCCGCAGCGGGAAGCGGCCGGTGGTACGAATGGCGATGGTCCCGGCGCGGTCGACGACGAGCATGTTCTGCGCGGGCGCCCGGTAGGCCGCGATTGAATCGAGCCAGGCCGGTGCCGTCCGTGCCCGCGCCGCCCTAGCAAAGGCCTCGAGTTCATCACCCGACTCCAGGACGGTCCACCGCATCGATTGCCAGCGACCACTGCCGTCACGGGAAAGCGGTCCGCGGTGGGTGTAGCGCATCGTGTCCACCGCGAGCAGGGCACCCGCCGCGTCCCGATAGCTCTGGGGCACCAGCCGGAGCGGCCGCCAGCGGCCATCGACCCGATACTGCGTCGGCGCCACGCTGTCGTTCACGACCTCCTCGTAGCGATCGAGGACATCCGCCTCGGCGTTGGTGAAGGTCCAGGCGAGATCGCGGGTAAATCCGATCGTGATCCCCGGCGCGCCGGGGATGGTGACGCCGTAGACATCGAGCGAATCCGGCACCACCAGATGAGCCTCGTACCAGATTGAGGGCAGGCTCAATTCGAGATGGGGGTCTCCAGCGAGGAGCGCATGCCCGTTGCGGGTCCGCGCCGGGGCAACCGCCCAGTTGTTGCTGCCTAACGCGTCCAGCGACCGGCCCGCATCATTTCCGAGGCCGGCGAGGAGCGCGGGAAGGTGCTCCCTCGGGTGGGCGGGACGCCCGGCCGCCACTTCGGCCCTGCCGGGCGGCGGGAGCGGCCTGAAGTCCTCCCGCGGCGCACGCTGGCCGTTGGGCTGAATCGGCTCCTGAATCGGGCTGTTGACCGGATAGAGGGCATCCGCCGCGGCCTCACCGACCAGCGCGCGCGCTGCCTCGTGATTCTCCTCGAGGTCGCTGAGCGCGAGCGTCCATCCCATCCGCCCCAGCAGATAGAGGCTGCTGACAGGCGCCCATCGTGCCGGCCGCTGTCCGAGCAGGTGGTATTCGAGCGGCAGGTCCCGGGGGCCGAGCTGGTCGATCCAGGCGTTGACACCATCGGAGAACGCCTCGAGCAGGTGACGGCCCCGCGAGTCCGGGGCCAGCGACGCGATGCGCCGGTCCGCCGCATCCGCGAGCCCGAGCTGCCGGGCTTCGCGGTCGATCGGGAGCAGTGCTCGCCCCGCGAACTCCGCGAGCCGCCCGGCTCCGGCCCGCCATTGCAGTTCCATCTGCAGCAGCCGGTCACGTGCAACGACGTAGCCGAGAGCCCGGATGGCGTCGGTTTCGGAGGCGGCGAAGATGTGGGGAACACCGCGGACGTCGTAACGAACCCTGACCGGGCCGCGCAGCCCGGGAATGCGGCCGTCGGCGGAGCGGGGCAATTCCGCCTGCCGGGCGACACTCCAGACACCATTGGCGGGATCGAGAAAGGGACCGAGTGCCGGCAGCGGACCGGTTCGGCGAATGCTGAGCGCAAGCAAACCCAGCAGAATCGCCCCGGCCAGAGCATCGCCGAGGCGACGGCGCATCATGGGTGGAAGCGACTCTTGAGGAGCCGGCCCCAGGTCCAGGTGAGGGGAAAGACCTTCGTTGCCGGGCCGGAGTCCGCGACGACTGGATGCCCTTCGTTCGCCCAGCGGAAGAGCCCACCCTCGAGGTTCGAGACCCGGGTGAAGCCCTCGCGAGTGAGTGCGATGACCATCGCGGTGCCGTTGACCCCGGTCGCATCATAGACCACGAGCGGCTGGTCCTTCGAAATGTTATTCAGCGGGTGCAAGTCCGGCGCAGTCGGATCGATCTCCACCGCACCATCGATCCGGCTCACCGCATACTGCTCCGGCGGGCGGGCGTCGATGAGCATCGGCGGTGGCCGGTTGGGATCGGCCATCCAGGCCACGAGTTCGGTGGGGGATACCTGGCGGACACCCTGGAATTTGATCCGGAGCGCCTGACGCAGCAGCAGGCTGCCGAGCGGACTCCCGTCCCACAGGAGGCCGCCCAGGACTGCGATGAGGAAGAGCAGCGCGAGGATGGTGCGCTTGGTGAAGCGCTTGCGGGTCGGCTTGGCTGGCGGCATGGGGGGAGGATGCGGGAGGTTCGGCAGCTTGTCAACAAAGAGGGTGCCGGACCGGAAGCCTTCCCAGTCCGACACCCTGTACTGTCTCGGTCACACCGGACGACTGGCTAGCGGCGGCCGCCCTGGCCCCGACCGCCCTGGCCCCGGTCATCCAGCTTCCGGGTCTTGGCCAGCTCTTCAGCCTGCTTGGCCGCGAGGCGGATCATCCGGTCCGGGCTCTCGGACTTCATGATCTGACGGGCGGCGCCCGCCGTGAAGGTGACCTTGCCCTCGACCAGCTCCGCCGTCAGGGGCCGGCCCGTCGTCAGCTCGAAGCAGCCGAGCACGTTCTCACCGCCACCCTGAGCCGACCTCACTCGATCGGCGAGCGCCTCCCGGCCATTCAACCCTTCCAGGGTCACGGGCGGGCTGCCGAAGGGGGTGATCGGCTGGATCAGCAGCGCCACCTTGGCGCCGGTGACCGATGGGGCAATACGGACATCCTTGCCTCCGACTTCACGGGCCCAGCGGATGGCTTCACGCTCGGCGGGAGACGGGGGGCCACTCTTGATGCTGGCGACAGCGCTCTTGGCGGGCGCACCGGAGGCCTTCTTCTCCTGGGCGCGCTTGATGGCCTTGATGTATTCGGGCTCGTCGTTCGACACGGCTGTTTCTCCGACTGGCAGCGGTAAGGTTATCGGGAGGGAGAAGATACACCCGTCACCGCTTCATCACCATTGCCCAGAGCCCGTAGTAGAGCAGCACCGTCGACGCCCACCCCACCACCGACCAGCGGATGAACACCCGGCGGATCACCACCGGATCGTTGCTCCGCTCCAGCCGCATCTGGTCAGGCAGGAGGAAGATGAGCCACGAGAGCGTCGAAAGGGCGAGCGCCGCGATCCCCTTGAAGAGCCAGGGTGTCGTGAAGAACGGGAATCCGGACTGCAGCGCCATCGTGACCCCGGTGATGGTCAGAATCGCGCCGCCGCCCGTGGTGAAGATCAGGTCGGTCCAGAGGATCGCGCGCGCGATCGGCCGGAAGGGCAAGGTCGCTTCCTGCCAATGCCGGTACAGGTAGAGCGACCAGACGCCAGTCACCGTCACGTTGCCCACGATCAGCACCGCTCCGGTCACATGCAGCGCGCGCAGAATCTGATAGTCAACCATTGCGATCGTCGAAGGGACCCCGGAGGAAGCCGAGGGCGTGACGTGCCCGGTCCAGCCGCTTGTTGATCGAACGCCTTCCCGGCACCAGCACGGTGAAATCGCGAAGGTCCTCAGTTGCGAGGCGCCGGTCGAGGTCTGCGATCGTCTGCGCAAGACGGCCTTCGATCTCGGCCGCGCATTCCCGCCGCCGCCTGGCGCGGCCCGCACCATGGGCTGCGTCCGATTGCATGATGACCCGCTCGCCGAGCCACACGAACGCCTCGGGAATCTGCTCCCCGAGATAGCGGTAGCGGAACCCCACCGGCCAGACCGTCACCGGTCTGTCCGCTCCGAGCACGAGCTGCGCGGCACCGCGTTCGGTCCCGGCAATCGCCTCCTCTGGCGGCCGCCTCGAGCCCTGTGGGAAGATCCAGAGTCCGGTCGTCGGTCGGCGGAGCACCAGCGAGGCCCGCTCGAGATCCTGGTATGCGCCGGGAGCGGAGTCCCGTCGCATCGGTAGCGCACCGACCCACTTGAACATCCAGTACCGCTGGAGATGCTGCGCCTCCATGAGAACATGGAAGTGCAGTCCCAGACGAGCACTCGTCAGGCAGGCGAGGAACCCGTCCCACCAGTTCGTATGGTTGGCGACGAACAGCGTGGTTTCGAGTTCCCGGTTCCGAGTTCCGAGTTCCAGGTCTTCACCCCGGAACTCGGAACCTGGAACTGCCCCACCCCAATGCACCGCGGCGAATTGGCTGGCGGCGAGATGACGCACATACCTCTCGAAGGCTTGCGCGGCGAATCGCCGCGGAGGCGATGGGACGTCCGAGGTGCTCAGATCGGGATTCAGGTGGGTGTGAGGCGCGGCTCAGCGGCGCGGTCGATGCGCTCGCGCCAGACCGCCCGGCCGAGGATCACCAGCTTCCGGGCGAACGGCACGTAGGCCCGGCCACGGAAGACGTCGTAATCGGCGCGTTCGATCTGATCGAGGATCCCGGCATAGGTCTGCTGCAGGAGCCGCACAGTCAGCCGGGATCCGTCATCCGGAAACAGCGGGATCGCCGCATCCGCGGACGCAAACCACTCGCGCGCGCGGCCGACCTGGAAGACCAGGAAGTCGCGCAGTCGGGGGGTCAGCACTCGGCGCTCGAGGTCGGCGCGGCAGAGGCCGAACGAGGCGAGCTCATCGACCGGCAGATAGACCCGGTCGTTGTCGAGATCCTCGCGGACGTCCCGCAGCACATTGGTCAGCTGCATGGCGACCCCGAGCCGGACGCCGAGTTCGTCGAAGCGCCGATAGTCCACCCCGAGGACCGGGCCGATCATGAGGCCGACGCCACCAGCCACATAGCGGCAGTACTGATGGAGTGCGGGGAAGTCGGGCATGCGGACAGGCCCCAGATCCATCGCCACACCCTCGAGCAGCTCGAGCAGCGGGGCCAACGGGACCGGGTACCGGAGCAGCGTGTCGTGCAGCGCGAGCCAGCGCGGATCCGCCGGCATCGCGCCGGCATGGATTCGCCGTACCACCTCCCCCAGGCTGGCCAGCTCCTGCCTGACCGTCGCCACCGGCCGGTTGCCTCGCTGGTCGACCAGGTTGTCGGCGTGGCGACAGTAGTCATACAGGGCGAAGATGGCGCGCTTCTTCGGGGCCGGCAGGAACCGGCTCGCGAAGTAGAAGCTCTTCGCCCACTCCGCGGTCACTGCTTCCGCGCTGGCGTAGCTCCGCTCCAGTTCGTTGAACATCATCGGACCGGCGCCTCGGCCAGAATCCGCTCGGTCAGGCATTCGGCGGAGATCAGTGCCATCGGTACACCACAGCCGGGGTGCGTGCTCTGGCCGACGAAGTACAGGTTCTCGAGCGATGCGTGCCGGTTGTGCGGACGGAAGTACCCGATCTGCATGAAATTGTGCGCCAGCCCGAACGCCTCGCCGCGCAGATTGCCGTAGCGCTCGGTGAACGTCGCCGGCGTCACCCGCTTGCGGGTGATGATCGACTCCCGGAGCCCCGTCATCCCGAGCTGCCGCTCCATCCGCTCGAGCGTCTGGGCCTCCACCCGCGCCCCCTCCGCCTCCCAGTCGATCCACTTGGACCGGTCGCGCGGCTGGCTCGGCGCGAGCACCAGGACGAAGAGGTTCTCGCAGCCCGGTGGCGCCTGGGTCTTGTCGGTACGGGTCGTCGCCACGACGTAGAACGGGGGATCGTCGGGCATCCGGTGCCTGACGAAGAGATCCTCGCAGGCCGTCTTCATGTCGTTTCCGACCACGAAGTTGTGATGCTGCAGGTGAGGGAACTCCCGGTTGGTCCCGAGGTACATCAGCACGACCGAGCAGGAGAAGCGCTTGGCCTCGATGTTCGGATAGGGCTCGCCCAGCAGCTGATCGTAGACGTAGGGAAGGTCGGCGTTCGCGACGATCAGGTCCGCCGAGAGGCGCTCGCCGCCGTTGAGTACACAGGCCGTCACCCGGCCATGGGCACGCTCCAGCTTCTCGACCTGTGCGCCGTACCGGAAGCCGACGCCCAGTTCCTTGGCGAGCCGCTCGAGCGCCAGCGGCAACTGGTGCATGCCGCCCATCGGATAATGGACACCGCCGGCGATTTCGACGTAGGGCAGCAGCGAGTAGATGGCCAGGGATTCGTATGGGGAGAGGCCGAGGTAGAGCGTCTGAAAGCTGAGCGACTGCTGCAGCCGCTCGTCGCGAAAGTACCTCCTCACGAGCGTCTGCAGGTCGCCGAGGGCCCGGCTCCCCAGCAACCCGCCCACATCGCCGGTCACCATCGACGCCGGCGTATGCATGTTGCGGCTGATGTACTTGAGCCCGCTGTCGTACATCCGCCCCGTCACGGCGAGGTACTCCATCAGCCGCGGTCCGCAGCCAGGCTCCATCGCCTCACAATTCTCGATGAGACGGTTCAGCACGCTGGTACGGTCGTGCCACGACCCGTCCGCGAAATGGATCCGGTAGCAGGGATCGACCTGGACCAGCTGGACATAATCTTCGAACCGGCGTCCCAACTCACGGAACAGCTTCTGCCAGTACTCCGTCATCATCACCAGCGACGGACCGGTGTCGAAGGTGAATCCTTCGGACTTCCACACGCCGGCGCGCCCCCCGGGGATGTCATGCCGCTCCAGCACCGTCACCTGATACCCGGCATGGGCGAGGCGAGCCGCGCTGGCGAGACCACCGAAACCCGAGCCGATCACCAGCGCCGAGGTCCGCCCCGGCGCGGGTGCCGGTATGGCGGGGGAATCAGTCGGGACGGTGTATGAAGCGGTTGAAGTCATATTTCAGCTCCGGCCCGCGAGGCGCGCGGCCGGCTCGGATTGAGGTTCGGGGATGTTCTCGGCGCCAACCTTGAGGCCCGCGCGGCGAAGCTTCGCACCGTTGACCTCGGCCCCCTGACCGCCCAGCACCACCATGGTCCCCGGCGGAAGCAGACGGGGCAACCGCCGCAACTCGGGCAGCCGGAGCGTCACGTTGACCGGATCGGCCGCTGAGAGTGCCACCACCCGGGGAATCACCGTCCAGGTAGCCTCTACGATGTCCTTGGTAGGCAGATCCGCGCCGAGGTAGTGCACCCGCCACCCGCGTGCCTGCAGCTGGGTCAGGGTCACCAGGAAGCCCCATTCATGGTGCTCGCCGGAGAGGCAGGCTGCCAGCAGGACCGGCCCATGCGTCGGGCCGTTCGCGAGATCGGTCTTCAACTGCTGCACGATCACTTCGCTGGCAAGGTGCTCCACGGCAATGCTCAGCTTGCCGAGCGCCCACAGATCGCCGATGACCTCGCCAAGCGGCATGACAATGTCCCGCCCGAACGCACTCATGTCCATCCGGCGCCGCTGTTCGGCAAGCAGCAGCGAAAGCCGGTCCTTGTCGAGACGCTTCGCCGCCGCGACCAGCTGGGCGAGCGGTGACCCGTCCGTGGCTCGTCCCTCGGCCCGGGAGATAACCGACTCCCTCGCCTCCTTGATCAGGTCGCCGATCCGCTCGCCGGCCGCGCAGAGCCGAGCGAAGGCGCGCAGCAGCGCCACCTGCTCGATGGTGTAGGCTCGGTACCGGTTGGGTTGCCGACTGGGGCGCACTACCTCGTAGCGACGCTCCCAGGCCCGCAGACGCGCGGTCGCGAGCCCGGTGAGTTCGGCGACTTCGTGGATCTCGTACATCCGGTTGGCGGTTGCGGTGATCATGAGGGGCCCCTGCCCGGCGTCCGCGGTGTCCAAGGTTGGCCAAAGAAACTATGAACAGTATAATGCCCCCTCACACCCCCCGCCAGCAGTCACTATTTTGAGCCGTCCTCACCGGAGCCTCGCCCTGACCACCCCGGCCATCGCGCCCCGCCCCACCACCGAACCCCACATGCCCGAATCCGCCTGGCGCACGATCAACTCCCTGCGCGTTCTCGCCATGGACGCCGTCGAGCAGGCGCAATCGGGGCACCCGGGCACACCGATGGCGCTCGCCCCGGCTGCATATGTGCTGTGGGATCGCTTCCTCCGCTTCGACCCGGCCGCGCCCGACTGGGCCGACCGGGATCGCTTCGTCCTCTCCTGCGGCCACGCCTCGATGCTCATCTACGGGCTGCTGCACCTGAGCGGCTACGCCCTGAGCCTTGAGGACCTGAAGCAGTTCCGCCAGTGGGGATCGAAGACCCCAGGACACCCGGAACGGGGACACACGCGGGGCGTCGAGACCACGACCGGTCCGCTGGGCCAGGGCCTCGGCAACGCCGTCGGCATGGCGATCGCCGAGCGGGTGCTCGCGGAGCGCTTCAACCGCCCGGGCTTCCCGGTGGTGGCGCACCGGGTCTGGGGCTTCGTGAGTGACGGCGATCTCATGGAAGGGGTGGCGAGCGAGGCGGCGTCGATCGCGGGGCACCTGCGGCTCGGGCACGTCAACCTGATCTTCGACGACAATCACATCACGATCGACGGCGACACCTCGCTCAGCTTCACGGAGGATGTCGGACGGCGGTTCGAGGCCTATGGCTGGCAGGTGCTGCGCGTCGCCGACGGCAATGACCTCGAGGCCATCGCTTCGGCACTCAGCGCCGCGCGGGACGAGACCAGCCGCCCCACGCTGATCTGCCTCAAGACCCGCATCGGCGATCCCGCCCCGACCAAAGGCAACACCGCTTCGGCGCACGGCGCCCCGCTCGGCAAGGAGGAGGTCGCGAAGACCAAGGCGATCCTCGGCTGGCCCGAGACCCCGTTCCATGTGGCGCCGGAGGCCGCGGAGTGGCGCACCCGCTGCCTGACACGCGGGCGCGAGGCCCGCGCCGCGTGGGAGGCGCAGTTCACGCGCTACCGGGCCGCGCACGCCGCCGACGCCGCCGAATTCGAGCAGTGGCTCAGCGGTACGCTGCCGCCAGGCTGGGAGTCGGCGCTGCCTGTCTTCACCCCGGCTGACGGTCAGCTCGCCACCCGGCAGGCCTCCGCCAAGGTGCTGAACGCCATCGCGGTGAAGTTGCCGAACCTGATGGGCGGCTCGGCCGACCTGGCCGAGAGCACCGGCACCGACATCAAGGGCGGCGGCAGCTTCTCGGCGACCACGACCGGGCGCAACGTCCACTGGGGGGTCCGCGAGCACGGGATGGCCGCCTGCCTCAACGGCATGGCGGCGCATGGCGGCGTGCGCCCGTTCGGGAGCACCTTCCTCATCTTCACCGACTACTGCAAGCCGTCGATCCGCCTCGCCGGCCTGATGGGGCTGCCGGTGATCTACATCGGCACCCACGACTCCATCGGCCTCGGCGAAGACGGGCCGACCCACCAGCCGATCGAGCAGCTTGCGATGCTCCGGGCGACGCCGAACGTCTGCGTCATCCGCCCGGCGGACGCGACGGAAACCGTGGAGGCCTGGCGCTCCGCCATCACCAGAGCTGATGGGCCGACGGTGCTCGCCTTTTCGCGGCAGAAGCTGCCGATCCTCGATCGCGCCCGGCTCGCGCCGGCAGCGGGAGCCGCGAAGGGCGGCTACGTGCTGCTCGACGCGCCGGGAGGCACTCCCGCGGCGATCGTCATCGCGACGGGGGCCGAGGTGCATCTCGCGGTCACGGCGGTCGAGCGGCTCCATGGCGAGGGAGTCCAGGTGCGCCTGGTCTCGCTGCCGTCGTGGGAACTGTTCGGGGAGCAGCCGCAGGCGTATCGTGATGCGGTGCTTCCGCCAGCCGTGCGGGCCCGCGTCGCCATCGAAGCGGCTACCAGCTTCGGGTGGCATCGGTGGGTGGGGGAGTCCGGGATCGTCATCGGGATCGATCACTTCGGCGCATCGGCGCCGGCGGATCGGCTGTTCAAGGAGTTCGGATTCACGGCGGAGCGGATCGTGGCCGACGTCAAGCGTGTCATGGAGAAGACCAAGTGACCAATCCGCTCATTCAGCTCGGTGCGCTGGGCCAGAGCCCCTGGTACGACTTCATCACCCGCGACCTGATCATCTCGGGGGAGCTGGCGCGGCTGATTGCCGAGGACGGGCTCCGCGGGATGACGACCAACCCGACGATCTTCGAGAAGGCGATCGCCGGCAGCGACCTGTACGACGAGGACATCCGGCGGCTGGCAGCCGAGGGCCGGCGCCCCGCGGAGATCTTCGAGGCACTCGCGATCGAAGACGTCCGCGCGGCCTGCGACCTCTTCCTGCCGATCTATGGCGAGAGCCGCGGCCTGGACGGCCTGGTCTCGATCGAAGTCGCACCGACGCTCGCGCACGACAGCGCCGGCACGATCGCGGAGGCGGAGCGGTTGTGGGGGCGGATCGCACGGCCGAATGTGATGATCAAGATCCCCGGCACCAGGGAAGGCCTGCCGGCGATCACCCACTGCCTGGCGCAGGGGATCAACGTCAACGTGACGCTGCTGTTCGCGGTGCGCCGCTATCGGGAAGTGGTGGACGCCTTCTGTGCCGGACTCGAGCGGCGCCTCGCTTCGGGCAAGTCGGTGAGCAGGGTCGCCTCGGTGGCGAGCTTCTTCGTGAGCCGGGTGGACGGCAAGGTCGACCCGCTCCTCAAGCAGCTCGAGCCGACGGCGGGCGAGGGACTGCCCAGGTCGAAGGCGGCGATCGCGAACGCCTGTGCGGCGTATGCCGCGTTCGAGGAGCTGTTCGCCGCGCCGCGGTGGCGGGCGCTGGCGGCGCAGGGCGCGATGGTGCAGCGGCCGCTGTGGGCCTCAACCAGCTCCAAGGACCCGGCGCTCCCGGATGTCTACTACGTCGAGGCGCTGATCGCGGACCAGACGGTGAACACCCTCCCGCCGGCCACCTTCGCCGCCTACCGCGACCATGGCCACCCCAAGGCACGGATCCGCGAAGGAATGGCCGAAGCGAGTGTCACGCTCCGGCTGCTGGCCGATCTCGGCATCAGCCTCGATGAGATCACCGGCGCGCTCGAGACCGAGGGCGTCGCCTCGTTCGCGGGCTCGTTCGA
>DAINRP010000065.1:0-3468 GCA_036741755.1 Gemmatimonadales bacterium
CGAGCACCATGATCGTGATGATGATGGCGATGACGCCGTCGCTGAACGCCTCGAGGCGGCCCTTGGTCATGACCTATGCTCCATCATGGCGGCTAGAGGCTGGCGCAGGGATCCTCGCGGGGCGCCGGCGGCGTGATGAGCACGATTCCGTAGCGCTGGCGTTCCGCCGCCTCGGGGAGTGCGCCGAGGCTGTCGCGCTCCAGGAAGCCCACGGCGAGCACCGACTTGGCCGGCGCCACGGTGCGCAGAAGCCGCGGCACCCCCATGTCGCTCCGTACATGGCCGTTGCCGGCGATGAGCCATGCCGGCCCGCTGGCGCCGGCGGCGAGCAGCGCGGCGGTCATCGAGGCGTCCCGCACCTCCTGCGCGGCGCGCATGCCGGGCATCATGTTCGCGGGCAGCTTGCCGCAGTGATCCTCGAAGAGTTCGTGGTCGATCGCACGCTGAGCGACGGAATCGAGCGGGACCCGGTTCATCAACTGCAGCAGCGCTGCCGGGGCGGCATCGCGGCCGCCGCGAACCACGATGCGGAGGGTGTCCCGCGCAAGCCCGCTGCCCCAGATCGCGCTCCGGTTGGCGATCGCCGCCTCGATGACGGGACGATGCATCGGCCACCGCCACCCCTTCCGGTCGAAGCCGTGCTGATCGAGCCAGCCCTCGAGCGAGTCGCCGGCGGCGGGGAGCGGGATGGGTGCGCTGGTCCTGGCGAACTGCTCGAACACGATCCCGGGGTGCCGGGTGCCGGCTGTCGTGATCAGGGTGCCGCGGGCCTGATGGTCGCGGGCGTTGTCGTGGTACTCGCCGAGCAGCACGAAATCCGCCGAGCCGATGCGCCTGAGGAGTTCGGTACTTGTCATCGGCGCGCCAGTCGTGCCATCGAGCACGATGGTCGAGTCGGGGAGCGCAAAGGCGACAGGGGAGGCGGAGGCGGCGGGATGTCCACCGCAACCCGCGAGGGCCAGCATGGGCACGAAACGCAGGAGAGTTCGCATCTGCGAAAGTAAGGGCCGACCGGGCACCACGCAAAGGAGAACGGGCGGGTGGAAATGAGGATGGCACACCGAATCTCGCGCCCATGTCCTCCGCCTGGTGGCTGGGGCGGAGCTGCCTGCTCGGCTTCGGCGCCCGCTCGCATACCCCGGCGAACATCCTGCGCACCCGCGAGTGCGTGCTGAACCTTCCCTCGGTGGAGCAGGTCGCGGCCGTGAACCGGCTGGCGCGGACGACGGGTTCGTCCCCGGTGCCGCCTCACAAAGTCGCGATGGGCTAACGGCACGAGAAGGACAAGTTCGGCGTGGCGGGATTGACCACGGTGGAATCCGATCTGGTGCGCGCGCCCCGGGTCGCCGAGTGTCCGGTGCAGCTCGAGGCGGTGCTGGAGACCTCGCTGCCGCTGGCGGAGAGCGATCCGGACCGGAGGGGGAAGCTCGTGGCGCTCGAGGTACGGGTAATCCGGGTCCACGTGGATGCACGGATCCGCATGGCCGGCCACGACGACCGGATCGATCCGGAGCGGTGGCGGCCGCTGATCATGAACTTCTGTCAGTTCTTCGGGCTGGGGAGCATGCTCCATCACTCGACGCTCGCGGAGATTCCGGAGTCGGCCTACCGGCCCGCGCCGCGCCCCGCACAACCGGTCGCGGTCTAGCCGACCTCGATCGTGCCTTCGCTCACCAGCACCGAGGCGCCACCGATCCGGGTCGCGGTGACTCGGCCATCGCGCTTCTCGGTGCGCGCTTCCAGCACGCTGGGGCGGCCCATCTCCACTCCCTGCGCGATCCGCCAGCGGAAATCGCCGTCCGATTCCGGCTTGCAGTGGGTGAGCAGTGCGGCGAGGGCGCAGTTGGCGCTCCCCGTCGCGGGGTCCTCCGGAACGCCGTCGAGCGGCGCGAACATCCGGGCCCGGATCGCGAACTCGTCGTTGCTCTGCACGTACAGGTGAATGTCCGGAACGACCCCTTGCGCCACGATCGCGTCGACCCCAGCCATGTTGCTCCGCGCCCGTTCGAGCGCGCCACGATTGCGGAGCTCCGCCACCAGGAAGGGGAGACCCACCGAAACCACCAGCGGCATATGGGTCGTCGTCACGACTTCGTCCACGCCGAGCGAGACAGCGGCAGCAAGCGCCTCCACCGAGATCCGCTTGCCGATGGAGAGCTGCTCCGGCGCGGAGAGCTCACACCAGAGCTTCTGATCGGCCCGGCGCTCGATCGTGACCCGGACCAGTCCCGCCCCTTCCTCGAAGGTCACGGTCAGCGACTGCTCGATCGGACCGAGTTCACCGATCGAAGCGAGCACGAAGGCGGTGCCGATGTTGGGGTGACCGGCGAATGGCACTTCCCTGGTCGGGGTGAAGATCCGCACCCGGCGGGTGTGACCCTGCTCTGGCGGCAGCACGAAGGTGCTCTCCGCGAAGTTGAACTCCCTCGCGATCTGCTGCATCTGCCGGTCCGACAGCCCCTCGGCCGCGGGCAGCACCGCGAGCTGATTGCCGCCGAAGCGCCGGTCGGTGAACACGTCGCAGATGATGTAGCGGTAGCCCATCAGGGATCCACCCCCGTCGCGCTGTAGTAGCCGACCACCCGGTCGCGCGCACCCGCCCGGGTGTAGATGTCGGGACGCGGCGCCTCGATAACGTTGGCGATCACCGCAGCCACCTCCTCCGCACTCTGACTGTCGGGGTTCTGCCGCGAATCGGGGCCGCCATGCAGCGCGTTCACGCCGAACTCGGTACGCACCACGCCGGGCGAGACCAGCGTGAACCGGATACCCGGATGGGTCTGCTGCACCTCCTCGCGAAAGTTGGCGGTGATCGCATTGAGGAAGTGCTTGGCGCCACAGTACGCGGAGCGGATCATCGCGAAGGGAATCCGGCCGAGCATGGAGGAGACGTTGATGATCTGGCCGGCGTTCCGCGACTTGAAGTGCGGCAGCACCTCCTGCATGCCGTAGAGCGCCGACTTCACGTTGACCCGCATGACCTCATCGATGTCATCGTCGGTGAGCTCGGACGGCACCCGGGTGATGCCCTGGCCGACATTATTCACCCAGACATCGATGTGCCCGAATCGGGCAAGCGACTCCGCCACGACGCGCTGCACTTCGGCGCGCTTCGCCACATCTGCCACGACCGGATGGGCGCGCCCCGCGCATCGCGCCGCGACCGCATGGAGCTGCTCCGCTCGGCGCGCCACCAGCACTACCGACGCGCCGTTCGCGGCCAGCAGTTCACCGAGCGCGGCACCGATCCCGCTGCTCGCTCCGGTGATGACGATGACGCGATCGGTCATATCTGGATCTCCAATACTCGGGCATCCCAAGACACTAAGTGAAAGGGATGGTGACTAGGGGCTCAGGCGATTGCTAGCGAGTCGACTCGAACCATCGCGCGACCGTCGGCAGCAGCGCGCCACCGATACGCTCCGGCATCCGGTCGACGTGGCCGCCCTCGAACGATGAAAGAACATA
>DAINRP010000065.1:3568-5064 GCA_036741755.1 Gemmatimonadales bacterium
CGATACGCTCCGGCATCCGGTCGACGTGGCCGCCCTCGAACGATGAAAGAACATAGGGGAGGTGCGCACTGTCGAGTGCACGGGTGAGCACCGCCACGCCGGCTGCAACGCTCGCGAGATGATCCTCGAGCCCGAACTCGAGGAAGATCGCCGGTGGCCGATGCCTGGACCGTTTGAGCGTCGAAATGAGGCCGATCGGCATCCGGCTCCGCCAGCGGTCGAGGGTGGCCGGCCGGGGATGCAGCCGGCCGCTGGAGTCCGGCTCGAAAGGCAGCTCACCGTAACGCCGGGGACGGTCGGGGGCCGGCGAGAGCGCGGCGGCGAGTGCCACGACCAGCCGGAGCCCCGGCGGGGTACGCGGCACCTCCCAGGTGGATGCCGCCGCAGCCGCGGCCCACGCCTCACTGGTCGGAGAGAACTCGCCGGCAAAGGTGATGCAGCAGGGGCTCATGGCGTAGAGCAGGCCGAACAGCTCGGGGTGTTGAAAGCCGAGCACCAGCGTGCCGTAGCCGCCCATGGAATGTCCGGCGAGGGCGCGATGGGTGCGATTGGCCCGGGTCCGGTAGTGACCATCGATAAGGCCAACGAGGTCGCGAACCACGAAGTCCGCCCACCCGCCCGTCACCGGCGAATTGGTGTAGAAGCCGCCACCGAGCCGGCTGTTCGCATCCGGCATCACGACCAGGAACTCAGCACCTGGGTTCCCGGCGAGCAGGCTGTCCATCGTCATCTGGAGATTGAGGCCCGGATAACTCCCGTCGAGCCACTCGCTCGGCAGTGACGTGAATCCGTGGAGCAGATACAGCACGGGAAAGCGGCGCTTCGGCTCCCGGTCGTAGGAGGGCGGCAGATACACCAGCACCTCACGGGTCGTGCGGTCCCCGAAGAGGTTCCCCTCGAGCGCGCCTGCGCGCACCGAGTCGTGCACCACCCTGCTCTGCCCCGCTGCCTGACTCGGCGCGGCCAGGAGGAGGAGGGCGACGCTGCAGAGACGCGAGATGGACATCGATCTCATGCAGTCGCTCGCGCGCGGCTCAGCCAGAGATAGATCGGCACCCCGGTGGTGGCGAGCGCGGTACCGATGAGGGTATCCAGGGGGCGGGCAACGATCGCGCTGATGAGCAGCCCCGCCATGACGACGATATAGACCAGCGGCGTCCAGGGGTAGCCCGGTGTGCGGTAACCAGCGTCGCGGGGGACCTTGGGCCGGAGCCGAAAGATCGCGGCCACCATCAGGATGTTCATGAGCTGGAAGGGAACCACGAAGAAGTTGACCAGTCGAGAGAACGACCCGAAGAAGGCCAGCGCCGCGATCGCCGTTCCCGCGGTGAAGAGGATCGCCCCGTTCGGTGTCGCGGTCCGCGGCGAAACCCGTCCCAGCCTCGCGAAGAACCAGCGCAGCGGGCCTGTCGCCTCCTCGACATGCGCGGCGGCGAGCGTGTAGAAGAGCCGCGGCAGCGTCATCACCAGTCCGCCGAGCGCCCCGAAGATGGAGA
>DAINRP010000065.1:5164-13730 GCA_036741755.1 Gemmatimonadales bacterium
GCGATGCCCCACCAGACCGGCGAGAGCACCGCCTGGGCCCCGAGTGCCCGGTGCATGAATTCACCGAAGACGATGGCGACCCCGGCCACCGATCCGGGTCCGCTGATCCAGAGCTCCATCCATACCAGGAGAAAACCCCAGAGCGGACCGAAGCCCTCGCGCAGGATGTGGTAGCTCGCGCCCGCATGCGGCAGCAGGCGGCACAGTTCGGCGAGGGTGAGCGCGCCGCAGAGGGTGATCAGCCCGCAGAGCGCCCAGATGAAGTGCACCTGCCATGGGTGCTGTGCCACCGCCGCGAGTTCGCCCGGGGTGAAGAACACGCCGGACCCGAGCATGTTGCCCGCCACGAGCGCCACGACGGCGGCAAGGCCAAGCTGCCGTTTGAGCGCCGGCGTTGCAGTCACGCCGAGCGCACCGCCTGCACCAGCCGGGTTACCTGATCGGCGACGACGCGATCGGTCGCGTTGCGGCCGCTGCGGAGCGAGGTGCCGACGATCGCCCCGTCGGCGAGCGGCATGAGCATGCGCGCATTCTCCGGCGTGAGTCCGCTGCCGATCAGGATCGGGAGCGCGCCGACCCGTGCGGCGCGGAGATCATCGGGATCGGGGCCGATCCCGGTTTCGCTGCTGGTCACGATGACCGCGTCGGCGCCGGCGAGTTCCGCTTCCCGCGCCGACTGCGCCAGCGGCTTGGGACCGCCGATCGGCGCGCTGTACTTCACCTGCAGGTCGGCAAATATCTGCACCGATTCGGCACGGATCGCCTTCCGATAGGCGAGCACGGCGTCGGTCTCCGGTTCGAACGGGCCGCACTTGGTCATCACCCGGTCCACGAAGAAGTCCATCCGGATGAACCGGGCGCCGGTGGCGGCCGCGATCGCGAGTGAGGCGCGCCAGTCGTTGAGCAGGACCTCGACACCGATCGGCACCCGCGCGCGGGCGACGACCTCGCGGGTCACCCGGGTCATGGGTGCGTGAATCTCGGCCCCACCCACCATCGTGTGCGGCTGATCGAAGTCGTTCTCGATCAGCGCGCCATCGACCCCGCCGCGCTCGAGTTTCTCGAGATCGCTTAGGGCCGCCTCGATTAATGCCTCGATGCTCGTGAACGCGGGATACCCCGGCATCGGCGGCAGCGCGATCATGCCGATGACCGGTCGAGCGCTCGGGAAGAGTGTACGGAAGCGGCTCATGCCCTAGCTCGCATCTGCTGTCGCTCCGAGATGCCGGATGACCTGGGCCGCGCGTGCGGCGCCGGCCCGGAGCGCCGCCGGGACATCACGGTGACGAAAGTACTCCACGACGAACGCGGCCTGGAACGCATCGCCGCATCCGGTGGTGTCCACCCGCTCCTCGCTCGGCACCAGCACCGCCGGCTCAGCGTGGCGGTATCCGTTGAGCAGCGCCGTACTGCCCTCCGCCCCGTGGGTGATCACGAGCATCGTGCCGCTCCGTTCGGAGCGGGGAAGGAGTCGTTCGACGGTCGCGAGGTCCCCGCTCAGAAAGAGCAGATCGTAGGCGCCGAGCAGCGGATCGATCCCGCGCAGGCCGGGGCCGAGATCGGCGCCATCGAGCAGGTCGCCGACGAGCAGACCGCGCCGGGCGGAATCGTACCCCACCGCGTCGACGAGGTGGGCGAGTTCCTTGAACACCGGCACCGCCACCACGTCGGCGTCCCGGATGCATGCGAGGTCATTTTCATCCAGCCGGAACTCGGCGAGTACCCCCGGATCGTAGCCACCCGGGGGAAAGATCCGCTCACCTCCTGCGGCGAGGTGAATGATCTGTGAGGCGGTCCGGCCGGGGAGCTGGTGCAGCTGCGCGGTGCAGACGCCGGCACGGGTGAGCCACCCCGGGATCAGCTCGCCACCGGCATCGGTGCCGGTACAGCTGATGAGGGCGACTTCCTCGGCGCCGGCACGGCGGGCGTTGACCGCAAAATTGAGCGAAATGCCGCCGACCCGCTCCGCCCCCTGTTCGGGATAGTGATCGAGGGTGCACTCCCCCATCGCGACGAGCTTCACGGTTGTTCCGGATGGCGGCGGAGGGCGCGGATCAGGATCCAGACTACGAGCAGATTTACCGCGATGACGATCGCCTTGATCATGTGGGGCCGGTGCACCACCTCATAGACCTCGATCGGCACGAACGACGACGTCGCGATGACGGTGAGCCACTCCGCCCAGCGCAGCTCGCGCCAGAGCCCGATCGCCTCGACAAGAAAGAGCAGGCCGTAGGCCAGCGAGCCCGCCGCGATCGTCTCCGCATGCCCGCGGGGCAGGTTGAGCATCCAGCTCACTGCCCGGCGCGCCAGGTCCTGCTGGGTGTCGAGTGGCATGTCGCCCACCCACTCCCGCACGTCGGCGGCGACTTCCGGCCGAAGCAGGTTGAGGGTCGCCAGCGCCACTCCGATCATGAGGAGCGACTGCAGGAGCTTGAAGGCGGCAATCAGGCGAAGGGAGCGCGTGCCTTGCGGACGCGGCGGCCGATTGTCGATGGTAGGGTCGCCGGCGGTGCCGGGCATAGCGCTCGAGCTGGATCCTGAGGGGGCGGTCGGTCTGCCGGGTATCGGCAACCGCGCGAAAGCTGGCGGCCGAGGGTCGTATGCGCCAGTCCGGACACCCACCTCCGGCAAGCTCCTGCCGTCTCTCGCGCGTCATTGGACGGGGAGTGGCCGCACTCCTACTATTCCCGCCGCGATGGCCGCCGCACCCTCGGGCGGACCCGGCGTATCGCGCGGACCCGTACGAGTGACCCCGGTGACCCAGCGACGGGCGTGGATCGGCTTCTGGATTCTGGCGTTCGTCTGGGGCTCCTCCTTTCTGTTCATCCGGATCGGCGTGGAGCAGCTCTCGACCTTCCAGGTCGTCTTCGTCCGCACCGGCATCGCCGCACTGGGGCTCAACCTGATCGTCCACCTCCGGGGCAAGCGCCTCCCCACCGATGCCGCCGGCCTCCGCGATCTCCTCGTCGTCGCCATCGTCAACACCGTCCTGCCCTTCGCGCTGATCACCTGGGGAGAGAAGACGGTCGAGAGCGGGCTGGCGGCGGTGCTGCAGGGGACGGCCGCGCTCTTCACGATGGTCGTGGCGCACTACGCCTTTCACGACGAGCGGATCACGGCGCGCAAGATCGGCGGGCTGGTGGTGGGATTTCTCGGGCTGGTTGTGCTGGCGAGCCGCAGCACCACAGGCGAGGTCGCCGGCGCGGATCCGGCCAGCCACCTGCTCGGTCAGCTGGCGATCGTCGTCGCCTGTTTCTGCTACGCGCTGGGCTCCAACTACAGTCGCAAGGCGATCCAGAACCGGCTGGACCCGATCGTCCTCTCCGCCGGCGCGATGACCGTGACCGCGATCATCAGCGGTGCCATCTGTTACGCGCTGCCCCTCGTCGGCGGCCCGGCCCCGGCACCATGGGGCAGTCTCACACCGCGGGTCGCGGGGGCCATGCTCGCCCTCGGCCTGCTGAACACCTTCGTCGCCTACCTGATCTTCTACTCGATCGTCAGCACGCTGGGCGCGGGCCGTGCCTCGATGGTGACTTACGTGATTCCCGCGGTGGGACTCGCGCTCGGCGCGCTCTTCCTCAACGAGCGGGTGGATCTCAGGCTGCTCATCGGCGCCACGATGATCGTCGCGAGCATCGGGATCGTGAATCTCAGGCTGGACCTGCTGTTCCGGCGGCCGGTGCCACCCGTCTAGCCCGCGGCGCCCGTACCCTTCAGGTCCTCGAAGCGGGTGTTCCCGATCGGATAGACCTTCCAGTCCTTGTAGTCGAAGTGCCACCACTCATGTTCGTACACGGTGAACCCCTCCGCCTCCATCGCCGTGCGGAGGAAGTCCCGCATCCGACGTTGTTCCGCCGAGCCTCCGGTGTAGTCGGGGTTGGCGCGCGGGGAGAATTCGTCGTAGAGACTCGGCATCGGCACCGGCTTGCCGGTGCGCAGATCGAATAGAGTCAGATCGACGGCGCAGCCCCGGTTGTGACGGGAGCCGTGCGCCGGATCAGCGACGAAGTCGTGCTGGCTGGGCGGCGTCGCGTCCCAGAAGACCTTGGTGATGTACCAGGGCCGGTAGGCGTCGTGGATCAGCAGCCCGTACCCCTGCGCCCGGAGGGCCCGATGCACCCGCACCACCGCCTCGGCCGCGGGGCGCTGCAGAAAGGCGCGGGCCTGGCTGTAGAGCGGCGTGCTGAGGAAGTTGCGCGTGGTGGCGTAGCGGATGTCGAGATGAATCGTCGAGTCGAGCATGACGACCTCGACCAGATCCGACGGCCGGAAGGGACCGGCCTCCACGGGTGGCGTCGCGCGGAGCGCCTCCTCCCGCAGTTCGGCCACCGGCCGCACCGGCGTGACATGAAAGACCGGCGCGGAGTGGCAGGCGAGTGCCGCAACAACGAGGATCAGTGCCGGGCGGCGCATGAGGTCTCCGGTTATTCGAAAAGTTGAGTGGATCGGCATATCCGCCGTGCCGACTCTCAGGGCCAGGTCGTCAGGCCCGAGCCCCCCTCGGTCCGGCTCCCCTGCTGGCCGGCGAGCAGCGGTTTCGAGGTGAGGATGGAGAAGCCGTCGAATGGGAACTCGAGCTGGTTGTTGCCCCGGTCGATGCCATGCACCGCCCTGGAACGGACCCGGGCGATGGCCCGCTGTGCGGCGAGCAGCCTGCCGGGATCGGCGACCGCCTGATTGTGCGCGGAGAGCAGCTTCCTGAGAGAGGGCACCAAAGGCACCAGGCGGGCGAGCGACTGTTGATAGGCGTCGAGATCGGTCTCGGGGACGTAGAGCCAGATCGGCCCTTCGTAGTAGGTGTCCCCTGTCCACAGCAGGCCGGCAGCGCGGTCGAGCAGCGCTACCGCATCCGGGGTGTGGCCCGGCACGGCGATGACCTCGAGGGAGCGGCCCCCGAGTTCGATCCGGTCGCCATCGGCGATCCAGGTGGTCGGCGTCCACGCCCGGGTATGGAACGACGCCGAATCAGCCGTCACCGGCAGCGAGCGGCAGAGTGCTCCCTGCGACACCTCACCGGCCAGGATCTCGTGCGGAAAGCCGGCGCTGTTCTTCCGCGTGAATGGCGTGTCCAGTGCCAGGATCTGCGCGAACTCGGCGTTGCCTCCCACATGATCGTAGTGGGTGTGGGAGTTGAGCACCGTCACAGGGAGCGGGGTGAGTTCGCCGACCACGTCACTGATTTCCCCGATCCCGAGTCCGGTGTCGAAGAGCAGCGCGCGGTCGGTGCCGAGGATGAGGTAGGAGATGACCTCCTGGAACTGAAACGGCTCGTAGATCGCGAAGACCCCGGGATCGACCCGGTACGCTTCGAACCAGTCGGAGCGCACGGCCACCCGCTCGAGGGCCCTGAAGCCTGGCCGTGGCAGCAGATCGCACCAGCGCCCGGGTGTGGCTGCGGCCGGCGGAGCGGCGGCAACCTCCGGTCGGGGCGAGCCACAGCCCGCCACGGCGAACGTTCCGGTCGCGAAGGCGAACAGCGCGCGCAGGTTCATCTGATCCGCTTCATTCAGTCAAGGCGCCTCACACCCGCAGGTGATCGGGCCGCCATTCCCTGATCAGCTCCTTGATCGCCTGACGTGAGGTCAGCTTCTCGGCGACGACTTTCCGGACCAGCGCTGGAAGCTCCGCGTCGGAGGCGAACCGCAGCGCCGCGAGTTGCCCGACGCTCAACGACTCGATATGCGGCTGGAGATCGGCCGGCAGCAGCCGCGCGAGCCGCAGCCGCTCCTCGAGCCGGATCACCCGGTCCTGCACCACGAGAGGGAAGAGCCGGACATACCAGGTCAGCACGATGAAGATGAGGGCGATGAGGACGCCCCCGACGGCGCTGAGCCCCGGCTGGCGAACAAGCTGGACGATCGCCAGCGCGAGATAGCCCAGGACGAGCGCGAACCCGAGCTGGTGAAAGCCGGGGACAATGCGCTTGTGATTCGCCAGCGACTGCGGTTCTGCCGATGCCATGGTATGCCTTGGGTGATGTGAGACTGTGGGAGAGTAGAAGCTCAGGAGCCGGTGGCGATCGTGTACGCGAACTCGTAGGAGTGCTGTTTCCCCTCGATGACGATCGTCATCGCGCCGGCGAGTCCGGCAAGTTCTTCGGTTCCGGAATCGGGCACCACCGTAACGCTGAGTGCCGGAGCGCCGCGGTGCATCGTGCCGCTGTGCTGCAGCACGAAGGTGCCCCTCCTGCCATGCAGGACCCCGGTCACCCGCTCCATCGCGACGTAGCCGGCCGAGCCTTTCACGCTCGACATCGCGGCCAGCATCTGCCCCTGGCTGGTCGCCTCGAGGTCGCCGTGGAACTGTTTGTCGATCGTCATGCGGCCGAGCGCTGAAGTATCGGTACTCTCGTCGGCCGCACGCGGCGTGAGTTTCACGTCGAAGGTTCCGGTGGCCTGCAGAGTCATTCGCTTCCCCTGATCGGAGATGGTTGGACCGGTCTACGACGTGGCCACGGAAAAGCGGGCCCGCACGTCGTCGCCCACCTTGGTCGGGCGTCCGGTCTTGCGCGAGATCGGACACCAGAGGGTCCGGGCCCGCGCCAGCAGCCGGCGATCGGACTGGCGCAGGATCTCGGTGTGGCGTTCAAAGGCGCGGCCATCGCTGGTCCCGACCCAGGTCCGCGCCAGGAGCTGGTCACCGGGCATGGCGGGGTGCTTGTAGTCGATCTCGTGGCGGACCGCGACCCAGGCGAGCTCCGCCTGCTGCGCTTCGGTCGCCGCCGCCTGCCAGTGCGCCACCGCCGCGGCCTGCACCCAGCGCAGATACACCACGTTGTTCACGTGACCGAGTTCGTCGATGTCCTCGGGGAGCACCGGGATGGCAAGCTCGTAGCGTTCGGTCGACGGATCAACGGGCATCGACACTCTCGGCGGGCCGGCCGCGGTCACACGGTATAGCGGAGCAGGCCGGTGATGGTCGCGAGGTGGTGGTCGTCGTGCTCGGCCACGAAGAAGGCGAGATCCAGCAGCCGCATCGGCGTCTGCAGACGCGGGTGCATCGCGCTCCGCTCCCAGTCGGCCTCGTCCGCGGACTCGAGCTGGTGCACCAGATCCTTTCGGGCATCGCGGAAACGGCTCAGCAGGACCGCGAGCGATGCCTCGTTGTGACGCGCGTTGTGGGTCTGCCGGTTCTCGAGATCGGCGGGGTGGAGGGTCGCGCGGCCGACCGCCAGGTCTTCGGCGCGCGACATCCACAGCGGCTCCAGATCGCCGAGGTGGCCGGCGTTCTCCTGAATGGACCAGTGATCGCCGTGACGGGCGGTGAGCTGCGGGATCGTGAGCCCGCTGAGCCGCTGCTCCAGCCGGATCGGGGTGCCGCGGAGGCGCTCGACGAGTCCGGGCGCCGCACTGATGGGCAGGTCGAAGGTGAATCGGCGCTCGAACCAGGGCGTTCGGGGAATCATGTTCAACCTGGGGTGAGGGGACGGCGCTGAGTGCACTTCACGATACCCACGCCGCGCCGTACTCCGCCACCTGGAATCACGTCAGCCGGCCGGAGCCGCGGGATCGGCGAGGGTCACCACATCGGCCCGGTCGACGAACACCAGTGAGGCGGCGTTCACGCAGTAGCGAAGCCGCGTCGGCCGAGGACCATCGTCGAAGACGTGGCCGAGATGGCCGTCGCAGCGGGCGCAGAGGATCTCGGTGCGGACCATGCCGTAACTGGTGTCCTTGTGAGTCACCACGTTTTCGCTCGCCACCGGCTGGAAGAAACTCGGCCATCCGGTGCCTGACTCGAACTTGGCGCCGGAGGAGAAAATCGGCAGCTGGCAGCAGACACAGGCGTAGATGCCGTCGCGCTTGTTGTCGAGCAGCGTGCCGCAGAAGGCCCGCTCGGTACCCTTCCCGCGGGCGATCTCGAACTGCTCCGCGGTGAGCTGGGCGCGCCATTCGGCGTCGGTCTTCACGACGCGGGGCACCTCGACTGGTCCGACCAGTTTCCCCTCGGCGTTGATCAGTTTGAGCTGCATGGTTGTCAGCCGGATCGGGATGAGAGTGATCGGGGGGCCACGCTGTACGGCCGCGCGGGAGCCAGTCCTGCCCGCCCGGTAATTGGCGGCACCCCGATCGATGCGCAAGGGGCCTCCAGCCTGATCTGTGACGGGTTGAACCCGAAGGGGTGACACGCCGTGGTGTCGATGCCTGCACAGGACGACGACTCCCGGCGCTGGATCGCTGGCGTCGGGCTACCCCAACACCTGCACCTGCCAGCGGTGGAAGGTGCCGCCGTTCGCGGACGCGACTTCCCGGCAGAGCGTGATGAGGGCATCGAGGATGGCTTTGTTCACCACTGATTCGGTGCGTGCGGTGCAGGGCCAGCCTTCGTCCCCCGCGACGGTACCGAGGGTGGTGCGCCACTGCGGTGAGGGAAAACCGGCGGCGGCCGCAACGGCGCTCTCATGAGTCGGGAACGACAGCGTGAACTCGAGCCGGACCGGCTTCGTCGGATCGATGCCAAGCTGCTTGAGCATCCCGGCGTCGACCCCTCCGCTTTCCGGGTCCAGCGAGGTGAGCATCGCGCTCCGCCGCAGGAACAGAAAGCCGATCGCGAAGAGCGG
>DAINRP010000066.1:0-13558 GCA_036741755.1 Gemmatimonadales bacterium
CGGATCCCAGGCGCCGAAGACCAGATCCTTCAGGTCGGCGAGCGGCACGAAGTCCTTGATCAGCGGGGAGCGGCCTTCGGTGCGCTTGCCGAGACGGATGGTGCCCATCTGAGTGAGGGAGCCGATCGGCTTCGCCTTTCCGCGGCGGATCAGTTCGACGCCGGCGATGAAGGTGGTCGCGACCGCGCCGAGTCCGACACAGAGAACACCGAGCTTGCCCTTGGCCGGCGCGATGGGCCGGGGAGTACCGTTGGCCACTAGGACTGTCCTTTCGATGCGTTGGGCGCGGGAGCGCCCTCTGTCACCTGGTAGACGTACACGAAGCGCTGCACGACCGTAATGACCGATGCCAGCGCGAGAATCGTCACGATCCAGAACAACACCAGCCCGTCGGGGCCCGCGCCGACCAGCAGCGTCGGCAGGCCGAGACCCACAATCCGCTCGGCCCGCTGCACGATGCCGACCTTGCAGTCGATGCCCAGCCCCTCGGCCCGGGCCCGGGCATAGGAGACCAGCAGCGAGGCGATGATCGCTGCCATGCTGATCATGATTGCCCACTCCCGGTTGGCGACCGTGCCCGCCGGCGCCAGCAGGTAGTAGACCCCGATCCCCATGAAGGTCGCGCCGTCGCCGACCCGGTCCAGCGTGGAGTCGTAGAACGCGCCGAACTTCGTCACCTGGCCGTTGGCGCGGGCCACCGCACCGTCGAGCGTGTCCACGATGCCGCTGACCAGATAGAGCAGACCGCCGAGCCGGACCGAGCCCACCCCGAACGCCACCGCCGACGCGATCACCAGCAGGGTCCCGACGGTGGTGATGGTGTTCGGGCGGATGCCGGCCCGAATCAGGCCGTCGACGAACGGCCGGGTCACGGCGTAGAACACCCGTTCCACCGGCTTGGTGATCAGTTTCACCTGGCGCCTGTCGCTCGGGGATGCGGCGGGTGGGGAACCGGCCTCGCGGGCCCCCGAAAACCGCGCAAACGATAACCGGCTGAACGGTTTAGGGGAAGGAGCGAGGCTCCGCGGGCCCCGCTATTCGGGGTAGATGAGGAAGGGGCGCCGTCGGGCGAGGAATCCCCCCTGCGCGTCCAGCCAGTCGATCGGGGATCCGGCGACGACGGCACGGCGGAGCGTGCCATCGTCCCCCGCCAGCCGGTCGAACTGCCGCGCGGTAAAGGCCAGCCGCGATCCGAGCACCCCGAGCAGGACGACCGCAGTGCGGGTGGGATCGTAGCTGCCGCGATCGGTGACCCGGAGCCGGATGCCGGCCACCAGGGTATCACCGTACTTCCCATCGCCTGGCTGGTTCGGCGTGAACTGGACGGCGCTGAACGACACGCCAGGGAGTCGCGCCGCGGACAGCGCCCGCAGCACCCGGGTAGTGTCGAGCCAGGGCGCTCCGATCTGCTCGAACGGATGATCACTCCCCCGCCCCACCGAGAGGTTGGTGCCTTCGAAGAGACAGAGGCCGGGATAGTGGATCAGCGCCTCGAGACTCCGCAGATTGGGCGACGGCGGGATGAACGGGAGTCCGGTTGCGTCGAAGTATTGCGACCGCCGCCACCCTGCGACCGGCACCACGCGCAGATCCGTGGTGAGGCCGAGATCGTATTTCGCTAGTCGCGCGAGTTCGCCGAGAGTCATGCCGTGGCGCATCGGGATGGCGAGCAGGCCGACGGCGGAGCGGAAGGCGGTATCGAGAACATTCCCCTCGACCGAGCCGCCGATGGGATTGGGACGATCGAGCACCACGACGGGGATCCCTTTCCGCGCCGCCGAGCGCATCACCTCGGTGGTGGTCCAGAGGTAGGTGAAGTAGCGGGCACCGGCGTCCTGCAGATCCACCAGCAGCAGATCCACGCCGGCGAGCATGCTGTCGGTCGGTGCCCACGTCTTGCCATAGAGGCTGTAGATTGGGAGGCCGGTGGCGGAGTCGGTGGACGACGCGACGCCCACGCCGGGGTCGGCGGTGCCGCGGAAGCCATGCTCCGGACTGAAGAGTGCCACGAGCATGACCCCGGCGCCGAGCAGCCGGTCGACGTCGCTCACTCCGGCGCGATCGATACTCGACTGATTGGCAACCAGGGCGACCCGGCGACCGCGCACCAGTTGCAGGCTGTCCCGAAGCAGCACATCGATGCCGGGGAGCACGAGGCTCTCCGCGGAGGGCGCGGAGGCCGTCTTGATTCCGGCATCCGGTGCCGCTCCACCGACACGCACACCCCGGCCGCAGCCGATCCACGGCGCGGCCATCAGCCAGAATCCGAGCGCCCAGTGGCCCGTTCTCATAGAGCAGTTCTCTCCGCAGGTCTCCTGCTGTGCGGCGTTCTCACCACGGCGTCGGCCCAGCAGCCGGGAAGCCGGTTCGGGCTCGGCCCGCCGGCGCGCCGGGACTCGGTGATCATCGACCGGCTCCTCGATTCGATGCCGCTCCGCGACCGGGTGGCCCAGGTCATCATGCCCTGGGTTCCGGGGGCCTACGCCGCATTCGACGACAGCGTCTTCACGGTGATGCAGGGGTGGGTGGACTCCCTGCACGTCGGCGGCATCATCGTGTCGGTCGGTTCGCCGCTCGATGTGGCGATGAAGCTCAACCGGCTGCAGCAGCGCTCGGCGCTGCCACTGCTGATCGGGGCCGATCTCGAAAGCGGCGCGAGCTTCCGGCTCACCGGCGCGACACCGTTCCCCCCCAATATGGGTGTGGCCGCGGCAGGCAGCGAACAGGACGCGTACGAGGTGGGGCGGATCACAGCGCTCGAGGGCCGGGCGGTCGGCATCCATGTGACCTTCTCGCCGGATGCGGACGTCAACAGCAACCCGGCGAACCCGATCATCAACACCCGGTCCTTCGGCGGCGATCCCTATCTCGTCGGCCGGCTGGTGGCCGCCGCGGTGCGCGGCATCCAGGACAACGGGATGCTCGCGACGGCGAAGCACTTTCCCGGGCACGGCGACACCTCGACCGATTCGCACATCGGACTGCCGGTGATCGGCGCGCCGTGGAGCCAGCTCAGCCGGGTCGAGCTGGTGCCGTTCCGCGCCGCGATCGAGGCGGACGTGAGCCTGGTGATGTCGGCGCACATCACGATGCCCGCGATCGCGAGCGACCGCAGTCGCCCGGCGACGCTCGACCCGCAGATCCTCACCGGCGTGCTCCGCGACTCGCTCGGCTTTCGCGGGCTGGTGGTCACCGACGCGCTCGACATGGGCGCGATCGTGAACACCTACGGCGCCGGCGAAGCAACCGTGCTCGCGTTCCTCGCCGGGGCCGACCTGCTGCTGCAGCCGGCCGATCCGAGGATTGCGATCGACGCCCTCACCGAGGCGGTACAATCGGGCCGGATCTCCCACGAACGGCTCGACCGCTCGGTCCGCCGCCTGCTCCTGGTGAAGCAGCACCTCGGGCTCTTCTCGCGGCGCACGGTGCCGCTCGACAGCGTGCCTGACGTGGTGGGCAGCACCCGATTCCTGGCGACGGCCCGGGACATCGCGCAGCGGGCGGTGGTGCTGGTGGCTGACAGCACCGGCACCGTGGACAGCCTCCGCGCGAGGCCGCGGCCCATCACCCTGGTGACCTACGGCGAGGAGAACGCCGGCACGATCGGCAACGTGCTCGCGAGGCGGCTGCGCGACGCGGGCTACACGGTGACCAGCTTCCGGCTGTGGCCCGCGAGCGGCGCCGCGAGCCTCGACTCCGCCCGGACGATCATCCGGAAGAATGGCTACGCGGTCTTCGCCGCATCGGTGAAGGTGAGCGCGTGGAAGGGCACCGTCGGACTCCCGGACCCGGTCGCCCGCCTGATCTCGGAAACGAGTCTCCGCCGGCGAACGGTGCTGGTGTCGTTCGGGTCTCCCTACATCGGGATGCAGATCCCGCACCTCCGGTCGTATCTCATCGCCTGGAGCGGAAACGGAATGGCCGAGTGGGCGGTCGCGCGGGCGCTCACCAGCCAGGCCCCGATCACCGGGCGCCTGCCGGTCGTGATTCCGCCTCACTATCCCCTCGGCACCGGGCTCGATCGCGGCGTCCCCAGCGGCATCGGCGGGGGGAGCCAGCGCTGATCGGGACCGCGAGGATCCCGACGCTGCTTGCCCTGCTCGGGGCGGCCTGCGCGCCGAGCGCCGCCACGCCGGCCCCACGGGAGGAGTGGCAGGGCGTCACCCGGTATCTGGACTCGATGGTCACCGACGGCGCCGCGCCCGGTGCGGTCCTGGGCATCAGCGTCGGCGGGCGGCACTACTTCCATGGCACCGGACGACTCGGCGACGACGACGCCACCCGCCCCGACAGCGCCACGATCTACGACCTCGCGTCGCTCACCAAGGTCATCGGGCTCACCACGGCGGTGATGCTCGCGGTGGACGAAGGCCGCCTGACACTCGACAGCAGCGTGGTCCGCTACGTCCCCGCCTTCGGTGCGGGGGACGCCATTCGCCACACGGTGACGCTGCGGCACCTGCTCACCCACTCGAGCGGCCTCCCGGGCTGGCGACCGATCTATCAGGAAGCGAGCGGCCGCGCCGATGGCCTCGCCGCGGTCGACACTACCCCGCTCGATACCCTGCCCGGCACCCGATTCGTCTATTCTGATCTCGGCGCGATGGTGCTGACCCAGGCGGTCGAAGCCGCCTTCGGCCGTCGGATCGATGTGCTGCTGGCGAGACGGGTCTTCAAGCCCCTCGGCCTCCGCGATACCCGCTACCTGCCACCGGCGAGCTGGCTCCCGCGCATCGCGCCGACGGAGAACGATCCGTGGCGCGGGCACGTGCTCCGCGGCGAAGTGCATGACGAGAACGCCGCGCGGCTCGGCGGCGTGTCAGGCCACGCGGGACTCTTCTCCTCGGCGCGGGACCTGGTGCGCTTCGGGGACTGGCTGCTGGCGGGGACGGCACCCGGATGTGTGCCACCCGCCTCGCACCCCGCGCTGGCGCCGCCCCGCGCGCTGGGCGAGTTCACCCGGCGCCAGGAGATCCCGTCAGGCTCGAGCCGGGCGCTGGGGTGGGATACGCCCTCGGAGGGAAGCAGCGCAGGACATCGCCTGTCCCCCCGGAGCTTCGGCCACACCGGCTTCACCGGGACCTCGGTCTGGATCGATCCGTCCCGCTGTCTGGTGCTCGTGCTCCTGAGCAATCGGGTGCACCCGACGCGCGCCAACAGCCGCTGGGGCGCGGTACGGGTCGGGGTGGCGGACCGGGTGGTGGAGGGACTCGGTGATTCAGTGGTTACTCCATGACTGATCGGGAGTTAGCTATTTCCGATAACACGTAACG
Source organism: Gemmatimonadales bacterium (assembly GCA_036741755.1). Classification (GTDB taxonomy): domain Bacteria; phylum Gemmatimonadota; class Gemmatimonadetes; order Gemmatimonadales; family GWC2-71-9; genus JADJOM01. The sequence continues at coordinate 5,274 of DAINRP010000066.1, forward strand.
GAATTGACAGCGAAGGGTGGACAGCCTACTTTACATGTCAGGAAGCCTCAGCGCCGGAGCGTTCGCCCGGCGCTTTCGCATCATCGAAAGGGAGTAAGGACATGGACAGCACCGAGCAGCAGGTGAGCGCACCCGGGTTCACCCTGGTCCTGACCGATCGCGCCGCGGAAGAGGTGCAGAAGTTCATCGCCGCGGAGGCGGTGCCGGTGGAGACCGCCGGGCTCCGGGTGAGCGTGCTTCCGGGCGGATGCTCCGGGTTCAAGTACAGCCTGAACATCGAAGAGCGCGCCCTGGAAGACGACGTGGTAATGGAAATCAACCGCACCCGGATCTTCATGGACGGGTTCAGCATGCAGTACCTGAACGGAGTGACCGTGGACTACACCAGCTCGATGCAGGGCTCGGGGTTCACCTTCACCAACCCGAACGCCACGGGCGGATGCGGCTGCGGATCGTCGTTCACCGCCTGAGTAGCATCATGCCGCAATCGAGGGGGCGGGTCTAAGACCCGCCCCCTTCGCGTATCCGGCCATGGCAACACTCGACCTTGCCGTCATTCTCGGCTACTTCGCCCTGACGCTGGGCGTCGGCATGTGGGTCTCCCGCCGGCAGCAGACGGCGGGCGACTACTTTCTCGGCGCGCGCGACCTGCCCACCTGGGCGATCCTGCTCTCGATCGTCGCCACCGAGACCTCCGCCCTGACCGTCATCTCGGTGCCGTCGATCGCGGCGCAGGGCGATCTCACCTTCCTGCAGCTCCCCCTTGGCTATCTCATCGGACGGCTGGTCGTCGCCTGGTGGCTGCTGCCCGGCTACTTCCAGGGTGAGCAGGAAACGGCGTATGTGCGGCTGGAGTCGCGCTTCGGCCCGACGACCAGACGGCTCACCTCGCTGATTTTCCTCGTGACGCGCATGCTGGCCGATGGGGTGCGGGTCTATGCCAGCGCGGTGCCGCTGGCGCTGATCACGGGGTGGAGCATCCCGCTCTCGATCCTGGTCATGAGCGTGGTGACGATGGTCTACACCTGGCATGGCGGTCTCAAGGCGGTAGTGTGGACCGACGTGGTGCAGTGGTGCGTCTACATCACGGCCGGCTTCGCGGCGCTGGCGATCGCCTACTCGCTCGCGGGCGGCGTGGGACCGGCGATGGCCGCGGCGGGCGCGGCGGGGAAGCTCAAGCTGATCGACCTGCGGCTCAACTTCACCATCCCATACACCCTGTTCGGCGGCATCATCGGGGGTGGGATGCTCACCGCAGCATCACACGGGACCGATCATGTCATCGTGCAGCGACTGCTGGCGAGCGGATCGCTCCTGGATGCGCGACGGGCGCTGGTCGGCTCCGGCGCGGTGGTGCTGGCGCAATTCACGCTGTTCATGCTGATCGGCACCGCGATCTGGGCCGGCGGGTTCTCGCCGGCGGAGCTGCCGGCCGACCAGATCTTCCCGCGATTCATCGTGGATCATCTGCCCTCCGGCCTCTCCGGACTACTGATCGCCGCGATCCTCGCCGCCACCATGGGGACGCACAGTTCGGCCATCAGTGCGCTGGCCTCCTCCATGACGCACGATCTCTACGCTTCGTACACGGGCGAGCGCGATCCGGCGCGGCTGTTGAAGGTCGGGAAGCTGCTCTCCATCTTCTGGGGCGTGCTGGTCACCGCCGCCGCGCTGGGCTTCTTCGTCGTGGCGGGCGGCGGGAAGACGCCAGTGGTAGTCTTCGCGCTGCAGATCGCGTCGATCACTTACGGAGGCCTGCTCGGTGCCTACCTGCTGGCCGGATGGCCGGCGCGGGTCGCGGGGCGGCATGTGATCACCGGCATCGCGGTGGCCGTGACGGTGATGCTGACGCTCTTTCTGACCAAATCGAAGCTGGCGTGGCCCTGGTATGTGCCACTGGGGAGCGCCATTACCGTCGCGACCGGACTGGGGCTGAGCCTGGTCTGGCGGAAGCGTGAGGACGCACCATGAGCCGCATCATCGTCGGAATCGACGCCGGGGGAACCAAGACGGTCGCCATCGTGGCGGAGGGCGAAGTGATCCGGTCCCGCGCGACGGGCGGTAGCGCCAAGATGCGGAGCGGCCGGGGCATCGCCTGCGCGACGACGATCGGCGAGGTGTCGCGGCGCGCGCTGGCCGAAATCGGGAAGCTCAGGGCCGACGTGATCGTGGCCGGCGTGGCTGGGGCGGGCCGCGAGGAGGAGCGGAACGAGCTGCGGGAGGCGCTCCGGAGCGAAACCATCGCCGAGCGGATCATCGTGGTCGGGGACACGGAGATCGCGATCGCCGCCGCGTTCGGCGACCAGCCGGGGATCGTGATCACGGCGGGGACGGGCAGCATGGGCGTCGCCCGCGATCCCTTCGGGCGGCTGCACCGCGCCGGCGGGTTCGGGTGGCAGATGGGAGACGAGGGCAGCGGCTACGCGATCGGCCGCGCGGCACTGGGCGCCGTGGGCCGTGCCGCCGACGGGCGGAGCCCCCGCACCGAGCTGACACCGCTGCTCCTCAAGGTCACGCGAGCCCAGACCATCGACGGCCTGGTGCGGTGGGCCGCCGCCGCCGGCGTGCCGGAAGTCGCCGCGCTCGCGCCCTCGGTCTTCGAGGCCGCGCACCAAGGGGACACGGTCGCGGCGGGCATCATGGACTATGCGGCCCGGGAGCTGGCCTCGCTGGTGACCCGCCTGCTGCCGCACTTCGGCGCGGACGAACGGGCCCCGGTGGATCTGGCCACCAACGGCGGGCTGCTCTATCACGATGGACCGCTGCACCGGATGCTCCGCACCAAGCTGAGCGAGGAACCCCGGATCCGGATGCGGGAGATACCGCTCGATCCGGCGTCGGGCGCGATACATCTGGCCGGCAAGGCCTGAGGGGAGGGGCCGGAGGCCCCTCCCCTTTCCCCTCCCCCGGTATCCTGCCACACCGAGTCTAGCTGGGCTCCGTTGCTTTACGCTGGATTCCGCAGCCGGCTGTGCTTTGCGCCGTACACGAAGTACAGCACCAATCCCACCAGCAGCCAGATGCCGAACCGGATCCAGGTGATGCCGGGGAGCTTGTACATCAGGTAGAAGCAGGCGACGACCGAGATCATCGGCGTGAACGGCACCCACGGCACCCGGAAGGGACGGACCCGCTCGGGGTCGGTGCGGCGCAGCACGATGACGCCGATCGAGACGAGGATGAAGGCGAACAGGGTGCCGATGTTGGTGAGGTCCACCACTTCGGCGATGTTCGCAAAGGCGGCGAAGGTAGCGACGAAGATGCCGGTGATGATGGTGCCGATGTAGGGCGTCTTGTACTTCGGATGCACCTTGGCGAAGATCGGCGGCAGGAGGCCGTCGCGGGCCATCGACATGAAGATGCGGGGCTGGCCGAGCTGGAAGACCAGGAGCACGCTGCCCATCGCGATGACGGCCCCGATGGCGATGATGAGCCGCGAGGCGTGGAGGATGGCCGGCGGGCCATCGGCGAACTGCAGCGCGGTGATCATCGGCTCCGGCGTCCCGAGCTGCTGCCAGGGGGCAAGACCGGTCATCACGATCGAGATCGCGATGTAGAGGACCGTGGTCACCACGAGGCTCATGATGATGCCGAAAGGCATGTCCTTGGCGGGATTGATGGCCTCCTCCGCCGCGGTGGAGACCGCGTCGAATCCGATGTAGCTGAAGAAGATGATCGCCGCCGCGGCGCTGATGCCGCCGAAGCCGTTCGGGGCGAACCCGCCGGTCGCGGGGTTGTTCCAGTTGAGCGGCTTCACGAAGAAGGCGCCGACCGCCAGGAAGAACAGGATGATGGCGATCTTGAGGATCACCATCGCGTTGTTCGAGTTGGCGGACTCCTTCACCCCCTTCACCAGGATCACCGTGATCAGCGCAACCACCAGGAACGCCGGGAGGTTCGCGATGATGGGGAAGCCGAGGAAGTGCGGTGCCGTGGTGATGGCGGAGGCGAGGTAGGTGCTGAGCGGATCGGTGGCGCCGGCGGCGACGGCCCTGGCGGCATCGGACGCCGAGCGGAAGTCGGTCGCGAGCCAGGGGGGAAGGTCGAGGCCGAGGTGGCTCAACAGTTCCCTGAAGTAGCCTGACCAGCCGATCGCGACGCCGATGTTGCCGACCGCATACTCCACGATCAGGTCCCAGCCGATGATCCAGGCGACGAACTCACCCAGCGCGGCGTAGGCATAGGTATACGCCGACCCGGCGATCGGCACCATCGCGGCGAACTCGGCGTAGCAGAGCGCCGCGAAACCGCAGGCGACCGCGGTGAGCACGAAGGAGAAGATGATCGCGGGTCCGGCGCCGGGACGGGCCAGGTCGCCGGCGATCGCCGTCCCCGTGGTGGCGAAGATCCCGGCGCCGATGGTGGCCCCGACGCCGAGCGCCGTGAGGTGCCACTTGTTGAGTGAGCGCTTGAGACCACCGCGCTCCGACAGATCGTGCTCACAATCAGCGACCGACTTACGGACGAAGAGACCGGGCATGTGGTATTGAGCGAGGGAAATGAAGCCAGCGGGCTAGTAGATCGTGACGATCGTCTCGAAGGTGCTGGCGATAGGATGCCCCGAGGCATCCGTCGCGGGGTTGAAGCGGTAATTCAGCATCGCCTCCCGCAGTCGGCGTGCGTACCCTCCATCACTGATCGCGGGCGTGAACTCCACCCGTTCGACCCTGCCGCGGGCGTCCACGTACGAGGTCACGCGGATTTCCTTGCCGCGCAGCTCCTTCGGGGCGTCCTGGGGCGGAATGATGTATTGGCGCGGGACCGGGGGCTTCCCGGTGCCGCCTTCACCGACCCCCGTTCCGCTACCGGGGCCGGTGCCCGGACCCTTCCCGGGTCCGATCCCGCCGCCGGCACCACCACCGACTCCACCACCCGTACCGGGACCCACGCCAGCGAGTGAATCCGGCGTCGCCGCGGCAGCCGAGGCCGCGGATACAGGTTCAACGGGACTCTTCTCTACTGGGACCGGCGGCGGAACGACCGACGGAGAAACGGGCGTCGGGGTCACCGTCACCGGAGGCGTGGGCTTGGGCGGGGTGACCTCGACGGTCACTCGCGCGGAAGCCGCAGGCGCGGGGAGGGTAATATACGCCACCCGCCCTGCCCCGCCACCACCACCGCCAGCGGTTCCGGGGCGGTTGGAGCCGATCAGCAGCACCCGCTCGAAGTCTCTCCGCAGGGGTATCAGCAGCAGCAGCCCCAGCACCACATGGAGCACCACGGAGAGCAGCAGGCCGACAGTCCGGGACCGGGCCGGTGTGCGCCGAGTGCCGAAATCGTACGGAGAGGGCAGAGCAACCTCGCGCTGAATCAGAACCGCCTCGCGACCTGGTGTACCGACGGGGGACGCCCGGACTCCGGCGATCCACACCGAAACATACGAACGGGGGGCCGTCGTGGTGACGGCCCCCCGATTCTCGTGCGGCGATCTGGGGCGACCAGACAGGGTCGCCCCTACCTCACGGGGCGCGCGGAGTGAATCCGATGACCTGGACTCCGGCGCCGCGCGCGACGTCCATCGCGTCGATGACGTCCTGATAGAGCCGTTCCGGCGCGGACTTGATGAAGAGCAGCTTCGCCGGGCGGCTGTCGAAGATCGCGTGGATCTGGGTATCCAGCTGGTCCTTGGGGACCGGCTGGGTATTGATCGCGTACCCGCCATCCGTCGTGAGCTCGAGGACGATCTGATTCGAGGCCGCGGTGGACTTGGTGGCCGTTTCCTGCGGCGGGACCTGGATGTCCAAGGCCATCCGCGAGAGCGGTTGCGAGACCATGAAGATGATCAGCATCACGAGCATGATGTCGATCATCGGAATCACGTTGGGCTCGGAGGCGACGTCGCCCGGAGCCGCGGAAGATCCGCCTGCCATGTCAGTTCTCCTTCTCGGCGGCGTCGAACAGGCCGCCGGTGACCTTGGGCTCGGTGATCGCCGCCATCACGCGGGCGCCGGAGCGCCGTGCCAGTTCCACCGCATCCTGGATGCGCGCGAAGCGAAGCTGATTGTCCGCCTTGAAGTAGAGGATCTTGTCCTCCGACCTCGCGGCGTAGATGGACTTCAGCTGCTCCTCGAGCACCACCGGATCGACGGGGCCCTTGCCGTTCAGGAAATACTGGCCGCCCGCGTCGAGGCCGAGGATGATCTCGTTTTCGCCTTCCGGCCGCTTGTCCAGGTTCTTGCCCTTGGGCATCGTCGCCTTGAAGCCGGCGGCGATCAGCGGGGTCACGATCATGAAGATGATGAGCAGCACCAGCATGATGTCGATCATCGGAATGACGTTCGGCTCAGCCTTGACGGTGCTGCGGCCGGCACTACCCGCCGATATGGCCATGACCAGTCACCGCCTTCTGGGCCTGGAATTCCTTGGTGAAGATCGAGCGGCCGAACTCGCTGCCGACGGACTTGATCAGGTAATCGATCAGTTCCTTCGAGGAGTAGGTCATCTCGACGGTGAGGTTCTCGATCTTGGTGGTGAAGTAGTTGTAGAACCACACCGCCGGGATCGCGACCATCAGACCGAAGGCCGTGGTGATGAGGGCCTCGGCGATACCGGCCGAGATGCCCGCCAGGCCGCCCGAGGCGCCCGCTGCGGCCATGCCGGTAAAGGCGGTGACGATACCCATCGTGGTGCCGAGCAGCCCGACGAACGGCGCGGTGGCGCCGACGGTGGCCATGACGCCCATGCCGCGCTTGAACTCGGCGAGGGTGATCAGCATCTGGCGCTCGACGGCACGCTCCGCCGAGTTGATGTCGGCCGAGGTGATGGTGGCGCGGTCCTGAATGAGGTTCTTCACTTCGCCGAGGGCGCCGCCGAGGACGCGGGCGATGTGGCTCTTCTGGTTCTTCTCGGCGAGGGCGATCGCCTTCTCGAGGTTCTCTTCCTGGATCGCGCGGGAGAAGTCAGGCGCGAACTTCTTGGTCGCGTTCTGGCTGCGACGGATCATGATGGCCTTCTGAATGGCGACCGAGAGCGACCACAGCGACATGATCGCCATGACCACGATGACGCCCCGGGCGAACGTTCCCGCCGCTTCCCAAAGCTTCAGGATATCAACGCCGTGCTGCATGACTGGGAGACCTCCGTGAGTAATGAGGCCGGGCCCTGAAGGCGGACCCGGCGGAGCGAGCTGCTACGTGCCGACCTTGAATGCTACCGCCTGCTGCACCAGCACCCGCACCGGCTGGCCACGGGACTTGCCGACCTTGAAGGTGCACGTCGAGCTGGTGATGCCCTGCTTCGCCGGCTCTTCGAACGCCTTGTGCGTGCTGCTGACGATCTTCACGCTCGACACATCGACTTTACCGTCGGTGTTCACCACGAACTGCATGACGACCTTGCCGGGAATACCGGCCGACTGCATGACGGGCGGGAACTTGCCGAGGCAGTTCGACCCGGGCTCGATCTGCGGCGTCTCGTCCACTTCGGCGGCGAGGAAGACTTCGCCTTCGATGGTGGGGACGGCACCCGTGCCGCCGACGACACCGGTGGCGATACCACCCTCGACGCCCTTGCCGGTGAAGTCCTTCGGGTCGAAGCGCTCATTGAGGTTCACGGGCGGGATTTCCGTCGGGATGTTGTCCGGCGGCATCACGACCTGGAATCCCTGCGGCGGCGGATTGGCGCTCACCACCACGTTCTCGGGGAGTTTCTCGGGCGGCGGCGGGGCCTCGGGCGGCTTCAGGAAGACCATGGTGGTGTCCACCATGATGTCCTTGACCACTTCGGCGGCACCCTGGGTAGCCTTGATCGCACCCAGAATGAGTCCGGCGTGGAGGAACAAGGAAACCACGGATTGTCCAAGGGACATCTGTGGCTTCTTGTTCGATTCAATGAGGTTCTCGAACACGGTACGAGTCCTCCCATGTAAGGGCAATGCGGGAACCTACAGGGCGCCCATTGCAGGTCACCGCCCGAGAAGATGACAAATCGATAACAGCCGGATTACTGCTGCCGCCACTGCGGGCGCCGTCGTGCCGGCACGAGAGTACGCACGACAACGCCCCGCTCGCACAACGATGCGAGGGAGAGGCGGCGAATATATCGGCGCCGAAAGTTTGCGCTAGAGGGGCGGAAGGAAGGATTCCGCCGGGAGCGCCGGATAGCTGGTGATCGGCGGCGCGCCGGCCTTGGGCAGCGTCACAGTGAACACGGTACCGCGGCCGGGGCGGCTCTGCACGGTGATGGTGCCGCCATGCGCCTCGGCGATCCACTTGGTGATCGCCAGCCCGAGCCCCGCGCCCGGGCGGGCGCCGGTACGGGAACGGGCGGTATCCACTCGGTAGAAG
>DAINRP010000067.1:0-1802 GCA_036741755.1 Gemmatimonadales bacterium
ATCAGAATCGAGACGAACGCCAGCGCGGCGATGATACCTGCCGCGCCAATGGTGGCAAAGACACGCCCGAAGAATTCCATGGCCAAGTCCCGTATGGGGGGTTCGTATACCGGACGTAGATTACCCAATCCCTCGGTCCGGCTCAAGCCGGGGCCCGACTACCCCTCTACCGCGGCACCCCCGTGAGGAACTCGATGCGTCGAATCACCGCCCTGCTGCTGACCCTCGCCACCCCCGCCCTGCTCACCGCCCAGGAGCACGAGCACGGCCCGGCCCTGAAGATCGAGAACGGTGGAGTATTTCCGGCCGGCTGGAGCGTCCGGCCCGACGAAGGGGGGAAGCCCACCGAGGTCAGCCTGGCCGCAATGGCGCCCGGCTGGCACCTCGTGACCGCTACCTCCGGGATCATGTACCGCGCCCAGGATCTCGCTCGAGGCGCCTACAAGGTCACCGCCAAGATCCACCTCTTCCCTGGCGGAGGTGGCCGTGAGGAGGCCTTCGGCCTGTTCATCGGGGGCTCAGACCTCGCCGGTGCGGCGCAGCGCTATACCTACTTCCTCATCCGCGGCGACGGGAAGTTCAAGATCAAGCGCCGCGCGGGCGCCTCGGCCACCGATATCACCAAGGGCTGGATGCCGAGCCAAGCCATCTTGCAGGTAAAGGCTTCAGGTCCGGTGGCCAATCTGCTGTCAGTGCTGGTCGGGAAGGAGAAGGTGAGCTTTCGGGTCAATGGCCAGGAGATCTATTCCGCGCCGGCCGCGAGCATCGACACCGATGGGATCGCGGGATTCCGCGCGAACCACAACCTCTCCCTGCATCTCGAATCGCTGGAGATCAAGCGGTAGAACCGCGATCAATCGCGGTTCCCACAACTAATCGCGGTTCCCACAATTAAGCGCGGTTCTCACTCAGCGCCGCTGCCGCCGCCTTCTTCACCTCGCCAGCACCCTCCGCCGCGATCCGGGCCAGCGCCTGCTTCGCGGCGGCGGTGTTGGCGGCCGCCAGCGCCCGTACCACGCTGAGCTGGCGCTTCACGTCGGACGAACCGAAGGAAAGAAATCCGCGCCGCTCCATCGCCACCCGCGCGAGCGCCATCGCGGCCTCGCCGGAATCGAGCTTTGCGAGGACATCCAGCAGCTCCTGCCACACCTGCGGGTCCTTCTCGGCCTCGAAGGCCGCGAAGAGCGGCATCGCCATCGCCCCGGAACCGCGGGCCCCAAGCGCGCGACCCGCACGGACCCGGGTCTCCGGCGCACCGTGACCGAGCGCCTGACGGAGCGGCTCGACCACGGCGCGATCCCGGTAGCGGCCCAGTGCATCGATGACCGCGTGCCGCACCCGCTCCTCCGGGTGGTGCACGTGGGCGACCAGCAACGGCACCGACTCGGTCACTGCCATTCTGCCCAGCAGCTCGGCCCCCAGGCAGAGTTCTCCCAACCGGTCACTCTTCATCAGCGGAGCGACGACCTGGACGGCCTCCGGCATGCCGCCGAGCGAGTCGAGCAGGAACGCGCGCGGCCCGATCGTGTCGCTCCGCCTGAGAATCTCCAGCATCAGCTCCGCCGCCGGGAACCCGCCCGCCCGCAGCACCTCGGCGGTGCGGGCCTGCTCCTCGGGAATCCGGTATCCCTGCTCGATCAGCGCCTCGAGCACCGGTCGGGCGAGCAGCCGCTTCAGGGCGATGGAGAAGGTGCGGCGCGGGTCCTCCGCGAGCCCCGGAAGCATCCGAAGCGCGGCCTGGGCATCGTGCAGCACCGCGTGCCACTGCTGTCGCCGGATCGCGCGGTCGAGTTCCCGGAGAA
>DAINRP010000067.1:1902-13360 GCA_036741755.1 Gemmatimonadales bacterium
TGCAGCACCGCGTGCCACTGCTGTCGCCGGATCGCGCGGTCGAGTTCCCGGAGAATGCCCTCGATCATTCCGGCGATCTGGTCCCCTCGCTGGGCCCGGGGTACGAACGAGGCGGCGGGATCAGGGAGCGCGGGTCGCTGCCCGGAGAGCGGCAGCGAATCAGGAAGCAGCTTGACGCGTACCGCGGAGGTGCTGGGAATCGGTGCGTCATCGTCCGCGAGCGCTCGGGCGAGCGCCATCAATTCGGTAGCTGGGGCCCCGGCGGTGATCCGGATGGCATCCACCTGACGGCTCTGCAACCGACCCTTCAGGGAATCGCCGTCGACATCCCAGCTGTTCTCGATGCCCGCCTCGATCACAGCATCCGCTGCCGCGACCCGCGCAGCCACGGCGGCGAGCAGCGGCGCGGTCGCCTCCGCCTGACCCGGGGCGCTCCGGAGCAGGTGTACGAGCTGGCCAAAAAGGTCGCTCAGGGGGGCGGTTGGATCGGGTGGTGAGGGGGGCATGGCGCCCTCAGTATAGCGTCCCGGACCTTGCTTGACACGACTAACGCCGAGGGGTATATACCCTCCAGCCGCTACCCGAGGCGGTACTGCATTTCATGGGTCGCCGGTATCGATGCTGTTTGCCCGCAATACGAATAGCAATGACATGAACCGACCCTTCAGGGGGGCGGAGCGATAGCGCTGCACAGTGGTTGCACGCGATCGGCCCGCTCCGAACCGAGCGGGCCGTCTGTTTTTCCGGCTTTCATTCACGGCAGTTCCCTTTAGCGAGGAGAGATCATGAGGCGTGTATTCGTGCTTGCGGGCGCCCTGGCCGCTTTGGCCGCCGCTACGCCGGCGTCGGCGCAGGTAACGGTGGGGTGGGATGTCGCAGGATTCAGCAGCTACGTGTGGCGGGGCATCACCTACACCAACAAGCCGGTCATCCAGCCGGACCTCTACCTCACCGTGCCGGTCGGTGCGGCCTCCATCACAGCGGGCGGCTGGGCCAACCTCGATCTGGGCAAGGGCAGCGGCACAGACATCTACGAGGGCGGCGGTACGACGTCGTTCAACCTCGCCGAGTTCGACTGGTGGGGTGAGATCGGTGTCCCGGTCGGTGTGGCGACCCTGACCGGCGGCGTGACCGGTTACATCTTCCCGAATGACGTCGGCTTCACCAAGGCCTTCAACACCGTCGAGGTCTACGGCAAGATCGCGCTCAGCACGCCGCTCAATCCGAAGGTCAGCGCCTACTACGACGTCGACAAGGTGAAGGGTCTCTATGTCGAGGGCAGCGTCTCCCACGGCATCCCGCTCGGCGCCGCGACGCTGAACCTGGGCGCCCTGGCCGGCTGGACCGGTGGCCAGGAAGCCAACGCGAGCAAGCCAAGCGAACTGTACAATTTCGCGGACAAGGGCCTGACCCACGTCGACCTGTCGGCGAGCGTCGGCTTCTCGGCCGGCCCGGTGAGCATTACGCCCTCGATCCATGGCGTGATCACCAACGACCTCGCCACCAAGTTCACCAAGATCGGCAACCAGGCCGACTTCAAGGTCTGGGGCGGCGTGACGATCAGCTGGTCCAAGGCGTTCGGCGGCAAGGAAGAGGCGGCGGAGTAGGGCGATTAGGCGGTTAGGCGGTTAGAAATAACAACGGGAGGGCTTCGGTGACGAGGCTCTCCCGTTCTGCTTCCGAACCGCCCTACCGCCTCACAGTCCCTTCGCGATCTCCTTGAAGGTGTCTTCCAACCGGTTCATCATCTCCTTGACGAGATCCATGCTGATGCCGAGCGCCGGCTCGATGCGGATCGTCCGGGCCCTCGAGTAGGTCCCCGCCACCAGCACCCCGCGCTTGAACAGCCCCGCCGCACACTTGAACCCGATTTCGTCGGTGGGGAACTCCATACCGATCAGGAGCCCCGCTCCGTGAGAGTCGGTCAGCACCTGCGGGTACTTCTTTCCGAGAGCCGCCAGCTCCTTCAGGATGTAGTCCCCCTTGGTCGCCGCCTGACCCGGGAGATCCTCCTCGATCGTCACCTGGATCGCCGCGATGCCGGCCACGCAGGCGATCGGGTTACCGCCAAAGGTCGTGGAATGGATGATCGGGTTGGGAATCATGACCTCCCAGATCTTCGGCGTGGAGACAAACGCCGACAGCGGCATCACCCCGCCACCGATGGACTTCCCCATGCACATGATGTCGGGCTCGATGCCGGAGTGATCCACACCCCACAGCTTGCCGGTGCGCCCCATGCCGGTCTGGATCTCGTCCGCGATGAGCAGCGTGCCATGGCGGGTGCAGATCTCCCGCACCTTCTGCAGGTATCCGTCAGGCGGCACCACGCCGCCAGCCTCGCCCTGCACCGGTTCGACCACGAAGGCCGCGGGGAGCTGTCCGACCGCTTCGAGAATGCACATCTGCTGATCGAGCGCGTCCGCGTCGCCGTAGGGAACGAAACGCACGTCCTGCAGTCCACCCTCGAACGGTGTCCGGAAGGACGCCTTGCCCATCAGCGAGAGCGAGCCCATCGACTTGCCATGGAAGCCACCGAGCGTGGAGATGAAGGTGTTCCGCTTGGTGTAGAGGCGCGCCAGCTTGATGGCGCCCTCGATGGCGTCGGTGCCGTTGTTGATGAAGAAGCAGCAGCCGATCTCACCCGGGGTCACCGCGGCGAGCAGCCTGGCGAGGCCGGCGCGCCAGGGCTCGAGCAGCTCCTGGCTGTTGAGCGCCATGCGCCCCATCTGGTCCTGCACCGCCTTGAGGATCTTCGGGTGATTGATTCCCGCGGAGAAGATGCCGTACCCGCCGAGGGCGTCGATGTACTCCCGGCCGAGCAGGTCGCGCAGAATGGCCCCTTCACCAGACCACTCGAGCGCCGCGAACTGACCCGCCTGGGTGACCGACTTCCGGTAGGTGAGGAAGCCGCGATTGACATGCTTCTCGTAGGCCTCAATCGTCTCGGCGATGAAGGCTTCCTTTTCGCCCAGGGTCATCGGGCGACCGCCGATGAGGTCGAGATAGCGCTGGCTGAGCTTCAGAACATCAGGATTCGGCAACCGCAATTAATCGGCGCTCCTTTCACGGGTAGGCCCCTCCCCCTGCGCGCTCCCCCGTGTGGGGAGCGCGCAGGGGGAGGGGTGTCAACCAGACTTGATCTCGGTCCAGATCTGATCCCAGATCGCCCCCGACGCGCCGAGATCCTTCTGGTACTCCAGGCGCTGGAACTCCTCGGCGGTCGGATAGGGGATCGGATCCTTCATGCTGGCCAGCGCCGCCTGGTTCGGCGACCCGTAGCCGGTGGTGTTGGAAATCCCGGCGCCGACTTCGGGACGCAGGACGTAGTTGATGAACTCATGCGCGGCGCGCTTGTGAGGCGCCGACTTGGTGATCACCATCGAGTCGGTCCAAATGGTGCACCCTTCCTTCGGCACCACGTAGCCGATCGCCGCCTGCTCGGCCCGCGCCTGCGCGGCGTCGCCATTCCAGAGCTGCGCGATCCACACGTCGCCGGAGATGAGCTGCCCCTTCACCGGCGCGGAGATATACGCCTTCAGGTTCTTCTTGGCCGCCAGCGCATCCGCCTTGGCTCCCGCCAGCTCCGTCGGGTCGACCGAATTGAGCGACTTGCCACGGTAGCGCAGCCAGGCGCCGATCACGTCCCGCATGTCGTCCATCTGCGTCATCTTCCCCTTGTACTTGGCGTCGAGAAAGATGCCCCAGGTGTCGGGATTGCCCGGCACCTTGTCGGTGCGCCAGGCGAAGCCGGTGGTGCCCCACTGGTACGGGATGGCGTGCTTGTTCTCCGGATCGAAGACCGGATTCTGGAAGGTCGGCGCAAGGTTGGCGAAGTTGGTCAGGTACTTCTTGTTGAGTTCAGCGGCGAGCCCGGTGGCCACCACCACGGGCACGATGTAGTTCGAAGGCACCACGATGTCGTAGCCGGACGCGCCCGCCTGCAGCTTGGCGACCATCTCCTCGTTGCTCTCGTAGGTATCGTACGTCACCTTCACCCCGAACTCCTTTTCGAAGTTCGTGACGGTGTCCTCGGCGATGTAGTCCGACCAGTTGTAGATGGCGAGCTCCTTCTCGATCGGCCCGAGATCCTCCATCGCCCCACCGGTCTCCGCCGGCTTCTCCTGCTTGCCGCAGGCGGTGAGCACCATGCCGATGGTGCTCATGCCGAGGCCGAGCACCGTCGCCCGGCCGACGAAGTCTCGACGGCTGAGTGCCCCGGACTCCAGTTCAGCAACGAGTTGCTTGATTTCGTTCCGCTTGGACATCGCGACGCTCCTGGGGAGAAGAAGGCGTGGTGCTGAGTGATCAGTGCTTAGTGCCTAGTGCTTAGTGCTTAGTGCTTAGTGCCGAGTTCCGAGTTCCGAGTTCCGAGTTGACGTACCCAACGCCCGTGGTGTTCCCTAAGCGCTGCGCACTAAGCACCACGCACTAAGCACTCGGAACTCGGAACTCGGAACTGCTAGGTCAGTCTATCCTTGAGTCCGTAATATGCCCCTGCGAGCGGCAGAAACCACGGCCACCCCTCGTACAAGGGGACTGCCCGGAAGGGAATTCCGCTGAGCGCCGGCCACTCGGCCTGGCCGAGCAGCGCGCGGCCGACCCGGTCGCCCAGCCAACTCGCATAGGCCACGCCGTGTCCACCGTAGCCGAGGGCGTACGCGATCCCGCGGTGCTGGCCGGCGTGCGGCATCTGGTCGAGCGTGAAGCCGAGGGTGCCACCCCAGGAGAAGTCCACCCGGACATCCGTGAGTTCGGGATAGACCTCGAGCATCCCCCGCCGCAGAATCTCCCGGCTTGCGTCCAGGGCCGTCGGTGAGAACGCGGCCCGCCCGCCGAACACCAGCCGCCCATCGGCGGAAAGCCGGAAGTAGTAGAGCAGGTTCTTGGTGTCGCTCAGCATCCGGCCACGTGGAATCAGCCGGCGCACCACGTCAGGCGCGAGCGGCTCGGTCGCGATGATGTAGCTCCCCACGGGCACCACCCGCCGCGCCAGCCACGGCAGCAGCCGACCGGTATACCCGTTGGTGGCTACCAGGACCGCACCGGCTTCCACCGGCCCCCGGCTGGTCTGCAGCCGAAAGCCGCCGCTCGCCCTGCTGATCGCGTCGACGGTGGTCCGCTCGACGAGCATCGCCCCGGCGCGCACCGCAGCGGCCGCCAGTCCGGCGACGTACGCCGCCGGCTGCACCGCACCGGCGAGCGGATCCAGAAGACCGCCGTGATACCGCCTGGAGCCGATCTCCGCCCCGATCCGGTCCGATCCGATGAGTTCGCTCGCGTAGCTGAAATCCCGCTCCAGCATCCGCTGCGATGCTTCGAGCCCCGCCATGTGCGAAGGCTTCGCGGCCAGCGTCACATGCCCGGTCCGGGCCCAGCCACACGCGATCTGTTCCTCCTGCACCAGCGACTCCACGAAGCTGATCGCCTCGACCGAGTCACGGAAGAGGCGGCGGGCGCGTTCGAGGCCGAGCCGGCGGACCAGCACCGGGAGATCGGTCTTGTAGCCGGGGAGAACCATGCCACCATTCCGGCCGCTGGCGCCCCAGCCAATCGTTTCGCGCTCCAGCACCAGGACAGTGGCGCCGCTCTTCGCGATGGCGCGTGCCGCCGAGAGACCGGTATAGCCCGCGCCGATGACGGCGACGTCGGTACGGGAGGGGAGGTCTGGGCACCGGACCGCGACCGGCGGAAGATTGTCCCACCAGAGACATCCCTCGAGGCCACCGGTCATGACCGGCCAACCATCCGGGTGGCTACTTGTCCGACTCCCATGTCAGGCGACCGGCCTGCTCCGCCGTCATGCTGACACCAAGCAGAGCAAGGGCCTGTGCCAGCACCGGGTCACGCTTGTCGCGCAGGTCGGCCCCGGTGGGGAGGATCACCTCGTCCGGGGAGACGCCGACCTGCTCGAGCCGGCCTCCATCCGGCATCACGAGGTCCGCGATAGTCACCTGAGTGCCGTAGAACGCCATCGTCTGCGTGCCGACCGAATGGATATAGCCCATGCTTTCCCGCACCGCCCCCGCGGTCCGGTCGCCGAGGACCTTGCCTCGGCCGGTGAGCTGGATGGTCCGGGCGAACATCTCCGAGGCCGAGGCGGACTCGGCGTCGACGAGCACGACGATCGCACCCTGCACGCGGTTGTCCCCCTTCCCCTTGGCGACCATCGGCTCATGCTTCTGGCGCTCCACCTGGTCGCAGACGGTCACATCTTCCGCATAGAACCCGCCGAGCAACTTGAGCAGCGAGTGGACCGCGCCGCCATGATTGCCGCGCAGGTCGAGCACCAAGCCCTGGTGCTTTCGAGCGCTCTTCAGCAGGTCGTCAACCCAGGAGTCGTAGGCGTAGAAGTGGTGGGGCCGCCAGACCACGACCTTGTCACCGGCCTCCGACCACCGCGGGGCTTCCTCCTCCCACTCGGACTCCCCTTCCCGGATGAGTTCGCCCAGATCGAACGAGTTGTGCGGATCCACGATCCGACGGCGCTCGATCACTTTGGTGGCAATATCCACCTGCCTCGGCTCAGCCCCAGGTGACTGGAGGATGAGGCGCACGGCGGCGCGGGGCTGGACCAGGTACAGGAGGTACTGCAGGCGGAAGAGGTTCTCCCGGGACGGGCGGAACCCCTCGATGCCAAGCAGAGCGTCGCCGACGTGCACGCCCTTGGCCTCGGCGTCGCTCCCCTCATCGAGCCGGAAGAAGCGGCACGTGTCTCCGACAAATCGCAGCTGCCAGCCGTAGTCGGCCCGGTAGACGAGGCCGGGCGGCAGGAAGCCGGTGTGAGAATCATTGAGCTCGAGGGTGGCCTGGGCGATGGCGCCGATGAGCTGGCTCAGCGCGGTGGAGCGGTCCACCCGGGCACCGGCGGTATCGAAGACGGCGTCGAGATCGATACCGCCGTACGTGGTGTCGAAGTAGTGCTTCCGGATGTCCTCGCGCACGACATCGAGCATGATGTGGGCCCGTTGCCGGTCGAACTTGGTCACCTGCGCCGCGACCCGCGTCGGGGCGGCGAGCAGCAGAAGCAGGAGGAACGGACCGCGGGTCATGCTCACGCCTTCAGGGGCTTGTCCCGCCCCAGCCGGTCAGCGAGGTAGATCAGCACCGACGTCGCCACCAGGATGATCGTGCTGATCGCGTTGATGCTGGGCTCGATGTTCTTGCGGACCATGCCGTAGACGACGATCGGCAGCGTGGAGGAGCCGACCCCGGACACGAACGAGGTGATCACGAAGTCATCGAACGACATGGTGAAGGCGAGCAGCGCTCCCGAGATGATCCCCGGCCACAGCTGGGGCACCGTGATCTTCCAGAAGGTGGTGATCTCGTCGGCGCCGAGGGTGAGGGCCGCCTCCTCGAGATGCTGGTCCATCCCCTGCAGCCGCGCGAGCACCACCACGACGACGAAGGAAATGCAGAACGCGATGTGGGCGATGGTGATCGTGGTCAGCCCGAGCGGGAAACCGAGCAGCACGAAGAGAATCAGCAGCGAGATGCCGGTCACGATCTCCGGCGTCACCAGCGGCACATAGAGGAATGCCTCGAGTGCGGTCCGTCCCTTGAACTTGTGCCGCGCCAGCGCCAGCGCGATCAGCGTCCCGAAGATGGCGGAGACGATCGTGGACGTCACGCCGACGATCATGCTGGCCCTTAGCCCGTTCAGGATGTCGTCGCGCTGCAGCAGCCGCAGATACCAGTCCCAGGTGAAGCCGACCCACTCGACCGAGAACTTGGAGGCGTTGAAGGAGAACAGCACCAGAACCAGGAGCGGCAGGTGCAGGAAGAGATACACCAGCGCCGCGAAGGCGATGAGCCAGCGAGGCAGTCGGGTGCTCATCTCAGGCCGTCCCCGCCGGCGCGCGGTCGCGCACCCTGAGATAGGCGAGCACCGCCACCAGCACCAGTGCCATCACGATGAACGACGCCGCCGAGCCGAAGGGCCAGTTGCGGGCGGAGGAGAACTGGTTCTGGATCAGGTTGCCGATCATGACCTGCTTGGCGCCGCCGAGCAGGTCCGAGGTCAGGAAGCTGCCGAGCGAGGGGATGAACACCAGCAGGCAGCCCGCCACGACGCCGGGCACCGAGAGCGGAAAGGTGACCTTCCAGAACCGCGAGGCGGGGCGCGCACCCAGCACCTCGGCGGCCTCCAGCAGCGAGAGATCGAGCTTCTCCAGCGAGGCGTAGATCGGCAACACCATGAACGGCAGGAAGCCATATACGAGGCCGGTCATCACCGCGAAGGGAGTGTACAGCATCTCGATCGGCTGCTGGATGAGGCCGGTCCGGAGCAGCAGGTTGTTGATGAGCCCGGTGTCGCGCATGAGGAAGATCATGGCGAAGGTGCGCACCAGGAAACTGGTCCAGAATGGCAGCACCACCAGGAACATCAGGACGTTCTTCCACGTGCCGCTGCGGGCAATCAGGTAGGCCAGCGGATACCCCATCAGCAGACAGATGAGCGTCGCAGCGAGCGACCAGAGGAAGGTCCGGTTGAGAATCTCGAGGTAGAGCGGGTTGAAGAACCGCTGGTAGTGTTCCACCGTGAAGCCGGGCACGACGCCGCCGTAGATCCCGCGCGGCATCAGGCTGTAGACGAACATGATGAGCACAGGCACCGTGAAGAACAGCACCAGCCAGAAGGTGCCGGGCGTCAGCAGCGCCCAGGCCTTCGCGGCCGGCCGCGCATGGAAGAAGGCGAGCGCCCTCTGGCGGAGGCTCGCCATTACTCATCCTCCAGGATCTGGCAGTCTTCGGGAAGCCACGCCACCGCCGCCGCGTCCCCGCGCTTCCAGGGGAGCGGCTTGATGAGCTGGCCCTCGTTCCGCATCGCCACGGTGCAGTCGGTGCCGTCGCGCAGCGTCACGATCACGTGCATCATCTCGCCGAGATAGATCACGTCGCGGACGGTGCCGCCTGCGGCGTTCTCGCCGGAAGGCACCTCACCGGTGGCGCAGACGTCCATCCACTCCGGCCGGACCGCGATACGGACCGCCGCGCCGGGACGAAGCGCCGGATGATCGGGGACGACGAACGAACAGTTGGCGCCGGTCACGCGCCAGACGGCGCCATCCTTCCGCTCCACGGTGCCATCGAAGAAGTTCGACTCACCGATGAACTTGGCGACGAACGAGGTCCGCGGGTTCTCGTAGATCTCGGCCGGCGAGCCGAGCTGGGCGACCCTGGCGTTGTCCATGACCGCGATGCGGTCGGACATCGTGAGCGCCTCTTCCTGGTCGTGCGTCACATAGACGAACGTGATGCCAAGGCTTTTATTGAGCGCCTTGAGTTCGAGCTGCATCTCCTTGCGGAGCTTGAGATCGATCGCACCGAGCGGCTCGTCGAGCAGCAGGATCGCCGGCCGGAGCACCAGGGCCCGCGCCAGCGCCACCCGCTGGCGCTGGCCACCGGAGAGCTGGTTCGGCATCCGCTGCGCGAACTTGCCGACATCGAGCCGCACCATCTCCAGCGCCTTCACCACCCGGTCCGGGATCTCCGCCTTCGGCACCTTATGCTGCACCAGCCCGAACGCCACGTTCTTCTCGACCGAGAGATGCGGGAAGATGGCGTAGTTCTGGAACACCATGCCGATCTGCCGCTCGTAGGGCCGCTTCTGGTTGACGACCTGGCCGCTGATCCGCACCGTCCCGCCATCCTCGTCCGGCTGTTCGAAGCCGGCCAGCAGCCGCAGGGTCGTGGTCTTGCCGCACCCCGAGGGCCCGAGCAGCGAGAAGAACTCGCCGCGGCGGATCTCGAAGGTGATGTCCTTGACCGCCTTGAAATCACCGAACGACTTGCTGACCCGGGTGAATTCCACGGCCGGGCCAGTGGCGGAATCGATGGGAGAAGCCACGATGGGAAGGATCCTGTAGCTGGCGAAGCGCCGGAGAGATCGGATACGCCGTGAGAGCCGCGATGCATCGCGGCTCTCACGGGCTTCGCTAACGTATCCCCGGCCCGGAAGGGCCGCCAGTAGGGGCGACCTCTGGAGGCGCCGCGATGAATCGCGGCGCCACATGTCAGCCCAGCAGCGCCTGCACCGATTCCCGGAAGATGACGGTGTGCCGGTCGATGTCCGCTTCGGTCGTGGCGGGCGCAATCAGCGCCATGTTGTGGAATGGCGTCAGCAGAATGCCCCGATTGAGCGCGAAGAGATGCATGAAGCGATCGAGCTCGAAGTCGGCCGCGGCGGCCGCTTCACTGCCGTTGCGCGGCGGCACCGGCCGGAACCAGTACTCGGCCCGGCACCCCAGCCGCTTCACGATCCACGGCAGCCGAAACTCGGCGATCACCCGCTCGACCCCCGCCTGGAACCGCTCGGCGAGCGGAATGGTCCGGGCATAGGACTCAGCCGTCAGCACCTGCTCGAGCGTCGCGCGCATCGCCGCCAGCGCCAGCGCGTTGCCCGCCAGCGTCCCGCCGATCCCGCCGGTATCGCACTCGGCCAGCGCGATCCGCCCCTGCAGCCGCTCCACGACCTCCGCCGAGAAGCCATACACCGCCCCCGGCACCCCGCCACCGATCGGCTTGCCGATCGTGAGTAGATCGGGCTCGAGCCCGTGGGCCGCCGTGTAGCCACCCGGTCCGGCACAGATGGTGTGGGTCTCGTCGATGATCAGCAGGGTGCCGCTCTTCCGGGTGAGTTGACGCAGCGCGTCGTGGTAGCCGGGATCGGGATGAATGATTCCGATGTTGGTCATCGCCGGCTCGGCGAGCACGCAGGCCACATCCCCGTGCGCGAGTGCAGCCTCGAGCTCGTAGATGTCGTTGAACTCCACCACTCGGGTGGTGAGCGCCGGGTCGACCGGCGGGCCCAGGTTGCCCGGCCGCGGGCCGACTACGCCGTTGGTCAGCGTCGCGAAGGTCTCGTCCACCGATCCGTGATAGCACCAGTTGTGGACCAGGATCTTCGGCCGGCCGGTCAGCATGCGCGCCAGCCGGATCGCGAAGCGGTTGGCGTCGGTCGCGGTCATCGCGAACTGCCAGGCCACGAGCCCGAAGCGCCGGGTGAGTTCCTCGGCGACCCAGAGATGATCCTCCCCGGGCAGCATGTAGGTGAAACCCCGCTCCGCCTGCCGCTTCACCGCGGCCACGGTGGCCGGCGGCGCATGCCCGGTCATCGCGCCGGTGTCGCCGAGACAGAGATCGAGATAGCGGTGCCCGTCGACGTCGGTGAAGTGGGCCCCCTGCCCCTCCGCGACGAACAGCGGAAAGCCGCCGGCCCACTTCGCCATCCAGTGCATCGGCACGCCCTGCAGGAGCGAGCCCTTGGCGCGCTCGAAGAGCGCCCGCGACTTCGGGTGCGACGCCTCGAAGCGGCGTTGCTCCTCGGCGTGGAGAGTGGCGAGACGGGTGCGGTTGATGATCATGCCCTACCTCCCCAGCGCCGCCTTGAACGCCTCCTCCATCACGTCCAGCCCCTCCTCGAGCACCGCGTCCTCCACGGTGAGCGGCACCA
>DAINRP010000068.1:0-13287 GCA_036741755.1 Gemmatimonadales bacterium
CGACGCCCCCGCCCATGCTGAAGCCGAGCAGATGGGTCTGCTTGACGTTGAGGCTGTCCAGCAGTTGCAGCAGGTAGCGGGCGTGGGCGCGGTTGGAGTAGTCGGGGACATCCCAGCTCGATCCCCCGAATCCCGGCAGGTCCGGCGCGATGGCGCGGAACTTCTTCCCCAGCAGCTTGACAAGTGCGGTGACCTCCCCGTTGTCGCCGGGGCTGCCATGCACCAGCACGATCGTCGGCGTCGCGTGGTCGAAGCTGTCTGGCGCGTACTGGCGGAAGGAGACCCGCACCGGGCGGTCGAGCTCCTTCTCGCCGCGTATGGCATGCAGCATCACGACATGCTCGTCCTCCGACGGCGTGCTGTCGTGCGGGTGCATGAGGCGGACAACATGCGAGACTGCCAGCAGCACCAGGTAGAGCGACAGGAGCCAGTGCCGCCGCCACCAGGGCGCCGGCTTCGACCTGTCGCTCTGCGCGGTGCTCAACTGGTCGAGGGGCAGGGGAGGGCGCGACGCGCCAGCGCGAGGACCGGCAAGGCGGTGCCTCGGCAGGGAGCGTCGGTGATATGGGTGAAGGAGACCTGATCCGCGCTCACGCGAACCTCGCTGAAGCTCTGGGTTTCCGCATCCTCGCGGTGCATGCAGACCGACCGACGTCCCCGATCGGGGAGATGGCTCCGGTGCAGCGCCACGAGCGCCTCGGCGGTGACGTCGCCGAGGGCGGCGAACAGCGCCTTCCGCGACGCGGCGACCTCGGGCTCGGTCACCGAGGAGCTGGTAAGAATCAGCCCCGCGTCGGCGTGGAAAGATACCTCGAGCGCGCGGCCGTCCCATGCCGCCAGTCGTGCCGGACCGGCTGGCTCCACCGCCACCATCGTGAACGGCGGCACCATGCCGAGATCGCTAGCGCCGAGAGCGGCGATGGCCTCCGCCGCGGTGGGGTGCATGATCAGTTCAATCGGAATCAGCCCGCGGCTCCGCGGCCTGGCGGGCACGATGAAGCCCGGCACCGAGTAGCGGTTGGTGATGCCGAGACTCAGCCCGAAGGCGTTGGTCGCGAGCCAGGTGCCGCCGAAGTCGCCGTCGATCGGCGCGATGTACTGCACGCCGCCGGCTTCCCGCACCGCCGGGGGACGCCCCGGGGCGCGGGTGAAGCGCTCATCGCGGTTGAAGCAGAGGGTGTAGCCGTGCGGATCGGGGAGCCAGCTTACCGTGCACATGCGGCGTCGCGGCGGGCGGCGGCGATGGTGGACGGCGCCACGCCGAACTCCGTCCCCGCTTCGAAGCCAGTGCGCCGCAGCAGTTCCTTGATCAGGGCGTAGTGATGGACGGTGTGGCTCACCAGGAACTGGAGTTCGCGCTTGAGGGTGGACTGGCTCCAGTCAGGCTCGCCTTCATCGCCGGCGACGCTGCGGGTGCTGACCCGCACCGGCCGAGGTCCGAGTTCGGCCGAAAGCCGCGCCAGATCGGTCATGAAGCCGAGCGCGGTCGCGATGGCCAGCTGCCGGTCGGTCTCGAGCGGCACATGGCGGTGGCGCGCATCGTAGTCGATCTCGTCGGTCGCGAGGCCCATCAGGAACGAGCGATAGTGGTCGAGTACATGGCGGAAGTGCACCCCGATCGCCGACACCCCGGGGGCGGCGCCCCCGGTGGCATAGGTCTCGTCGTCCATGCGGCGCAGCACCTCAACCGCCTGCTCGAGGACCATCAGGTTCCCTTCTACCGCTTCCATGCGTTCCGTCATTCTGACTCCAGGACTACGGGAATGAATCGGGCGGACACCGCCTGGTGCAGCTGGTCCGCAAGTCGTTTCCGGTCCCGCTCGGCGATCGGCGCATCGCCGAAGCGAAGCGTTGCCTTAATCCAGGGCAGCCGGGCCAGCGCCACCAGGTGCCGCCCGAAGGTCATATCGCCCCACCAGCAGACCGACAGATGCGCCGGGATGCTCCCGGCCGCGGTGCGGTAGCCGACGCTGGCGTGATGCACCGGGCTCCCGCTCCGCGCCGCCCATTCCAGCAGGGCGGGGCGGAAGGGGAGCACCTCTTGGCCTGCAGAACTGGTCGCTTCCGCGAACACCACCACGCCATCGCCTTCGGCCGCCGCTGCTTCGAGGCGCTCCAGGACCCGCAGTGCATCGCGCTTCACGGTGCGATCGATGAAGATCGTCCCCATCGCCCGCGCCAGCAGCCCGACTACCGGCCAGCCGCGCACTTCGCTCTTCGCCACGAACCTGGCCGGCATCACCGCGGCATAGGTGACAATGTCGAGATAGCTCAGGTGGTTCGAGACCAGGAAGAATGGCGTCTCCGGGACCGCGCCCTCCACCGACACCCTGAGTCCCAGCAATCCCGCCACGCCTCGCGCCCAGCGCCGGAAGATTGTCCGGCGGAGCCCATGACGCGCATCGCCGAAGGGGAATGCCAGCAGCGTAAGCACCCCCCACGCGGAGATCCAGACCGCCGACCACGCGGCGAGGCCGGCGAGCCGCGCCCAGGCGAGGACCGGCGACACCTCCCCCGCGGTCTCAGCGGAAGAAGAAGCGATAGCTGTGCTCGTCGAGGCTTGCGACATCGAGTGCCACCAGAAAGTCGATGGTCTTGAACTGCCGGTCGATCGCCGGCGGGCCGAAGACCTTCGCGCCCAGGTGCAGGTAACTCTGGAAGAGCGGCGGGATCTTCACCGTGGCCGCTGCGACCGCGGTCGGATCGGCGTCGGCGCAGCTCATCTCCGCCAGCGGCGGCGCGAGCAGCTCCGGGTGCACGTGTCCCTCCCGCTCCAGATACAGCATCGTGGCCTGGCCGAGCGCCTCGTCCTGCGAGGTGAGCGAGCAGCAGCCGAAGAGATAGCGCTTGCCATTCTGCAGCAGATAGAGCGCCAGCCCCCGCCACAGCAGATTGAGCACCCGGCCGTTCCGGTGCTCCTTCGCGACACAGGCCCGCCCCACCTCCACCGCATTCTCGATGAAGTCCCGCGGCAGGCCGCTCAGGTCGAACTCCCCTGCCGAGTAGAATCCCTGCCGGGCCTCCGCCATCTCCGACGTCTGCAGCCGATAGGTCCCGACGACCTCTCCCGTCGTCTGGCAGGCGATCAGCAGATGGTGAAAGTAGGGATCGAGGTCGTCGTGGTCCCGGCCCGTTACAAAGGCGCTGTCGAGCCCCTCGCCCAGTTCGAGGTTGAAGACCTCGAAACGCAGCCGTTCGATCGCGTCGAGGTCCTCGACCGTACGCGCGAAGCGCACGACATAGCGCCCCGCCTCCAGCACCTCTGCCGGCAGGAGATCGGGGAAGCTCGGGTACGGAACATCCAGTTCGCGCGGAGCGAACTCGGTGTCGGCGCCGGGACGGCGCGGATCATGGGCGGCGGTCATAGGATTGCCCCCGACGGACCGGGGCGCATGGGTACAACGAGCCAGGGCAGCATTTGGTTCCTCCGTTCAGGGTGCCGGAACAGAGGGAAGGAACGGTCACGCCATCATGTCGGTAAGGTATCCAACTCGTGTGCTGCCATAATCTTCACGCCGACGGGGCTCACCGCCAGCCTCGCCCCCCCAGCCGCGATTGTACCGGGGGCTCCTCGGCATCGCGGGCCGTTCAGCGCCAGTCGCCGACCAGAACCCAGGCACCCCAGTAGAAGGGGTGGTTGTACTTCGGGTCGGCCTTGACCGCGAGTTGGGCCTGCCGCAGGGCTTCGGCGGTGTCCATCGTCCGCATGTTCTTGTAGAAGGCGGTGATCAGCACCGCCGTCGCGGCATCATCCACCGGCCAGAGCGACGCCACCACCGCCGGCACGCCGACGTCCAGAAACGCCGTCGCCGGGCTGTTCGGCCAGCCGGCGACCTGCTCGTCCGCCACCGCCGTATTGCAGGCCGAGAGCACCACCAGCCGGTGGCGTCCGAAGCCGACCAGCTTCCAGACCTCGCGCAGGGTGAGCTTGCCATCCTCGGCGGGTGTCGCGCTCGGCGCAAGGGTAAGAAAGGTGTTGTCGAAGTTCTGGTAGTCGAGGTTCCCGTGGGTCGCGAAGTGCACCACGTTGAACGTCGGCGGGAGCGCCTTGGCGCGGGCCTCGGTGGCATCGGTACGCAGGAAGACCGTGCTGGTCGGGTAGAGTCGCTTGAGGTCCATGACCTCCCGCTCGGCGCTCGGGAGCGAGTTGTCCGCGTTGCCGAATGCCGCCAGCCGGAGCGGGCTCCGCGGCCCGGTCTTGGGTGGTGCCACCTTGAGCTCGGTGACATAGAAGACGGTGCGGTCATCGCCGAGGCTGCGGGCCGTGCTGTCGGCGCCCGCCGCCAGAATCTGGAACGGGAGATAGTAGAGGCTCCCGCTCGGCACGATGGCGAGCCGCTTCCGGGTGCCGAGTTCCTTTTCGATCGGCGCGATCAGCCATTGGTAGAGAAGTGCCGCCTGTTTGCGAACGTCACCCGCCGGCTTCGTCTCCACCGGCGCCTGCCCCGCCGCACCGGAGCGGCGGACCGAAGCGAGCGTCGCCGTCGGGTTCCGCGCCAGCTTCACCATGAGGTCGACGTTGCGGTCGAGGGTGTCACGCGGCAGCTCGATGACCTTGGCCACCAGCGTGTCCGAAGTGACCACGAAGATGTACAGCTCCTTCTCTCCGAGCAGATAGGCGAGCAGCGCCACGTCCTTCGGCAGATCCACCCGGGCGCTCCGGAGGTCGCGGAGGCTTACGCTCATGTGGTTCTTGAGGTCGGGCTGCTCCCGCATGAGCTGATTGACGAAGCCGAGATAATCCTCCTCCGCGACGCTCCGGGTCGCCTCGAGGGCGCGGATCTTCTCGCTGTTCCGGGCGCTCTCCGGTGCCGCGCGCTCGTGGGCGAGCTGTTCGGTGACCCCATCGAGCCTGGACTTCCGCCGTTCCTCCTCTGCGAGCAGCCGCTGCTTGGTGCTGTCCGCGAACTGGATGCCGAGCCCGCGGAACTTGCCCCGTAACTCCTCATTCATGCTGCGCTCCAGCACCGCGAGCGCCTTCTCCCCCTGGCCCAGGCGGATCAGCAGGCCGACCAGCGCCTCGTAGAGCCGGCCCTGCACCTTGCCTGACGCGAACAGCTTCTGCGCCCCTTCGCCGCCGACGACCTTGTTGCGGAGCTGCTCGACGACGGTCACCGCCTCCTCGAAGGCCGCGAGCGCCCCGGTCGAGTCGCCCTGATCGCGGCGCACCTGGCCGAGGAAGAAGAGCGGTTCCCAGAGGCGGTTCACCGCCCCGATCTCCCGGGCGATGCGCGCCGCCTCCTCGAGCTTCGGCCGCGCCGCGGCGAGATCGTGCTGGACGTACGCCAGCTTGCCCTGCTGGGTCAGCACCTCGGCGATGTCATCACGGGCGCCCATCCGGCGACGCAGGCTGTCGGCGGCCTCGAACCGGTCGCGGGCCTCCTGATAGCGGCCTCGCTCGAGCGCCGTCTTGCCGAGCAGCGTCAGCGCGCTGGCGGTGGTGCGGGCCGTCTCGATCTGGCGCGCCCGCGCGAGCGCATCGGTGAGCCAGCGCTCCGCGTCGGCATACGCGCCCTGCTCATAGTAGACCTCGCCGATGTTGCCCAGCAGGAGCGGATAGAAATCGCCCTCGGCACCATTCGCCTTCACGATGTCGAGCGCCCGGTTGAACTGGCTCAGCGCCTTCGGGTAGTCGCCCTGCCAGAAATAGATGCTGCCGATGTTGTTGATCGACGTCGCCTGGGACAGCGTGTCGTGGAGTTCCACGTACAGGCTCTCGGCCTGCTGGTAAAAGCCGACGGCCCGCTGATAGTCGCCGGTCTGATTGTAGGTATTGCCGAGTCCCAGGACGGCGTTGGCGATGCCCCAGGGGTTCTTCACATCCTGGCTGATGGCGAGGCTCTGCTGCTCCGTCTCCACCGCTCTGGCGTACTCCCCCGTGAGCGTGTACACCCAGGCGATCGACGTCAGCAGGCTGGCGACCTCGGTGCGCCGGTTGGCCTTTTCCGCGACCGCAAGTCCCTCCTGGTAGGTCCGCAGCGCCTTGGCAAGGTCGCCCCGCTGCAACTGGGCATCGCCGATGGCGGAGAGCTGCAGCGCCTCCTGGCGCCGGTCCTCCTGCACCCGGTAGATCGTGAGCGCCTGGGTGCGGTAGGCCAGCGCACTGTCGAGCAGCCCGCGGGCGTAGAACGATCGGCCGAGCGCGGCGTAGCAGCTCGCCAGCAGGTTCTGGGCGTCGAGCTTCCTGGCGAGGCCGAGGGCCTCGCGATAGTACCCCTCGGCGCGGGCCCGGTCGTGCGCGCCGAACTCCGCCACGTAGCCGAGGCTGTTGAGCGAGGAGATCAGGTTCCACTCGTCGCCGATCTCCCGCTGCAGCGCGACCGCCCGGGTGTAGTAGGCCCCGGCGCTGTCGAGCTGCGTCTGGGCGTAGAAGGCGTCGCCCAGATCGTAATAGGTGAGCGCCAGCGGGCTCGGCGTCTGCAGCCGCTCCTGGATGACTCGCGCCTCGTGATAGCGCCCGATCGCGCGGGGATAGTCCTTCTCGTTGTAGTAGACGTCCCCCATGCTGTTGAGGACGTCGGCCTGGTTGTCCCGGTCCTCGAGCTCCGCGTACAATGCCGCGACCCGCGGATAGGCCTCGAGCGCGCGATTCGGGTCGCCGCTGTCGCGGTAGAGCGAGGCCAGCTTGGCGAGCGAGTACGCGACCCCCTTCTTGTCATCCGCCTTGGTGCGGAGCGTCACGGCCTCGTTGTGTGCCGCGATGGCGCCGGCGTAGTCGCCGAGGCTCCACGCCGCCTGACCGATCTGCGACTTGGAGTAGCCGGCGTCGCCGGTCTCCCCCGACTGGATGTGCAGCGCGTAGGCCGAGTCCCAGATCGCGATCGCCTCACGGTACTTCGAGAGCTTCGAGAGCTGGACGCCGATCTCGTCGAGCTGGTCGGCCTCGCCTTCGATGTCCTCCAGCTTGTGATACAGCGCCTGCGATTCGCGGTAGGTACGGATGGAGCGGTCGCGGTCCCCCTGCTTGCCGTAAATGCCGGCGATGGAGTTGAGCGCATCCGCCTGCCGGCTTTGTGCGTCGGCGGTGCCCACGGTGGCGAAGAGCTGCGCCGCCTCGGTATGGCTCGCCAGCGCCTCCTCGTAGCGGTCGATCTTTTCCTGCGCGTTGCCATAGCCGAAGATCGAGATCGCCAGGCTGCTCCGCTGGGAGGCGGAGGTGTCCACCTTCGTACGCGCCCGCTCCAGGCTGACCACCGTGTCCCAGACGGCCATCGCGGGGACGTAGCGCCCGAGGTGGGTGAGCTGGTCGGCGATGTTGTTGAGGGCGAAGCGGATGCCTTCCTCATCCTGCGATGCCTGAAAGGCGGCGATGGCGGCGCGGTAGGCAGTGATCGCCGCCTCCCGATCCTTGGCCTGGCCTTCGGTCTGGGCGCCCTGGAACAGCACCCAGCCCCGCCTGGCCTTGAGGTCATAGCCATCCACCACGAGCAGGGCGATGTGGTTGAGGGCCCGCGCCGCCTCGAACTGTTTGGCCTTGGCGAGCCGTCCCGTCTGGGTGTTCCATTCCGCTACCCAGATTCCGTCGGAGAGTGCGTCGGGCTGCGCGGCGATCAGCCGCCGGCGTTCGTCATCGGTTTTCGCGGCCAGCAGTTCGTCGCGGACCGCGAGCTTGCCCGGCGTGGCGCCGCTACTCAGCCAGTCCCCGACGGTACTCGCGAGGTTGAGTGGCCGTCCGAGGTAGGAACCGGGGTAGCTCACCACGAAGTCGAGAAAGCGGGAGGCATCCTCAGGTGTCGCCGAGGCGAGGATCTCCATGATGCTGCGGCCCCTGTAATACCCCTTCTCGATCGGCTTGCGGAGCTCGTCGTCGGCGGCGACCGCGGCGTCCACCCGCTTGGCTACCGCGCGCAGATCGTTCGCCATCGCCGCAAGGACCGGCGTCAGCAGCGAGTCGTTGTCGCCGAGGAGGACGTTCCAGAAGCCGTAGAAGGGGTTGTGGTCATCATCGGTATAGGTGATGCGGCGGGCGACCAGTTCGGTGAGCAGTGTCGGGGTCAGCGAGTAGCGCTCCTCGAGCTGCAGGGAGATCACGTCCCCCTCGAAGACCTGCTTCTCGGGAACGCCTGGATCGGTGAGCTTGATCGCGACCGTACTGCCGCCGGTATCCGACTGGAGCACCTCGGCATCGCCCAGCGATGAGCCGCCCCGGTGGGTCATCGAGTCGCGCCGCACCGCGATGGCCGAACCGGTCATCCCCTGGAGCACCCCGGCATTGGTGCCGCCCTCCACCCGCACCTGGGCCGAATCGCCGCGGAGCCACAACACCTCGGTGATGCGGAAGCGCAGCCACTTGAGCGTCGGGGCGGGGCGAGAGCCTTGGGCGGCCGCCGCGATGGGGGCAAGCAAGAGAGCGGCACACAGCAGGAACGGCTGAACGCGCAGGCGCATAGGTCCGGTCGGGGAGGGTGGCGCGTCAGGACGCGGGCGTCCGCGTCCCCTTGTACAGGGAGATAGGTTACAGTCTCGTCATCTGTGCCGGAGCGTGCAAGTCGGCCGGCCGGGCGCATCCATTGCCGCGGTGACACCCCAAGCCAAGGATCCGTTGTCCATGCAATTCCGCTGCCCGCCGGCCATGCCCATGCTCGCCGCGCTCCTGCTCCTCCCTGCCGGAATCGGCGGACCGGCGTCATCCATCATCAAGCCTGCGTCACAGCGGACCGTCCCGGCGGCGGACAGCGGCCGGAAGCTCGCCCTCATCATCGCCATCGGGAAGTATCCCCGCTCGACCGGCTATCAGAAGCTCAGCTCCGCCAACGACGTCCCGCTGATCCGCGCCGCCCTCGAGCGGCAGGGGTTCGACTCCACCGGAATCCGGGTGCTCACCGACAGTGAGGCGACCCGTGCGGGGATCCTGCAGGCGCTCGAGGCCCTGGTCGCCGAGGCTCGGCCGGGCGATGTCGTGCTCGTCCACTACTCCGGGCATGGGCACCAGATGACCGACGACAACGGCGACGAGCTCGATGGGCTCGACGAGCTCTGGGTTCCCTTCGATGCCCGGAGCGACGTCGATCCCGTCACATACAAGGGCGAGTACCACCTCAAGGACGATCAGCTCGAGCCGATCCTGCAGCGGCTCCGGCAGCAGGTCTCCCCCGGCGGCAATGTGGTCGTCTTCATCGACGCCTGTCACTCGGGGTCCGCGACCCGGAGCGCGATGCCGGTGCGCGGCGGGCTCCCCCCGATCGGGAAGCCGGCGGCTACCCGTACGGTCACTCGCGGCGACACCCCCTCCGGCTCCGGCTGGCTCACCGCGCCCGCCGCGACCCGCGGTGGGAGCAGCGGCGTCTCCGGCCTGGCACCGATGGTGGTGTTCTCCGCCGCGCGCGAAGATCAGCTGGCCACCGAAGTCGAACTCAAGGGCGAGGACAAGACCGCCGGCTCGCTCTCCGTCGGATTGAGCCACGTACTCGCCGCGCTGAGCCGCGCCGACGGGCAGCCGCTCACCTATCGCGCGGTCTTCGATCAGCTCAAGTCGTGGATGCAGGGAGAGGTACCCCTGCAGGTCCCGCAGCTCGAAGGCGACGCCGACGTCGCAGTCTTCAGCGGCCGCGCGGTGACCCAGAAGCCGTACTTCCACGTCGCCTCGGTGCTCGGCGACTCGATTGCGGTGCTGGAGGGCGGGAGCCTGGTGGGGCTCCTGCCGGGCTCGAAGCTTTCCTTCTATCCGCTCGGCACCCAGGATCCCGCCAAGGCGACCGCCGTGGGGAGCGGCGAGGTGGCCACCGCCGACGAACTCGAGGCCCGGGTGCGGCTCGCTCCGGGGACCCGCGCCGGCGGCAGCTGGGCCTTCGTCACCGAATACGCCTTTGCGGAGTTCCGGGTGCGGCTCAAGCTCGATCCCGCCATCGTCGGCCCCGCGCGGGCCGCGCTCGCCGCCGATCTCGAACACAGCGGTGTGATCCAGCTCTCCGACTCCCTCGCGGAGATGGTGGTCCACCCCGTCGGTCCCCGGAGTCGGGGCGCCGCCGCGCTCACCGTGAGCTGGTCGGGTGATACCAGCGTCGCGCTGGTGCCATCGGTCGATGCCTCCACCGCGGTGGGGCGCGCGTCGCTCACCGAGCGGATACGGGCGCTCGCCCGCAGCAGCTATCTCAAGCAGGTACAGATGGCCGCTCCGGGGATCCGGGTCCGGATCGAGCTGGTGCCGGCCACCCATCACTTCGAGGCCGACGGGAGCTGCGACGCGCGCAAGTCGGACACCTTGCACGTCACCGCGCGGCTCTCAGAGGGCAGTCAGTGGCTGCTCCGGCCGAACGACGGCTATTTCCTCCGCTTCATCAATGAAGGGGCCGACTCCGCCTACATCGCGGTGCTCGACCTGACGCCGGATGGGGCGATCGGCCAGCTCTTCCCGCGCGCCGACCTCTCCGGCGAGGACAATCTGCTGCCGCCGGGCGCGAGCTACCTGAGCAACCTCTGCTTCTATGCGACGGAGCCGTACGGGATGGAGGTGGTGAAGCTTTTCGCCACGCGGAGCAGGGTGAACTTCACGCCGGTGCTCACCAGCCCGGACCACGGTATCAATCGCTCGGCGGCCCATCCCCTCGAAGTCCTGCTGGCGGAGACCTACTCGCCCACCCGCGGCGATCCACCGGCCGCCCCGCAGGGCACCGGTTCCACCGCGGCCCTCACCCTTCAGGTGCTGCCGCCCGCCGCTACCGGCGGTCCCTGAAGCAGCTCGACCGTCGCGCGCGCGATCATCTCTTCCTCCCGCGTGGGGATCACCCACGCATGAAGGCGCGACCCCTCGGTCGAGATCCGCTGCTCCCGCACCCAGTCGCCGTCCTCCGCGAGGGTGAGGCCCGCCCACCCGAACGGCTCGGCGATCTGTCGCCGGATCACACTCGAGTGCTCCCCCACGCCGCCGGTGAAGACGATCGCCTCGGCGGCTCCCTCCAGCACCGCCAGATAGGCGCCGATGTACTTCCGCACCCGGTAGCAGAAGATCTCCAGCGCGAGCCGCGCGTCGTCGTCGTCCCGCCGGAGCAGGGCACGCACGTCGGAGTCGCCAGCAAGGCCGAGCAGCCCCGACTGGCGATAGAGCAGCTCGGCGAGCCGTTCCTCGTCGTAGCCGTTGTGCAGCAGGTGCAGCAGCACCCCGGGGTCGAGGTCGCCGGGGCGGGTGCCCATCACCAGCCCCTCGAGGGGCGACATCCCCATGGAGGTGTCCACCGACTTGCCCTCGCGGATCGCCGCCGCTGATGCCCCGCTGCCGAGATGCAGCACGATGAGCGACGGATCGGTCGAGCCGGTGAGTTCGGCGTAGCGCTCGACCACGGAGAGATAGGACCAGCCGTGAAAGCCGTAGCGATGGACCCCGGCGAAGGCGGGGAGGGCGTAGCGCCGGGCGGCGTCGGGGATGGTGCTGTGGAAGGCGGTGTCGAAGGCAGCCACCAGCGGGACGCCCAGCCCGAAGGTGGCCACGATGCCGGCGACGGCGGCCCCGCCGTGGAGGGGGTCGAGCGGGATCAGTTCCTCGAGGTCTCGTACGACGCTCTCGTCGATCGGGACCACCGAGGTGAAACGCTCGCCGCCGTGCACGCAGCGGTGGGCCACCGCGTCAGGCCTGACCGGCAGCCCGGCCAGGAGGCGGGCCACCGCCCGGCCATGGCCCTGAGCCAGCTCCACGCGCCCCTGCGCGACGATCTTCAGTTCGCCGCCGGCGACCCGGACCAGCTTGAACTTGAGTGTGGCGCTTCCGGCATTCACCACCAGCACATGCATCCGCGGCTCCCCGAGTTTCGGCGGGCCGGAAACTAACGCGGCCCGGCGCCCGAAGGCACCGGCATCTTGCGCTCCGCCGCGGAGCGCCGATTTTAGGGAAGCGGCGCCTGGCCGGGTGCCGCTCCCTCCCTCTCGTGCAGGAAGACCAACAAGATGACTGGATGGATGCTCGCCTGGCTCGGCGATGTCGGCTCGTGGGCGTGGCAGACAAGCGTGGTCTTGCTGATCGTGGTCAACGTCCTGGCGGTCGCGGTGGTCTCAGTGACCCGCGACCGGGGCATCGTCAACCGCTGGACCAGTACCTGGCTCGGTATCAACGTTGGACTCATCGCCCTGGGCGCCGGCGTGCCGGTAGTTACCGGACTGCTCCAGCTCGCCGTGAAGGCCCTCCCAGCTCTCGGACCGTTCTCGGCCCACCTCCCCAAGTAAAGAGACCCCGGCTTCGGTAGATTGGAGGGGTCATGTCCTCCTCCCTCCGACCCTCGGCGCCGCCACCCCCCTCCCCGGCCACGGAGGGCAGGTATGCCCTGGCCGCGGCGGTCTACGGCCTCACCTACCTGGCAGCGAGCGCGGCGGGCCTGCTCGACCACTCCCAGCTCGGCCGCACTCTCGTCATCCTGTTCTACCCCCCGCTCAACCTGGCCACGGCCTTCCTGCTGTGGCGCGCCTCGCGCCGCCCCCGCATCGACCCGCGGCGCGCGCAGGGGCTCCAGCTCATCGGCGGTTCCTTCATCCTGACGCTGATCGGGAACCTCGGCTGGTTCTCGATGGCGATGCTGGCACACCGGGATCCCTACTTCGACTGGCCCAACATCTTCTATCTGCTGGTCTTCCCGGTGCTTGCGGCGGGAATGCTGCGGCTGTCGCAGTCGGAGCAGACCCGCTCCGAGTCGTGGAACTACCTCATCGACGGGGCGATCGTCCTCCTCGGGCTCAGCATGGTGGTCTGGTACTTCGTCGTCCGGATCATGAACCCGGCCTACACCGACCCGCTGAAGCTGGCGCAGACATTTGCGTACCCCGCCGTCGATCTGATGCTGATCGGTATCGCTGCCACCGTCTGGTTCCGGCGGCCCGTCAGCCAGCAGCGCCCGCTCGGCCTCCTGCTCGGAGGTATCGCGGTCAACGCCACGGCGGACCTCACCTACCAGGTCATTTATGCCGGCTCCGGGGTGCTGTTCAGTCCCTGGAGTGACGCGATGTTCGTCGCCGGCTACGTGCTCCTGCTCTGGGGCGGCGAGCTCTACCTGCGTCGCCCGGTGCTCGCCCCGCCGGTGGCCGCTGGTCCAACGGACCGGCCGCAGGTGCCGAGACGCACGCCCCTCGTGGCCGCGGGCGCGGTCGCGGTACTGCTGCTCGTCACCGCAGTGCAGGACGCGCGCGGCGTACTCGCCGTGCTGGCGATCGGCATCGTCCTGCTCATGGCGCTCCTGGTCCTGCGGGAAACGCTCACCGTCCGCGACAGCCTGCGACTCCTCACCGCGCAGGTCACCCGGAAGACCGAGGCACGATACGAGGCGCTGGTCCGTCACGGCTCTGACCTGGTGATGGTGGTCGATGCGC
>DAINRP010000069.1:0-6841 GCA_036741755.1 Gemmatimonadales bacterium
ACGAGTGCCAAGGCACTGGCCCTGGTCCGCGCCGACCCGGGCGCCT
This sequence comes from Gemmatimonadales bacterium, assembly GCA_036741755.1. Taxonomy (GTDB): domain Bacteria; phylum Gemmatimonadota; class Gemmatimonadetes; order Gemmatimonadales; family GWC2-71-9; genus JADJOM01. The sequence continues at coordinate 47 of DAINRP010000069.1, forward strand.
TCGATCTCGTCATCACCGATTTCACGATGCCCGGGCTCAATGGCGTCGAGCTGGCCACGGCGATCACCCGGATTCGGCCCGACCTTCCGGTGATTCTCGCCACGGGCCACATTGATGACTTCCCGACCGAGGTCACCGAGGCCGCCGGCATCCGCCGCGTGCTCCTGAAGCCGACCTCGCTCGACGACCTGAACCGCGCGGTCTCCGAAGTCATCCAGAAGCGGGTGCAATGACGACGCGTCGTGAACTGCTCGGCATCGCCGGATTGGGCATGCTCAGCCTTTCCCCGGTGGGACGCGGTCTGCCCACACTGGTCTCGTCGGCCCATCCCGTCGCGGGCCGGGTGAGGCAGTCGGTCTGTCGCTGGCCGTTTGACGAGATCCCCGACCGCGAGTTCTTCCCGATGGTGAAGGCGCTCGGCTTCGGGGCGGTCGACCTGCTGAAGGAGAGCGAGTGGCCGCTCGCCGAGGAGCAGGGACTCATCTGCTCGATGGGCATGCCCACGGACCGGCGCGACTTCATTCGCCGTGGCCTCAACGATCGCGCCAATCATCCGCTGCTCATCGGCGAACTCGAGCGGGCCATTCCCGCCGCACGGCGCCATGGTGTTCCGAACATCATTGCGATGATCGGCAACCGGGACGGGCGCAGCGAGGACGACGGGCTGGCCGCCTGCGTCGAGGCACTCGATCGGGTCAAGGGCCTCGCGGAACAGGAGGGAGTGACGATCTGTCTCGAGCTGCTCAACAGCCGGGTGGATCATCACGACTTCATGGGCGACCGGATGCGCTTTGGCCTCGCGCTGATGTACGCGGTCAATTCGCCCCGGGTGCGACTGCTCTACGACATCTACCACATGCAGATCATGGAAGGCGACGTGATCCGTACCATCCGCAATCATGGCCAGTGGATCGCGCACTACCACACCGCCGGAAATCCGGGACGCAACGAGCTCGATCCCACCCAGGAACTCAACTACCGGGGCATCGCGCAGGCGATCGCGGACACCGGCTTCGACGGCTGGATCGCGCATGAGTTCATCCCCACCCGCGACGTGCGGACCGGCCTCGCCGAGGCACGGGAGATCTGCCTGATTCCCTGATATTGGAGGACACTTCACTCATGAATCGGGGCGCCGCGGCATCGAACACACCGGGCGGGTCGGCAGGAGCCGTCCCGATGAACCCACTTCTCCTCCGTTCCATGATCGCCCTCCTCGCCCTGGCTGCAATCGGCTGCGGGAAGGAGGGCTCGGCCGGCGCAGGAAGTGGCAGCGGCAGCGCAGCGCCCGATGAGCTGATCGGCAGTACGTGGCAACTCGAGAATCTCGCAGGGACCGCCGCGCTGCCCACCGTGGTGGCGACGCTCGAGTTTCCGGAGCCGGGGAAGGTTGTCGGCCGCGGCTCCTGCAACCGGTTCTTCGGCAGCGCGCAGATCTCCGGTACGACGATCACCATCGGCGCGCTTGGCGCCACCCGCATGGCGTGCGGCGAAGCGGTGGACCACCAGGAAACGGAATATCTGCGGCTGTTACAGGCGGCGGAGCGGTATGAACTCGACGGCGCGACCCTGCGGGTCTTCTCCACGGGCGCGGCAGCACCACTCAGCTTCACCCGGCAGAGTGCCTCGTCGTCGTTGCGCGATCCGACAGGGGTGTGGACCGTTGTCGGACATCGCGCCCCGGGTGTCAGCGCCATGAGCCCCTCGGAGGCCGGCGCATGGAAGGGCCGTACTCTGCAGTTCGGCATTGCGGAGGCGATCGCGGGTGCCGACACCTGCATCGCGCCATCCTACCAGCGCCGCACCGTTTCGGCTGACAGCCTCCTCTCGACCGACTACCGGGTCACCCCAGCCGCGCTGGGGCTGCCGGCGTCGGGACAGCAGCGCCTCGTCCTGACGGAGGTGGCGTGCGATGGCAAGCCCTGGAGGGCGCTGGGCGGGCTCCTGCTGCAGACGGTTGACGACCATGCCTTCGCCGTACAGGACGGCATCTTCTTCGAGCTGCGGCGCCAGCAGTAGCGGGCCGCTCTCACCTCGAAGCTACGGCTGTTGCGCCGGCAATCCCGAATCCCCCTCCCACTCGACCAGAGACCGCCGGTGCAATCCGGACCGGAACCGCTCGTCCCCGGGTGGCAGACCGTCGTATACTCAATCGGTCGTCGTCGTCGAGCGATCCGCGCCCGGCCCCGACCTCTCCACCACGTGGCTTCCCGTCATGACGTTCCATCACCGCCCGATTCGCCGCTCCGCGCTGGCTCTGCTCGCGGGGTGCATACTGGTCGCGGGCGCCGTCGGCGCTCAGCAACCTCGGCCGCAGGGGGCATGGCGGCTGGACCTCTCCCGCACCGATAGCCTCACCCCCCGGTTCGGGCGCGGCGATGCACCGCCGGGAGCGCGCCCAGGCGGTGAGGGCCCGGGCGGCGAAGGCCCCGGAGGCGCCGGACCGGGATACGGCCCACCCGGCAGCGGGGAGCCCGGGGGAGTAGCGGGACCGGGCGGCGACGTCGGCGGGAGCCGACGCTTCGGCGGAGGCCGCTACGGCAGGGGGATGAACGAGAAGGATCTGGCACGCATCCGGCAGACGCTCGAACTCGCGCGGCTCGTTCCCGTCAGGGTGCGCATCAGCATCGCGGACGGCACCTTCACCACTATAGACAGTGCGGGCGTCGAACAGCGGCTCCGCATCGGGCAGACCCGGGTGACACCCGCGGTCGACAGCGGCGGTGCGGTAAAGACCACGGCGCGCTGGAAGGGTGATGCCCTGATCGTCGAGCAGAAGGTGGATGGTGGCGGACGGATCAAGGAATCCTATGGCGTCGGGCTCGATGGCAGCCGCATGATCGTCTTCGTCGAACTGACGATCGGGATGCTGCCTCGCTCTTTCACGAGGCAATATGTCCGGGATGAGGGCGACGGCGACCAGCGGTAGCTCGCACGATGACCCGGCGCCGCCGCGATCGGGGCGCCGGCCAGCACCCCCGACCACCCGGACCACGCCCCCGCTCGGTTGACGCGCGCCGCGATCGCGGGAAGATTCGTGCAGGCCCTTCTCCCCTCCTCCCGATCCTGACCCATGGCGCACGCGAATCCCCGCAGCACTCCCTACGACGTCTGCATCGTCGGGTCCGGCGCGGGCGGCGGCATGGCCGCCTACATGCTCACCAAGGCGGGCGCCAACGTGGTGCTGCTGGAAGCCGGCAGGAGCTGGGACAACACCAGGGACTCCGCCATGCTCAAGCCGGCGTATACGTCGCCCCGGCGGGGATCCTCCACCAGTGAGCGGCCCTTCGGCGAATTCGATGGCTGCATCGGCGGGTGGAACGTGCCGGGCGAGCCGTACACGAGGGCGCCGGGCACCAAGTTCGACTGGTGGCGCGCGAGGATGCTCGGCGGCCGCACCAACCACTGGGGCCGGATCTCGCTCCGCTTCGGCCCCGACGACTTCAAGGGCAAGTCCAAGGACGGACTCGGCGACGACTGGCCGATTTCGTACGACGAACTCAAACCCTGGTACGACGAAGTCGACCGGCTCGTCGGCATCTTCGGCAGCGTGGAAGGCCTGCACAATCACCCGGACGGCATCTTCCTCCCGCCGCCGAAGCCCCGCTGCTGGGAGATGCTGGTGAAGCAGGCGGCCGACCGGCATGACGTTACCTGCATCCCGTCCCGATTGTCGATCCTCACCCGGCCGCACAACGGCCGCAACGCCTGCCACTACTGCGGCCAGTGCAATCGCGGCTGCGCGGTCAACGCCAACTTCTCCTCGCCCAACGTGCTGGTGCTGCCGGCCATGGAGACGGGGCGGCTCACGCTGATCACCGGCGCGATGGTGCGCGAGGTGACCCTCGACGCGAAGGGCCGGGCCGACGGTGTCCTCTATATCGACACCGCCACCCGCGCCGAGCAGCGGGTGGAGGCGAGAGTCGTGGTGCTGGCGGCGAGCGCCTGCGAGAGCGCGCGCATCCTGCTCAACTCCAAGTCGTCGCGCTTTCCGGACGGCCTGGCCAACTCCAGCGGCGTGGTCGGCAAGTACCTCACCGATACCACCGGCACCGATGTGGGCGGGTTCATCCCGAAGATGGTAGACCACGTGCCTCACAACGAGGATGGCGTCGGGGGCGCCCATCTGTACATGCCCTGGTGGCTCGACAACCGGAAGCTGGACTTCCCCCGCGGCTATCATATCGAGATCTGGGGCGGGCTCGGCGAGCCGTCGTACGGCTTCATGGGCGGCATCCAGAACTATCCCGGCGGCGGCGGCTACGGCCGCCAGCTCAAGGACGACTACCGCAGGTACTACGGCGCCACGATCGGCTTCTCCGGGCGCGGCGAGCAGATCCCCAACGAGAACTGCTACTGCGAGATCGACCCCGACGTGGTGGACCAGTGGGGCATCCCGGTGCTGCGCTTCCACTGGAAATGGTCGGACTACGAGACCAACCAGGTGAAGCACATGCAGGAGACCTTCCGCACCCTCCTCACCGAGATGGGTGGCGAGATCTGGAACGACATGCCCAGCAAGGAGAACGGCTACGGGATCTCCAACGGCGGATCGATCATCCACGAACTCGGCACGGTCCGGATGGGCAGCGATCCCGCACGTTCGGCGCTGAACCCCAACAACCAGGCCTGGGACGTGAAGAATCTCTTCGTGACCGATGGCGGGCCGTTCGTCTCCCAGGCCGACAAGAACCCCACCTGGACCATCCTCGCGCTTTCAATGCGCGCCTCGGACTACATCAGCCAGGCGATGAAGCGGGGGGAGCTATGAGGCGATTGGGCGATTGGGCGATTAGGCGATTGGGGAGGTGGACATGACTGACATCAATCGACGCGAGGCGCTGCAGGCGCTCGCGGGCATTCCGCTGCTCGCCACAGGCCTTTCGCCACAGGCTGTGGCGCGCGCCGCGGCGCATGCGCATGCGGCCCTGATCGCCCAATCGCCCAATCGCCCACTCGACTACTCCCCCGCCTTCTTCACCGCGCACGAGTACGCCACCGTGCGCATGCTCTCCGAGCTGGTCATCCCCCGCGACGGCCGCTCCGGTGGTGCCATCGACGCCGGCGTGCCGGAATTCATGGACTTCATCCTGGACGAGAACCCGGGGATGCGCACCGGCATCCGAGGTGGACTGGCCTGGCTCGACGCCGAGTCACAGGCGCGGTTCGGCCGGGAGTTCCTCGACCTGGCCGACACCGGCCGACGCGCCATCCTCGACGACATCGCCTGGCCCAAGCGGGCCAGGCCGGAGCACTCCCAGGGGGTGGCGTTCTTCAACCGCTTCCGCGATCTGACCGCGTCGGGATTCTTCTCGAGCAAGATCGGGGTCGATGACCTGCGCTACCTCGGCAATCAGTTCGTCATGGAATGGAAAGGCTGCCCGCCGGAGGCGCTGGAGAAGCTCGGAGTCCGCTACGAGTAGGGGAGCGCCCGGGGGACTAGGCGGCGCCAGCCCTCAATCGCGACCTCCCGGCCCGGCGTGACACCTTGGAACGATTGGCCCGTAGTGTCCCGGTCCCCAATTGGAGCCCTACCCCATGCTCAAGCCCGTCCTCGGCCTGGCCGCCACCGGCATCGTAGCCCTGATTCTATTCAAGGTCATCGCGCTGCTGCTGCTCCCGCTCGTCGGGATCACGATCGGTATCGTGCTCATCGCCATCAAGATCGCGTTCTGGGTGGGTGTAGCGTGGTTCGCCCTCTGGCTCCTCCGCCGGTTGACGTGCCGCACTGCGACCGCCTAGGAAAGAGCCTCGCGACCCCTCACGCGTGACCCTTCACCGAACGCTGCTCACCGCACACCTGATCATCGGCGCCACCCTGGCGCCGGTGCTCGTGGTGCTCGGTATCACCGGCGCGATCCTCGCCGTTCAGCCGGAGCTGGAAGACGCCTCGAACTCGCTGCTCACCCATCTCGAGCCGGGGAGTGCACCGCTTTCACTGCGGGACCTGACCGCCCGACTCCAGACGAAGTACCCGGGCGCGGAGCTCACCAGCGTGCGTTTCCCCGAGCGGCCCGATCGCGCGCTGCTGGTCACGATCCACCGCCCGGACTCCGCCGACGCCGATCTCGTCGTCAATCCGTACAGCGGGTTGGTCCTCGGGCTGGGAGAGGAGATCTGGTCACTGCGCCCGGTGCACAACCTCCACACCAGGCTCCTCCTCGACAGCTTCGGCTCGGAGATGACGGGCTGGGCGGCAGTCGGGTTGCTCTTTCTCTCCGTCAGCGGGATGGTACTCTGGTGGCCGGGCAAGATCCTGACGATCGTGCGCAGTGGTTCGTCCCGGCGCATTCTCTTTCACCTTCATAGCGCGCTCGCGGCCTACTCGTGGATCGCCCTGCTGCTCTTCGGCCTCACCGGCATCGTGCTCCACTGGCAACGAGACGCCTACGACCTGATCGCAAAGGCGACCGGCGCCCCGCCGATCCCTGACGAATCGGGTCTCCCCTCCGCGAGTTGCACGGCGGAGCGCGCGGCAGGATTCGACCAGTTGCTGGCGGCCGCGGCGGCCGCGCAGCCGGGAGCCCAGGCAACCTGGATCGAGGCCGGTCGCGATCCCGGCGCGCCCGTGCGGGTGGTGATGCGCTATCCCGGAGATCGGACTCCCGCAGGCCGGACCAGTGTCTTCCTCGATCCCTGTACTGGTGCCGTGCTCGCGGACATCTCGACGAGGACGGCGCCGCTCGCCTACAAGCTGGTGCGCCAGTGGAACCGTGAGGTGCACACCGGAGACATCTGGGGCTGGCCGACGCGAGTCCTGGCCTTCCTGTTCAGCCTGACGCTACCGGTAGTGTC
>DAINRP010000069.1:6941-13207 GCA_036741755.1 Gemmatimonadales bacterium
GCCCCGTCCCCGAACTGCTCGCGCCCGCCGGCACCCTCGATGCCGCCCGTGCCGCGCTCGCCAATGGCGCCAACGCCATCTATCTCGGCGCCGAGCGTTTCAATGCTCGGGACGACGGGGCGCAGCTCACGATGGACGATCTCGAGGAAGCCTGCCGGCTGGCACATGCGCGCGGGGTGCGGATCTACCTGACCTTCAACATTCTTTTCAAGCCCGCCGAACTGCGTGACGCCCTTCTCCACCTGGGGGAATGTATCGATCGCGGCATCGATGCGGCGATCGTACAGGACCTCGGCGCCGTCCGGCTGATCCAGGAGATCTATCCCGCCCTCGAGATCCATGGCTCGACCCAGATGACGGTGCACGATGCGACCGGTGCGCGGCTGCTGCAGGAGCTGGGCGTCGACCGTGTCGTGCTGGCGCGCGAGAACACGCTGGACGACATCCGCGCCATCCGCGCCGCGGTGCCGGAACTGGGCCTCGAGAGCTTCGTCCACGGCGCGCTCTGCATCGCCTATTCGGGGCAGTGCTTCATGTCGGGGATGATCTCGGAGCGGAGCGCCAACCGGGGATCCTGCGCGCAGTCGTGCCGCAAGGACTACGTCCTCACCGATGCGCTTACCGGTGCGGAACTCGATCGCGGCTATCTCATCTCGGCGCGCGACCTCGGCGCCTGGGATCACCTGGCCGAGATCGCCGAGGCGGGCATCGGCTGCCTCAAGATCGAAGGCCGGAAGAAGAAGCCGGAGTACGTGGCGACCGTCACGCACGGCTATCGCGACTTCCTCGACCGGCTGGCCGAAGGCCGGTGGAAGAAGCCGAGCGCCGCCGAGGTGCAGCCGCTGGTGCAGATCTTCTCCCGCGGATTCACCGGCGGCATGTACGGAGGCCGCGCGGGACGGGACTACATCACCCGAGACCAGCCTGACAATCGTGGCGCGGAGCTGGGACGGGTGATCGGGCATCAGGGCAAGGAGATCCTGATCACCGTGTCGCAGCCTGTTGCCGTCGGCGACGGGCTCGGATTCGAGCATCCCGAGGGCGCCGCGAAGGGCAACACCGGCTTTGCCGTGACGCGGGTCCGCGACCTAGGCAGGCATGGCGGCAAGCACACCCAGGCCATCAACGCCGGCACGGATGTCCCTGAGGGCTGGGTGGTGGTGCGCTCCTCGCATGCGGCGCTGCTCGCGGGGGCGCGGTCATCCTTCGCGGAAGTGGGCGCGGATGATCCCGGCGCCAGAGTGCCGATCGGTGTCTTCGTCAGCGGGGCGGCGGGCGAACCGCTCACCGCGCGCTTCACCGTGGATGGCGAGGTGGTCACGGTCCGCAGCCCGATCCCGCTGAGCCACGCGGAGAAGCGCCCGCTCGATCGCGCCAAACTCCAGGAACAGCTCGGCCGGCTTGGCGAAACATCATTTGTGCTTGGCGTGCTGGACTGCTCCGCCCTCGCGGCGGATGTCTTCCTGCCCGTGAGCGTCCTGAACGATCTGCGGCAGGAAGCGGTGCGGGAGCTCGTCAGGCGGCGCGCGCTGAGCAACGCCGACCGACTCGACATGCGAAAGGCCGCGATCGACGCCGCGCTCGCCCGGAGTCCGGCCGGCAGCCGCGCGCGCGAATCCGGGACCGAGCCGACGTTCCGCCTCGTCGCCGAAGTGTGGCGCCTCGAGGATGCAGAGGCCGCGGCCGATGCCGGTGCGACCGAAATCTCCCTGGATCTCTTCATCCGCCATCCGACGCCGCCGGTCTCACGGGTGCGCGCGCTGGCCGAGTCGCTGGCAGCCCGGGGCGTGCCCCTGCGGCTCCGCACCCCGACCATCGTCCGGCCGGAAGAGCGCAAGGTGCTCGACAAGTGGCTTGCGCTGGGTCTGCCGCTGGTGAGCGGGCACCTCGGACTCGTCGCCGAGCAGGCGCGGGCGGGGCGGGACGTCGTGGCGGACTATGCGGTCAACTGCTTCAATCAGGCCACCGCGCGGGAGATCTTCCAGCTCGGCGCCAGCCGCATTGTACTGTCAATCGAGCTCACGGGGGACGAGATGGCGCAGGTCAGCGCGCCATGGGAGGGCCGGGGCTTCGAGATCTTTGCCTACGGCAGGCCGGAAGGGATGACGATCGAACACTGCACCCTCTCCGCTGCCTTTGAGCGGGAGCCGGCCACCTGCCGCGATCTGTGCGTGCAGAAGCACCCGCACGTCGAACTCACCGACCCGACCGGCTATGTCTTCCCGGTCGCAACCGATTCCGCCTGCCGCAACCGGCTGCTGCATTCGCGGCCGGTGGATGCCTCGGAGTACCTGCCGTCGCTCTGGCGGCGGGGCCTCCGGAACTACCGGCTGGTCTTCAACGTCCCCGGCGATCCCGTCGCGGAGATAACCGCCGCGTATCACGATCAGCTCACGGCACTCGCCGAGGGCCGGACCCCGGACAGCAGCGCGATCCGGGCGATCACCGGCGGCGCCTACACCCGCGGCCACTTCGCGCGGGCGGTGTAGGCGCGCACGGGCGGTGTGGCGCGCACGGGCGTGCGCGCCCATAGTGCTTTCTCCAACCCCGGTACCCCACCGATGCGCCTGCTCGCACTCCTGCTGTCCCTCGGCGTCTTCACCACGCCGGTACAGGCCCAGGACACGATCCCGACCATCGAGGCCAGGACCCGTGGCTTCAGGAAGCTGGAAGGCTTCCTGCCGCTGTACTGGGACGAGGGAGCTGGCCGCCTCTGGATGGAGGTGCCGCTGGTCGGCGAGGAGCTGATCCTCGTCCCCTCGCTCAGCACCGGGGTGGGCTCGAACGACATCGGGCTCGACCGGAGCAGGATCGGCGGCTCGAAGATCGTCCGCTTCGAGCGGGTGGGGCCGAAGCTGTTGCTGGTCCAGCCTAACTACAGCTTCAGGGCGGTACGCGGCGGCGCCCAGGAGCAGCGGGCGGTCGAGGAGTCATTCGCCCAGTCGGTCCTGTGGGGTTTCACCGTCGGCGCGGTGACCGGTGGCCGCGTGCTGGTTGACGCGACGGACTTCTTCCTCGCCGACGAGAACGATATATCGGGCACGCTCCGGGCCACCAAACAGGGCGACTACCATCTCGACGCCTCGCGGAGCGCGATCTACTTGCCACGAACCCGCGCCTTCCCGCGGAACACCGAGGTGGAGGCGACCCTCACCTTCACCGGCACGGCCGTCGGCACCTGGGTCCGTGACGTGACGCCGACTCCGGAAGCGGTCACGCTGCGGCAGCACTTCTCGTTCGTCGCACTCCCCTCGCCCGGCTATCAGCCGCGGGTGAACCTTCCGGGGTCCGGCTACTTCGGCATCGAATACGCCGACTACGCGACCCCCATCGGGCACCCGCTGGTGCAGCGCTTCATCGCCCGGCACCGGCTGCAGAAGAAGAACCCCGATGCGGCCGTGAGCGATCCGGTCACCCCCATCACCTATTACCTCGATCCCGGCGTCCCCGAACCGGTGCGTTCGGCATTGCTCGATGGCGCGCGCTGGTGGAGCGCGGCCTTCGAGGCCGCCGGCTACAGCAACGCCTTCCGGGTCGCGATGCTCCCCGACAGCGCCGACCCGATGGACATCCGCTACAATGTGATCCAGTGGGTGCACCGCGCGACCCGCGGCTGGAGCACCGGTTCGGCGGTGCTCGATCCCCGCACTGGCGAAATCATCAAGGGGCTGGTGCAACTCGGCTCCCTCCGGGTGCGGCAGGATTATCTCATCGCGGAAGGGCTGCTCGATCCCTACCCGGCGGGCACCGAGCAGCCGGCAGCCCCTCTCGCAATGGCGCTGGCCCGGCTGCGTCAGCTCGCCGCGCACGAGGTGGGACATTCGCTCGGACTCGAGCACAACTATATCGCGAGCACCGAGGGCCGCGCCTCGGTGATGGACTACCCCCATCCCCTCGTCCAGATCGCGGCGGATGGCTCGCTCTCCCTCGACAGCGCGTACGCGACGGGAATCGGGAGCTGGGACAGCGTGGCGATCGCGTATGGCTACGCCGAACTGGCCTCCGGGGAGGGCGAACAGCGCGCACTCGAACGGATCCTCGCCGGAGCCCGGGATCGCGGGATCGATTTCCTCACCGATGGAGATGCCCGTCCACAGGGAGGAAGCCACCCGTTGGCGCATCTCTGGGACAACGGCGCCGACGCCGCGACCGAGCTCGACCGCGTCATGGATGTGCGCCGAGTGGCGCTCAACCGCTTCGGGGAGCGCGTGATTCGCAGCGGCAGCCCGATGGCAACGCTCGAGGAGGTGCTCGTCCCCGTCTATCTGCATCAGCGCTACCAGACCGAGGCGGCGGTGAAGCTGGTTGGGGGAGCGTGGTACAGCTATGCCGTGCGGGGAGACGGCCAGGTGCCGCTCAAGCCGGTGCCTGCGGCCGACCAGCGCCGGGCACTGAAGGCGCTGCTGCGAACTCTCGCCCCCGCGGAGCTCGCCCTTCCCCGCAGCGTGCTCGCTCAGCTGCCGCCTCGACCGGAGCCATACGGACTCCATCGCGAGCTGTTCAATCGCACGACCGGCATCACCTTCGATGCCGTGGCGCCGGCGATGGCGGCGGCAGACCTCACGGTCTCGCTGCTCTTCAATCCGGAGCGCGCGGCGCGCCTGACTCAGCAGCCGGCCCTCGACCCGAAGCAGCTCGGCCTCACCGAGGTAATGCACACCGTCATCGCGGCGGCGTTCGGAGTGACACCCAAGGATTCCTATGAGGCGGAGGTGGCGCGTGCCGTGCGCTACGTCGTCGCCGAGGAGCTGATGCGGCTCGCGACCGCCGCGGATTATCCGCAGGCGCGGGCCCTGGCGCTCGCGGAACTAGACGGGCTCCGGCGCCAGCTCGCACTGACCCGCGCGCGGACGACGGCGAGCGCCGCCGACCGGGCGCAGGCGGCCGCCTTGAGCGGCGATCTCAAGCGCTTCCTCGAGGAGCCGGGCGAGCGGAAGCGCAAGCCTGGAGCCCCGACTATTCCGCCGCCGGGTAGCCCTATCGGCGGGGACTGATTCAATTCACAGGCACACCATCCATACCCGTGAGGGCTTCATGCGTCGAGTCTGGCCACTGCTGTGCCTCGCGCTGGGCGCGGCACCTCTTGCTGCAGGCCGCGCCCAGAGCCGAGCACAAGCATCACCAGCAGCGCTCGGCTTCGCACCCGACCGGCTGGCGCGGATCGATCGGGTGGCGCAGGCGTTCGTGGATTCAGGCAGGGTCTCGGGCGTCGTCATGCTGGTGATGCGCCACGGGCGGGTCGCCTATCAGAAGGCGTTCGGCTCCGCGGACCTCGAGGCTCGCCGGCCGATGACGACCGACGCCCTGTTCCGGATCGCATCCCAGACCAAGGCGATCACCAGCGTCGCCGTCATGGCGCTGGTCGAAGAAGGCAAGCTTCGGCTCTCCGACCCGGTCTCCAAGTTTATACCGAGCTATGCCAGCACCCGGGTCGCGGGCAGCAGCGACACCGGCCTCACCCTCGTGCCGGTGCGCCGCGCGATCACCATTCGCGATCTGCTCACCCATACCGCCGGCATCTCCTACGGTACCGACTCGCTGGTGCGCGAGCAGTACCGCGCCGCGGGCTTCGGTCCGGCCGCGGGATGGGGCTGGTACTTCGCCGACAAGGCGGAACCGATCTGTACCAGCATCGACCGGCTCGGCACCATGCCGATCGTGAAGCAGCCCGGCGCGGACTTCGTCTATGGCTACAACACCGACATCCTCGGCTGCATCGTCGAGCGGGTGTCGGGCCAGCCGCTGGACGTCTTCTTCCAGACGCGCATCTTCACGCCGCTCCGGATGAGGGACACCTGGTTCTATCCACCACCACGAGAAGCTGCCCGGCTGGCTGCGGTCTACCAGATCACCGAAGGCGGCAGCCTCGAACGCGCGCCGGACGGACCGCTCGGCCAGGGCGACTACATCGACGGGCCGCGCGTGAGCTTCTCCGGTGGCGCGGGGCTCGTCTCCAGCGCGCGGGACTACGCCAGGTTTCTGCAGATGCTCGAGAACGGCGGGGTCCTCGACGGCGCACGCATCCTCTCGCCATCGACCGTACGCCTGATGACGAGCGACCAGATCGACACCGTCTACCGGGCCCGCGGACTCGGCTTCGGGCTCGGCTTCGAGATCCTCACCAACCCCGGCCTGGCGGGGGAGTACGGACGCGCGGGGCGCTTCGGATGGGGCGGCGCCTACGGCTCCACCTACTGGGTGGACCCGGCGAACGACCTGGTCGCCGTGTACATGATGCAGCTGATGCCGCGCCGGAGCATGGATCT
>DAINRP010000070.1:0-13093 GCA_036741755.1 Gemmatimonadales bacterium
CTGCTCCGCGAGGGCCGGTTGCTTACGGCTCCTCCCAGAGGGTCATCAGCACGCCATACCCCTTCCTGACGCCGAGGGCGCAGATGTCGCGCAGCCGGCCCAGGTAGAGGAGCAGGTCTCCCGTAGAGGAGGCGATCTGGAGCGGCGAGAGTTCCGGCGGCTGCCCAGTTGCGATCGCCTGCCTGGTCCAGCGTTGCAGCACATATGCCTCGACCGCCACGCGGTCCACCTCTTCGACGGCACGCAGCAGTTGATTCATGTTCGTGGAGGAGATGCCAAAGGCGCCGCGATCGCTGATGTCAGGGTAGCTCCAGTCGGCGGCGCTCGCCGTGAGCAGTGACTTGCCGTCGGCGACAGCCGTGGTCCTGAGGATCGCGTCGAGGTCGCGCCAATACTCGTGGAGGTTCGCCTCGGGCAGCGTTCGGGGAAAGCGCAGCCAGGTCTTCAGCGCCGTCGGCGCGACGGTGAACGCACGGAGATCGGGGTCCGGCGCCAGATGGAGCCGCATGCTGATGCCCATCCGAGGCCGTGGGGAAAGAGGGTGGAACTGGCGCATCTGCCGCACGGCGAACTCCGCCGCGAGTCGCTGCGCCAAGGATCACCGATAAGATGGGCTGGGTCGGGCTGCTGCGAAAGGTTGAGTGAGCGGCGGCTACGGGCCGGGCTGGAGCCGCGCGTCCAGGCGGACCGGGAGTACGACGCCACAGATGCTCCGCTGCGTCACGTGGATGCCGGAGCGCGACCAGGTGGCGTACCCCGGGCGGGAGATGCTGATGGTGTAGGTGCCTAGCCGGTCGCCGCCGGCGAGGAGTGTGGCCGAACCGAGGATGGAAACGAGCGAGTCGGTGTAGCTCCCCGACTGCACGAAACCGGTCGCGCTGTCGGCGCGGCCGAGGCCAGAGATCGAGTCGGTGACCGCCACTTCGATTGCGATGGGCCGCGTTGCGGGGCAAGCGGCGTTCGGTCCGTAGTCACTGCATCCCACCGCGGACACCACAACCGGGACCAGCAGCCAGCTGGCCCAATGAGGGAGAGGGGAGCCCTGGGCGAATCGCATCGTGACCTCGGCGAGGGGGAGCATGGGAACGCTAGCGTGAGGTCACACCGCAAGCCATATGTCCGGAATTCGATCGGCGAACACCCTGAATGTCACAGCCATCGACGGACCCGGTTGCGATACTGCCGATACTCCTCCCCGAAGCGCGCCTCCAGGTAGGCCTCCTCCCGCATGATGACCATCCGCTGCATGAGTATGAGGATGACGGGCAATGGCAGCAGCGGCCAGAGGCTGTTGACCCAGCAGGTCACTCCGAGATAGAGGAGGGTGAAGCCGAGGTACATCGGGTTCCGGGAGAATCGATAGGGGCCGTCGGTGACCATCGCGGTGGTCGGGCGCCAGGGATTGGGGCTGGTCCCCGCCCGGCGGAATGACAGGATCGCCACGACGCCGATCATCCCCAGCGCCAGCAGGAGCGCGCCCAGCGGCGCGGCGATCGGCCGTGGCAGGAAGGGCCGCGGGTAGAGATGCTGGGCCCACAACCCGAGCCCGAGCGGCAGCGCATAGAGCAGGGGAGGCGGGAAGGGGAGGCCCGGGATATCTCGCCTGGTGTCAGGCATCGCTATTCACCTTCCATTCCGCCGCTGTGGCTGGTGTGATCGGACGCACCTTGAGCACCGTTTCCTTCCTGATCGTCACCGTCCCAGGCGGGACGCCGCGCGGCTTGGAGACGTTTCGGGCCTCGGTGCAGGAGACGGCGACCGTACCCGCATCGCGCGCCTTGCTGTGAAAGGCCGCGATCCCGGCCGCCCGTTCGAGAGTCTCCCGGTCTGGGTCTTCGCCGGCGGGCACCCGCAGCACGACGTGACTTCCCGGCATGCCCCGGATGTGAAACCAGCGATCGTCGGGCCGGGCGAGCCTGATGCTGAGGTAGTCATTGGCGGCATCCGTCCGGCCCGCGAGCACCTGCCAGCCACCGGGCAGGCTGTAGCTGACGATTCCGGTCATCCGGTCCGGTCGCATTCCCTCGGAGTCCGTCATGGGCCATCTCGCCGGACTCTGATCACCGGCGCCAACCGTCGGCGTGTCAGTGCGCGCCCTTCCCTTCGACGGGAACACCTGCGCGCGGGCAGTCGGAGGAGACCTCCACCAACTGGTTGGACGCGATCACACTCACCGTCCTGAGCCGGCTGATCAGCGGACATCCGTGATGCAGTGTCAGGCGCCACAGGGTAGTGTTCCGGGTGGTATCAGTCGAGGACCCCGTGAACAATCCGGAGTGATCGAGCCACTCCCGCAGAGCAGCCGAATCGGCGGCGGCGGCCGCTGCGGCCCATGCCGCCGGCTGCGGTGCGGCCGTGGTTGGCCGATGCTCAGAAGCGTTCCCGAGCGGATCGGCCGGCTGGACGTAGGTCTGAATCGGCAGGCTCGACGGCGGACCGGGGAGTGCGGTCGCGGTGTCGCCGAGTGCCCGGTGAATGACCGCTTCCACATCACCGTCCCTCACCGTCCCGATGATCGGGAAGGTGTAGGTGGTGAGGCCGAGGATGAGCCCGATGACCGCGGCGAGACCGAAGAGAAGCTTGGGAAGCAAGGTCGAGGCTGGCATCGTGAGCCTCCTGCTGTTAGGCCCGTTCCGGACTTCGAGCGAGCGGGGCTTTCGTGGCTGCCCTGAGCTACACCAAATCTACTCCCCCGCCCCCTCAGCTTGCAGGCGACACGGGGCGGGCCGTGGCCAGCGACGGAATCGCCATCGGCCCGACGCTCGCCGTCGAAGCGGAGACTGCCCGGCGGTGATAGTCGATCTGCCCCAGATGGAATGCGCAGTGGGCCGAGAGATGCAGCAGAAAATCGAGAGTGCCGAGTGTCTGCCCCGCGACCGGTGTCGGGTACTCGGTTTCGAGTCGCGGTGGGGGAAGCTGCTCCAGCGTGGCTGCCACGGCGGTCTGGGTCATGGAGAGCTCGTCGAGCAGGTGCCTGCGTGGCGTAGGGGGAGCCAGGAACTCCGCATCGCGATTGCGGCGGTAGGCGGTGCCACCCAGGACGGTGCCGATGAAGTGCTGGAGGTTTCCGCACAGATGGCGGACCAGCACGCCGCCGGTGTTGGTCAGGCCCGGGACCGCCGCCCAGAGGAGCGCCTCGTCGGGATAGCTCTCGACCTCCCGACGTACCGCCTCGAGATCGCGGAGCAGAATCGCGGAAAGGCTGCGGGTCACCATGATGGCACTCTCGGTCAGGGGGCGGGGGAAACGGCTTCCCGGCGCAGCCGGGTGAACAGCAGCACGTGGCTCGCGATGATCACCGGCACCAGGAAGGTCGGCAGCAGGCTCAGCGGGAGGCGCAGCAGCGCACCCATGGAATCCGGGTCGGCCAGCGCGAGTCGCGTTGCCGTGGCCACGACCGCGAGGATGTCCACCGCGCCCACGACGTTCCAGGCCGTCACCCAGCCGCGGTGCGATGCGAGGTCCGGCACCAGCAGCACCAGTCCCAGGGCGCCGGTCGCGACGACGATGTCGCCCCACCCGCCGGGCACCGCGAAGGCGTAGGGCAACTCGCCGCGGCCATACAGGATGAGGAAGTAGATCCCGACGAACCTGGTGACATGGAGTGCGATGATCTGCCGGAGATTCAGCCCCGCCAGCCACACCCGGAAACCGGGAATGGCCGCGCCGGCGGCGATGAGCGAGACCGTCAGGCCGATCAGCACGAGTTGTGGCACGGGCGGCCGGAGTGTTGTCAGGCGCCCCGATGCGCCCAGGGCGCAGGCGATCACGAACCAGAGCAGGATGATGCCTTGATACAGGCGCGGGTGGCTGGGCGTGCGGCTCATATGGCTCCCGGACAGACGGTCGTGAGGGGAACGATCAGTGTGAGCGCCTGCATGATGACGAAATCATCCGGCCACGGGAGCCGGTGTCGTGCCGCGCACCACTTTCGCGAGTGTGGTGATCTGTCCGGCGTGCCGAGCCGAGTGTTCCGCGGCGTGGACCAGCAGGCCGAAGGTGGTCGAGGGCAGCCGGGCACGCCCGACTTCGCGTGCCTCGAACAGCGCATCGGGGCGCACGGTCTTGAGATGTGCGATGGCCGCATCGATGCCGGCCCGCAGGAGCCGCTGCAGTTCGGACCCTGGCGGGCGGGTCTGATCGATCGTGCGCTCGGCCGCGAGCGCATCCACCTGGCCGGGGGAGAGACTCCTGCCACACGCGTAGGTGAAGAGCCGGTCGAGGCTCCCCGCCAGATGCGTCACGTGGAAGCCGATCGACCCCGACCCGCCGGGCCTGGCCCAGAGCTGATCGGGGGTCAACTCATCGAGCAGCGGCGGAACCTCTTCGGCGATCTGCAGCAGCGCATGCGCCACCGGCTGCAAAGGCGGGAGCAATCCCGGCAGGGGACCTCGGAGCCAGACTTCGGCGGGCTGCGACATGAGGGGAGTCCTGCGGAATCGGCCGTGCCCGGCCTGGTCAGACCCGATAGATCGTGATCATGCTTTCCTGAAACGACTGCCGAAACGCCCCCTTCGGCAGTCGATGGCTCCGCGCATGCTCCACCGCAAGGATGCGGGAGAAGCGGCGTTCCCGCCAGCCATTGACGAGATGATCGAGGACTCGCGACTCGTAGGGCGGGTCGGCAAAGGCGATGTCGTAGCTGTCGGCCTCGAGTGCCGCCGCAAATGGAATGGCGTCCCGCTTGAAGATCCGGGTGCGTTCCCTGAGGCGGAGCGCGGCGACGTTGGCGCGGAGCGCGTGGAGACTCGCCGGCCGGAACTCCACGAAGTCCGCGCTCCGGGCGCCGCGGGAAATGGCCTCGAGTCCCAGTGCTCCGGTGCCGGCGAAGAGGTCGAGCACCCGGGCGCCTGCCAGGTCCGGCGCGAGCGCGTCCAGCAGGCAGGCACGGACATGCTCGGCCGTCGGCCGGACCCGGCGGTCAGTGGGGGAGGTGAGGTCACGGCCCGCGAACGAGCCGCCGACGATTCTCATCTGCCGGTTGCCTCCGCTCGCCTACAGGGCCCCGATTGCCTGCATCTCGATGAGACAGCCCTCGCGCAGCGCCGGCACCGGAATCACGGTACGGGCCGGACGGTGGGCGCCGAAGATCCGGGCGCAGGTCTCGTTCACGGCAGCCCACTGCTCCCTGGCCGTCACGTAGATCGTGAGCGACACCACGCGGGAGAGGTCGCTCCCGCCCGCGGTAAGGATCGCGGCCACGTTGGCAAGGGTCTGTTCCGTCTGGGCGACGATGTCGTCGGGTCCGACCAGTGCGCCGCTGGCTGGATCGAGCGGAAGCTGACCCGCCACGAACACCAGCCCGCCATGCGCCAGTCCCTGGACGTAATGTCCCGCGGGCCGCGGGGCCCCGGAAGTGGTGATCGGCTGCATCGAAGTCTTGAGGTGTGAGAGTCGGTTGTCGTGTTTCAGGTGCCGTTGACCCCGGCCGGGCACGCCGAGCCGGTGGCACAGGTGAAGAAGATCACCCCCAGCAGTCCCACGATGATGAGCCCGGCGCTTCCCCAGAGGCCGCCGGTCGGGGTCCCCGGTGCGGATGGAATCCACCTCGCTTCGAAACAGCCCGACTCGGCAGCTGTCGCAGGCGAGCGGAGCGAGCAGTCTGCGCCGCACCCCGTACTCGCCACCGACACCGAGAAGGGAAGAGCGCAACGCACGGCAAGGTGAGGGACGGGCCGGCAGGTCGTGCGGCATCGCAGAGTCCGCTGGTCTGACTGAGCTGGCTCCGCGCCTCGACTCACTCCGACGGATGCTGCTCGGTCTCGGTTGCGCCAAGGATCTCTGGCGGCGTCTCGTCCGGGGAGTCCAGCGGGCGCTCGAGCCGGCGCTGCCGCTTGTCCTCCTGCTTGGCCTTGCGCGCGATTTCCTTCTGCCGCTTCTCGAATCCGTAGTTGCGCTTTGCCAACGGGAACTCCTTGCAGGTGCCGCGCGGCCTCAGGCTTGGCGGGGTCTCGGTGACCCCGGCCGACAGCGGAGCCTCAAGATAGTGTGGTCATGAAGGTCATGCCTCCGCTCAACGCCGAGCCTGGAGGCAGTGACGTGAGGCTACCAGGCCAGGATGCCGAGCTCGTCGAGAAAGGCGGCAACCGGGACCAGCGAGATGACGCTGGGCTCGGCCTTGAAGGCATAGGCCGCGGCCCGGAGCGCCGGTGTCCCGTGCTGGCCGGTGCGGCTGCGGTAGCGGCGATGGGCATCGCCGAGGTCGCGAAAGACGATGCGGAGACAGGCGCGCTCGCGGGCATGCGCCGGATCGAGATCGGCGGCTGGGTTGAGCAGCGTCGGCGAGGCCTCCGTGGTGCGCCGCCGCTTGGGGCGCGTGGCGCCATGGCGGCGATCGAAGGCGAGTCCGGCGAGGATCAGGCGCTGCCCGACTCGGTCGGCGATCCCCGGGAGTGACGAGCCGGGAGCGGTGCTATCGGTGGATCCTGTGACATCGGGCATGGAGCCCTGCCTGGTGGGAGATGCGAAACCGCCGCCACTACACCGAACCAGGCGGACACCGGAAGATAGTCGGGTGTACCGGTTGGTGGACGGGAACGCCTCCGTGCCCCTGCCTGCCGCGAGTCCGCGATGTCGTTCTTCCGGGTTAGTCCCGTGGCGGTCCCAACGAGCGATTGTCCTGCACCCGTACTTTCGTGATTTTGATGAGCGACGCACCTCTCTGGATGCGGGCATTCTCTTCTCGTGTTCCGGAAGGATGTGCTATGCTGGCAACGGCGATGTACCCTCCGGCCCAGGTGCATGGGCTCAGGCAGCTTCACCTGGTGCGGGCCTTTGATCAGGTCAGAGATCCCCGGGACTGGAAGGCGCCGATTCAGGCGGTCATTCCCGCGACGGAGCGACGGTTGGTGCAGAAGGCGGTCATCATCTTCACCGGAACCTGGCCGCAGTTCGCCCGCGTGCCGGGTGAGCCGGAATCCCTGATCGTCACGGCGCCGGGCTATCGGCTCGGGTCATCGGGGGAATAGCGCCGTGTCCGTTGAAGGATGGCGCCGGATGGAATGGGCCGATGCTCGGCTTCATCGAGCCACGAATGGAGGAAACATGCAGCTGGAGCGCGTGCCTGATGAGGGGCCGGTCGAACATATCCGGAATGCCCTCCAGATCCTGAGCGGGCTATCGTACATGCTGGATACCATGCGCTATGATCCCGAGAGTTCTGCGCTCGACGCGCCGGCGCTGGTGCGGGAGAGCACCGAGGGGCTGGAGCACCGGCTCTCGGCCGCGCTATCGCTGCTGATGAGTGAGCGTGCCTCCCGTACCCGGATGCCGAATAGGGCCAGAGAGGCCTAGCCGCGTTCCGCGGCACCGGCCGGGTACGACGGCGGCCTGACCTTATGGTCAGGCCGCCGTCGTCTGCGTGTCAGCGCCGAGCCGGCCGCAGGTGCGATTCCACCATCCGGATCGTGGCCTTGGGGTCGGCGACCTCGACGATCAGGCGCTCGTACCGTTCGTCCGCCAGCTCGAGCGCGATGGCGTTCGCCGGATCGTGCACGTCCCAGAACACCAGGCTGCCGTCCTGGTAGAATGTGCCGGCGGTCAGCACCCCGGGGATGGAGGAGCCGAGGACCTTGAGACCATGGAACCACCGCCTTGCCGGCTCCGCAGCAGGATGAACACTGCGGATGTGGGCGAGCGGGATCTGCAGGTGGCTGCGCAGCGCCCAGAGCTTGTCGAGCCCCTCCACCTCGAGCATGAGATCGGAGCCCTCAACGGAGATCGTCACCATGGATGGAACCGGGAAAGGGGAGTGAGCGTCGGCTCGATTGCCTCACAAGTGAGACCCGCCGCGGCCAGGGGGCGAGCGGTCTCCGGCGCCGTAGGTCAGCGTGACCATGCCGCTGGGATATCGTCGTACGTCCTGCAAGGTCAGCGCCGTCCGGGAGAGGCCATCCCCTGACAGCGATACACCCGCGCCCAGCAGGACCGGGACGATCGTGACCTCGATCGTGTCGACCTGTCCCGCCGCGACCAGGCTAGCGAACAACTGTCCCCCGCCAAACAGCCAGATCTCCCCCTCACCGCGCTCCGCCCGGAGTTCCTGCACCGCCCGCGGAGCCTCCCGCTGGATCAGCGTGACGCCTGGATGGTCCTCTCCTCGGAGGCTGCGAGAGAACACGTACACCCGGCACCCCGGCCCCCACGGTGCTGTGCCCCCCATGCGCTGCACCACTTCGTAGCTGTGGCGGCCAAGGAGGACTGTGTCCACCCGCGCAAAGAGTGCTGCGAAATCGACGGTCGGATCGTGCGGGATCCAGTCAAACCCGCCCTGCGGATCGGCGATGAAGCCGTCGAGGCTGGCGGCGACGTTATAGCGGACTCGGCGCATGACTCCCCCCCCACGGCGGGCGAAGACGGTCTCAGGAAACGCGCTGGCTGGCCGCAGCGCATGCCGGACAGACGCCCGTCGGCCTGGAAGAAGTCGCTGATCGAGGTCTGCTCCCCCCGGTGCTGGATACGCTAATCGCCGAACCCGGAAGTGCCGCCTCAGGCCGCGCGCTCGAGCGCATCGAGATCCGCGGCGCACAGGGCCTTCACATTGCGGGTGACCTTTGCGGCCTCCCAGTCCCACCAGCGGAGCCGCTGCAACCGCTCGATAACCTCGTCGCTGAAGCGATGCCGCAACAGGGTGCCCGGATTGCCGCCGACGATCGCATACGGCGGAACATCCCTGGTCACAACCGTCCCGGAGGCGATGATGGCGCCGTTCCCGATGGTGATGCCCGGCATGATGAGCGACCCGTAGCTGATCCAGACATCATGCCCGACCGTGGTGTCCCCCTTCAGCGGCCACTGTGCCGGCATGGCCGCCTCCCAGCCCGCGCCGAAGATGGGGAATGGGTAGCTGGTCAGCCACGTCGTCGGGTGATTCCCGCCGTTCATGATGAATCGGACCTCGGCCGCGATGGAGCAGTACCGGCCGATGATCAGCCGGTCACCGACGAAGTCGAAATGGTACAGGACATTCGCCTCGAACTGCTCGGGCCCACGGGGGTCATCGTAGTAGGTGTAGTCACCGACGACGATATTCGGCCGGGTGATGAACGGCTTGAGGAAGCCGGTGCGGGAGACCCCGGGAATCGGATGCTTCTGCTCTGGAGAAGGGCCCTGAGTTGTCATTGTGGGATCCTCGCGGGCGCAAATCCTGGGGACGGCGCACCGGATAAGATGTGGCGACCGCCGGATCCTCGGCAAGCCGCATCGGGTCAGCGTTTCATGGCGAGCATCAGCACCCCCGACGTCACCAGCCCGATCGCGCCCCAGTCCCGGAGGCTTGGGCGCTCCCCGAGAAACAGGGTCGCGAAGACCACCACCAGCACGAGGCTCAGCTTGTCGATGGGCGCCACTTGATAGGCATTCCCCACCTTCAGCGCCCTGAAGTAGCAGAGCCACGAGGCGCCGGTGGCGAGACCCGAGAGCACCAGAAAGAGGACCGAGCGCACCGGGAGCGTGGCAGGGTTGCGCCACTTGCCAAGCACGGCCACCAGGCTCGTGAGCACCACGACGATGACCGCCGTGCGCAGCAGGGTCGCATAGTCGGAATCGATGCCCTCAAGACCCACCTTCGCGAAGATGGCCGTCAGCGCGGCAAAGGCGGCGGAAAGCAGGGCCCAGGCGGCCCAGTTCTGTGTGGCGGGCATGCGGTATCCCGGAGGAGAAAGGAGAAGGTCGCCGGCTCAGGCCCTGCTCACCGACAGGGCGATCAGCGTCTGCGCCCCCACGTAGGTGGTCATGATCGTTGCCTGGGCCAGGCGGAACGGCCGGTAGAACCGATTCAGGGCCAGCAAGGCGTCCGATATCATGAACAGGGTCGCTCCTGCGGCGGCGAGCACCGCGCTGCTGGAAGGCAGCGCCTGGTCGCGCGCCCACGCACGCCACACCATGACCAGGATCGTGAGAGTATACAGGAGGACCGGGACTCGCAGCTTCCCGAGACCGGGCCAGAGCAGGCGGAGGAGGACCGCCGCGGCCGCCAGCAGCGGGAGGGCCAGCACGGGGCCGCTCAGGGCGGGCACCCCGGTACTGAAGGCGAGGATGTAGGCCAGATGCGCGAGCAGGAAGCTGGCGAGCCCGGCGACGAAGCGATCGCGCGGCAACATCAGCAGGATGTCGCCGATGAGGGAGCAGGCGAGGCCGATGACGATCGCGAGCCGGTACGCGGGTGCCTGCCCGCCTGGTGCGAGGCTCGCGAGGAGGAGCAGCAGCGTCGTGGTGAGCGGCTTGAAGAGGTAGACCCGCCACCGCGGTCCGCGATATTCGGCCCGGATGTGAAGCGCGGCGGAGGCGGCCGCGGCGATCGGGATCGCGAGGGTGAGTGGCAGCATTTACCGCGGCCGGAGCAGACGGGTGAGCACCCGGTCCAGCGCGGCCGCGAAGGCCTGTCGCGCGCGGGCGTCAAACGGCGGTGGCCCGCCGGTGACGCCGCCGGCGGTGCGCAGTTGCTCCATGAAATCCCTGACCGAGAGCCGCTCGCCGATCGTCTCGGGCGTGTGTTCGTCGCCGCGCGGGTCGAGGACGGTGACGCCCCGCGGGACCAGCGCTGCCGCGAGGGGGATGTCCTGCGTCACCACCAGGTCTCCTGGCTCAGCCTGAGCGGTGATATGCTGGTCCGCGATGTCAGGACCGCCATCCACCCAGACGGCGGAGACGAGCGGATTGCCCGCCGGGAGCTGCAGCCGCTGGTTGGCCACGAGCACGACGGCCAGGTTGAGACGCTTCGCAGCGCGGAAGATGAGTTCCTTCACTTCCCTCGGTGCGGCGTCCGCGTCAATCCAGATTTTCAGAGAACCTTCTTGAGTCACGGCTCCCCATTATACATCCGCGCCCTGATCGCGGTGTGCTCGTCGAGAAGCCGCCGGGTCTCTTCCACGTACTTCGCAAAGGCGGCGGCAGTGAGTGCATCGCGCGCCACGCCTCCGGTCATCACCCGGGCGTCGATCTCGAACAGCGGCGCGAGGTCCGGCGGAGGGGTGCCGCGACTGGCCCAGTCGAACCCGGCCTCACGCGCCTCATACTGGATGTACGGCATGAGGGTGAGGCCGAGTCGCTCTTCCTCCGTGACGGGAAAGCCGCGCGACCGCAGAAAGTCCCGGATCAGCTTGAGCCCTCTCGTGCGGTGGTACCCGAGAAACTCGCCCGATCGGTCCACCGCAATCTGGGACTCGAGCAGCGCGAGCAACGGCGGAATGGCGAGATCGGTCGGGGTAGTCACGGCGACCTCATGGGATGGGAAAGAGGCATAGTGACCAGGGCGAAGGGCTGCTCAGTTGCGGAGCTTCGGCGTCGGGGCCAGTTGGGGGATGGGCTGCTTGCGGGCGGAGCAGTCGATCAGGATTGTGAGCCGCTTCGCCCGGGTCTCCTCGCGCTTGGCGCTCATCACCCAGTGCGAGCTGGTGCGCTGGTACCACGGCGGCCGCGATTGAAAGTGCTCCCACGCCCTCCTCTCCGCCCGAAACAACCTGAGGTATTCGGCCGCGAGCTCGATCCTCCGCTGCTCGAACGCATATACGCCCGTCCGGCCCTCCTCGCGGGCCGCAAAGGCGGCGAGACCCGCCTTCGTCATCCGGCCGGCCTGAGTGAGGCGCTCCACGTGAGCCACATTCACCCGGCTCCAGATGCTGCGCGGCCGCCGTGGCGTGAAGCGGATGGTGTAGCTCACGGCATCCAGCGATCGGCGTACCCCGTCGATCCAGCCGAAACAGAGTGCCTCGTCGAGCGCCTCGGCATACACCAGCCCCTGGTCGGCGGCGTGAGTCTTGAACAGCCGCACTACCAGCTCGTCCGCATTCCTGTGGTTCTGCTTGAGCCAGCTCCGGAACGCGGCCTGATTCCGGAAGCTCGCGGGTGGCGTCGGGCTCACGGGCATGCCGGCTCGAGGATGATCCCGGCGAGCCCGCCCGTCACGGCACTGAGGGCGAGCCGTGCTGCTTCAGCCATTCCAGCCAGAAGGCGCTCTCCTGATCGATGATCTGCTGCCCGTCACTCGCTTCCATTTCGATGGGAACGCCCTTCGGGTACACGCGGTGAAAGCCCCTGGCATACTCCCCGGACATCGAACTCCGGATGATCCACAGATCGTTGGGAAGCCGCCGGGCCAGATGAAGCACGCGGGCTCCGTCATCGAGGGAAACGACCATCGCCTCATGCCGGTCTTCGTCGCTCGTCTTCACGACGAGCACCCGGTACGGGAACTGCTTGGCCCCGTATCCGAAGGCCTCGGAGGTCGTGACCGGGAGTTGCCTCGCCTCTCCCTCCTGCCAGACCCGCTCGGCGAGCCTCGCGAGTGGTCCATCTGCGGGACGCGCGCCCTGGGCCGATCCAGCAGGAACGGCCACCAGCCCGCACAGTGCCGTGGCAATACAGAATCGAATGCTGGCTTTCACGGATCCCCCCCGGGCAATCGGCGCGAAGTACCGCCCGCGCCCTTGGCTGCCCCATCCCCGTCAGGTGGGAAAATTCGTCACGACACCGCCTGCGCGTACGGTCCGCACGACTCGATCCGCAAAGATGCGCATCCCTACTCGAATCATCGCCTCCGGCTCGCCCTTCAGCTCCGTCGAGTCGTCCAGGATGATCGTGCCGTCCGCCACCCGGATCAGCTGGGCGGAGAGCAGCCAGATCAGATTGCTCGTCTTGCTGACTTTGCTGAGGACAACCCACTTTGCTCCCTGCGAACGGGCGATGGCGAGTGCGCACGCCACCTTGACGCCGCAGGCGGGGCCGCCGGTCAGCGCTCTCGCAGTGGGCGCGTCGGCCGCCGAATCGGTCTCGGCGAAGGGACGCACCTGTCCCGGCAACAGGCTGTCGAGGCGGGCACGAAGGGCCGAGGTGCCTATCCCCGCCTTGGCGGAATCGGAGGCCTCGCGGGTGTTGGCCTGATCGTTGTACAGGGCGGTGGGCAGGACCGCGACCGGGGCATCGGCCGGCTCGAGCGCCTGTGCGGCGAGGGGCAGGACCGGCGCCACGGAAAGGAGCGCGAGTATGGTGAAAGTGTGAAGGGACATGCGGCTATACTCGGGCGTTCGAGTCGTATCGCTTGAAGCGGTGAACCTTGAGAAGGTTGTCAGATGGGACCGGGTCGCACAAGCCGTCT
>DAINRP010000071.1:0-2887 GCA_036741755.1 Gemmatimonadales bacterium
AGCGGCTCGACCATCTTGATCTTCCACGGCTCGGCCCAGCTGCGGCGGCCGAACTGCTGGCCCATGGTCTTGGGAGCGTCGTGCATGACGGCCTCGGGTAAACGGGAGAGAAACAGCCTACGATTGGTAGCGGGCCCCGTCTGAGGAAATCACGAAGGCGCGCGGAAGTCGCGTTCATGGGGCAGGCCAGCGCTCACCCCCATCCTCCCTTCGAGCGATTTCACCGCCGACGCCGGGCTGATACCGTTGTTGGGTGGAAGGCTCCGAGCGGGTTCAAGGACGGGCGGCGGCTCCACCCGTCGCCGGTGATGAAGGGAGGCGCAGCATGCTGAAGCTTGCGAAGTCCATGGAGGGGTACTCCCTCAAGGCACGCGATGGCTCGATCGGGAGCGTCAAGGACTTCTACTTCGACGACCAGTTCTGGACGATCCGCTACCTGGTCGCGGACACCGCAGGATGGTTGACGGGCCGGTCGGTGCTGCTGTCGCCCTATGCGCTGGAGGCGGTGCATGGCGATACGAAGGAGATCGTGACCACGCTGACCCGGCAGCAGATCGAGGAGAGTCCCGCACTCGAGAGCGACAAGCCGGTCTCGCGCCAGTTCGAGGAGAACTACTACGGGTACTACGGCTGGCCGTCCTACTGGGGCGGTCCCTACATGTGGGGTACCTACCCCTCCATCAGCCGCAATCCCGAATACTGGACAGCGGCGAGCCCCGAGCATAAGCCCTGGGACCCGCACCTCCGCAGTATCGAGGCGCTGAAGGGCTATCACATCCAGGCGCCCGACGGAGAGATCGGTCACGTCGAAGACTTCATCGTGGACGACGAGACCTGGTCCATCCGCTATCTGGTCGTCAACACCCGGAACTGGCTGCCCGGCAAGCATGTGCTGATCTCACCGCACTGGATCGACAAAATGAGCTGGGAGGAGTCGAAGGTGTTCGTCAACCAGACCCGCGAGGTGATCAAGCAGGCGCCCGAATACAGCGAGGAATCGCTGACGCGGGAGTACGAGTCCGAGCTGCACAGCCATTACGACAAACCCGGCTACTGGGTGGACGAGTTGGCAGCCACGAAGCCGGAGTGATGGTATAGCAGTGAGTAAGTAGTTCCAAGTTCCGAGTACCGAGTGCAGGACGTCTGGCGCGGTCGGCCCGATGAAGCGAAGCGAACGAGTGAGTGAATGAGGGATCTTCTGGGGCAGGCGCCGGTGCCCGCCTTGGGAGGTCCCTCATCTCTTCACCGATCCCGGAGAACCCCTAATGGCACCCAAGCCCATCAAGCCCACCAAGGCCAGCCTGCCGAAGTCTCCGGTGCCGGCCCCGATGCTTCCGACCGCGCACGCCGACGGCAGCACGACTCGGCCGGAGACACCGGCGCTCGAGGGCCGCGAGCCCTTGCCCGCCGAACTCACCGGGCGCGCCAGCGGCACCGATGACGACCTCGTGGCGCTGTTCCGCAGCGGCTCCGACGAGCATCTGACCGACGGCTTCCGCGGCGGCAGCGAGGATGTCCCGGGCAGTGGCGAGGTCGTGCTGAACGAGGATGAGGCGCTGCAGGAGAAGCCGCCGGAGTGAGTTCCGGGTTCCGGTCTTAGTGCCTAGTGCCTAGTGCTTGGTGCCGGGTCCCGGGTTCGGAGGTAGAGGAATTCTGTGGGACGGCGGTTCATCCCGACCCGACACAACTCGCCGCCGTTCGCTGCCCTCCCGAGGGATAGGCCATTCAACCCATCCAACAGCCTGCGAGGCAACAGCTTACGCCGAACTGCGCGGCTTGCCCCTGACGTTGCAACCTGATCGCCCTCCCCCGCAGACTGAAGCTCGCCTTGCGCCACCCGGGAAATGACGGCAAGCTGACGCCCACCGGATAGACTGTCGCAGGATCCCCAGACATTACATCGACCGACCGCTCGTTGCAGGCACCTCACGCCACAGCATTCCGAACAACTGCCGGAGCGTACCGCATGCGGAAGCTGCTTCCCAGCGCCCTCCTCGTTCTTGCCGCCTGTGCCTCGCCATCGGAACCATCGAAACAATCCGGCCCCACCATGGCCGCCGCCACGGCCTCACAGCCCGACATCGTGGTCGTGATCACGGATGATCAGCGCTACGACCAGATGGGGTACATGCCCAGCACGACCGCCCTGCTGCAGGCCGAAGCGGTGCAGTTCGATCAGGCGTACACGACGACGCCGCAGTGCTGTCCCAGCCGGAGCACCTTTCTCAGCGGGCTGTATTCGCACAACACCGGCGTGCTCACGGGCGCGAGCCCCAACGGCGGGGCGGTCAAGTTCAAGCCGGCGTCCACCATCGCCACCTGGCTCAAGAGCGCCGGCTACCGCACGATGCTGGTCGGCAAGTACCTCAACGGATTCAAGCCCCAGAAGGTGGGACCGGCGGTGCCGCCCGGCTGGACCCAGTTCGTGGCGCACTGGTGCTCCGACGACGACGCCTACTACTGCCAGCTGGACTCCAACGGAGTGATCAAGACCCCGCCGGCTGGCACCTATTCCACCACCCAGACGTCGAACATCGCTACGAACTACATCAACACGACTCCGGCCGCCACGCCGCTTTTCCTGGTGTGGGCGCCCTTCGGGCCCCACTCCTCGATCGTAAACAGCCGGGTTGCGCCGCCGAAGCCGGAGTTCGCCTCGGACCTCACGCCGTTCCTCGGCGATCCACCGTACCGGCCGCTGGGATTCGACTCGCTGCCAACGCCCGCGCCGGCGTGGATCGCCGGCCTGCCGCCGTTCACCCAGGCGGTGAAGGACAGCATCGATGACTTCCGCCGCAAGGCTCAGGCAGCGCTGCAGAGCGTGGACCGAGGCGTCGCCAGACTGATCGGCGCGCTGCAGGCGACGGGGCGCTGGCAGAATACACTC
>DAINRP010000071.1:2897-12926 GCA_036741755.1 Gemmatimonadales bacterium
TGCCGAGCAGCCCCATCAGATCGGTGCCGTTGATCTTCATCATCTGGAGCGACAATGGACTGAGCTACGGCGAGCACCGGATCGCCGACAACAAGTTCTGCCCGTACGAGGAGTGCCAGCGGGTGCCGATGTGGATCCGGATACCGGGCGGCCTCGCGCGACACGACTCCACCATCATCGCGAACCTCGATCTCGCGCCCACGCTCGCCGCCTATGCGGGGGTGACGCCCGCCAGTGTCGTGGATGGCCTCAACCTGATGCCGCTGGTGCGAGGCGGCGGGCTGGCGCGCAGCTGCCTGCTGCTGGAGCAGCTCGGAACCGGCATCGCGGCGAGCACCTTTCAGGCGATGCGCTGCAATCAGTGGAAGTACATCGAGTACGCCAATGGAGACGCCGAGCTGTATGACTTGAGCGCCGATCCGTCCGAGCTCAACAACCACGCCGCCGATCCCGCGTTCGCGGGCACGACCAGCGCGATGGCCGCCCAGCTCGCCCAGTTCAAGTCCACTTCGCTCTCCGTGCAGGCTGGTACGGGTAGCGGAAGCGGCACGGTGACCGGCCCACTGGGGATCAACTGTTCCATCAACGGCGGAACGGCCAGTGGTACCTGCGGCAACCCGCTCATCCAGGGGAGTGTCATCACCCTGACCGCGACACCCTCCAGTTTCGGGAGTTTCATCGGCTGGAGCGGCGGCTGCGGCGGCACCGCAACGACCTGCACCGTGACCTTCAATACTTCCCAGACAGTGCGCGCCGGGTTTGGCCCTCCCCCGCTCGTGACCCTGAGCCTGCAGAGTGGAGCGGCGGCGGGCAACGGCACCGTGACCGGACCGGGCGGCCTCAACTGCACGATCAGCGGCGGGACGACCAGCGGGAGTTGCAGCGTCCAGCTCCCGCAGGGCAGCACCGTGACACTCGGCGCGACCCCGAGCGGTAGCGGATCTTTCTCCGGATGGGGTGGTGCATGCGGCGGCACCGGCACCAGCTGCACCTTCTCGCTGACGGCGACGCAGGTCGTCAGTGCCGGGTTCAACAATCCCCCCGTCGCGAGCTTCACCGAGAGCTGCACGCACCTCGCCTGCGCCTTCGACGGGTCGGGCTCGAGCGACGACGCCTCTGTGGTCACCTACGCCTGGAGCTTCGGGGATGGGAATACCGCGACGGGCGTGACGGCGCAGCACGGCTACGGCGCCGAGGGCGACTACACGGTGACGCTCACCGTCAGCGATGGCGGCGGCCTCAGCAACACGCAGACGAAGACCGTCACCGTCACGCTGCCAGTGAATCAGCCCCCGGTCGCGGGCTTCACGGAGAGTTGTACCTATCTCGCCTGCAGCTTCGACGGCGCGGGATCCACCGACGACACCGTTGTGGTCACCTGGGACTGGAGCTTCGGTGATGGCAATACCGGCACCGGCGTTTCGGCGAGCCACAGCTACGCCGATGCCGGCAGCTACCCGGTGACCCTCACGGTCACCGATGGCGGCGGCCTCACCAGCACCCAGACGACGATCGTCACGGTCGCTCCCCGGATCAATCAGGCCCCCGTGGCGGCGTTCACCGATCGGTGTACCCTGCTCGACTGCAGCTTTGATGCGGCGGGATCCAGCGACGACGCCGGCATCGTCTCGTACGACTGGGCCTTCGGGGACGGTGCCACCGCCACCGGTGCCATGGCGACTCACGCCTACGCCGCTGACGGCGACTATACCGTGGGCCTCACCGTCACCGACGGCGAGGGGCTCAGCAACACGCTCACCAGGACCACGACGGTCTCCGCGACGCCTCCCCCGAATCAGTCTCCGGTCGCGGCCTTCACCGGCCAGTGCATCGAACTGGCCTGCGGCTTCGACGGCGCGGGCTCGACCGACGACATCGGCATTGTCAGCTACGACTGGGCGTTCGGGGATGGGAGCACCGCCGTAGGCATGGCGGCGAATCACGGCTACGCGGCCGCCGGCAGCTACGCGGTGACGCTCACCGTCACCGATGGCGGCGGCCTCACCCACACCGCCACCCGGTCGGTCGCGGTCGCTCAGTCACCGGTGGCGGCCTTCACCGAGAGCTGCACGCTGCTCGCCTGCAGCTTCGACGGATCGGGCTCGACCGACGACATCGGCATCGTCGCCTACGACTGGGCGTTCGGGGATGGCGGCATCTCGGCCGGAGCAACCGCGAACCATGACTACGCCACCGGCGGCAGCTACACCGTCACGCTCACGGTGACCGACGGCAGCGGACTCAGCAGCACGCGCGCCCGAACGGTCACCGTCAACGCTCCTCCGGTGGCAGCCTTCACCGGGAGTTGTAGCCTCCTCGCCTGCGGCTTCAACGGCGCAACTTCGAGTGACGATATCGGCATCGTCTCCTACGCCTGGGACTTTGGCGATGGCGGAACCGGCACCGGCGTCACGGCGAGCCACAGCTACGCCAGCGGCGGCACCTTTACCGTGACCCTCACCGTCACCGACGGCGGCGGGCTCAGCGGCACGCAGAGCAGCACAGTCACAGTGACGGCCCCGGTGAATCAGCCGCCGGTGGCCAGCTTTGCCACGAGTTGTACGCTGCTCGCCTGCAGCTTCAACGGGGCCGGCTCCACCGATGACAACGGCATCGCCTCCTACGCCTGGAGCTTTGGGGATGGCGGCAGCGGAACCGGGGTAACGGCGAGTCACAGCTACGCCACCGCAGGCACCTTTACGGTGACCCTCACCGTCACCGATGGCGGTGGGCTCAACAGCACGCAGAGCAGCACGGTCACGGTGACGGCGCCGGTCAACAAGGCGCCGGTCGCACGATTCAGCTACAGCTGCACGACCGCGCATCTCTGCACCCTCGACGGCAGCACCTCGACCGACGATGTGGCGGTGGTGCTCTACACCTGGACATTCGGGGCGACGGGGGCGGGCGGGACCGCCACCGGGACGATCACCACCCGGCCATACAGCCGTGCCGGAAACTACGTGGTGAACCTCATCGTCACGGACGGTGGCGGGCTCACCAACAAGATCAGCAAGACGATCGTGGTGCCGTAGCGGGTCGGGTGCCTGGCACAGAGGGCTTGCTACCTGGTGCCTGGTTCCGGGTTCGAAGGGCGAGGGACTCGGTGGGGAACGGTACTGGATGTCGCGGCGCCCCGTACGACGTGCCGGGCAGGCCTATTCGTACCGCAGCGACTCTACCGGATCGACCTGGGCGGCCCGCTGGGCGGGGAGGATCCCTGCCACCAGCCCCACCGCGACGAGGGTACCGACGCACACCAGGGCGATCGGCCACGAGAGCACCGGGTTGAGCAGGTACTCCATGGCCGGGTTGTCGCCCGCCGGGATCGCGTCGATGCCGAGCACCAGTGCCGTGGCCACCGCGAGTCCCACCAGGCCGCCTGACACGGCAATGGCCATGGCCTCGAACAGGAACTGCGCCATGATGTGCTTCTTCCGCGCCCCCAGCGCCAGCTTGACGCCGATCTCGTGGGTCCGCTCCCGGACCACCACGTACATGATATTGGCGACACCCACCCCGGCCACCAGCAGGGTGAAGGCGCCCACCAGGCCCATGAAGATCTGGATGCCGAGGCCCACGGCCAGGTTCTCCTTGGCGCCCTCGATGAAATCCCACATGCCGAGGGCCCGCTCGTCGGCGGGGTCGAAGCGGTACTTGCGACCGAGGACCCGGTAGATCTCCTGCTTCACTCTCGGACCCAGCGACGCATCCCGGGGCCGCACGATCAGGTGCTCCACGAACCGGCTGCCGTAGATGGTCCGGAACGTGGTGCTCGGGATGACGGCCCGGTCGGCGTCGGGGCCGTTGTTGCTCGAGTCCTGGAACTTCTTCTTGAGCACCCCGATCACCGTGAACGGCAGGCCGTCGATCGTCACGTTCCGTCCCACCGGATCCACGCCGGCATCGAACAGCCTGCCCGCAAGCTCATTGCCGAGGAAGACGACGCGCCGCCGGAGGTCCATGTCACTCTGATTGAGAAAGCGGCTCCCGTCGGCGGGGAACATGTGCCGCATCGCTTCGTGATCCGGGCCCGCGCCCTCGAGGTAGGCGTTGGCCCGCTTGCGGTCCACCTGGAAGGAGATCCCCCAGTTGCCGTAGGAGACGCTCCCCATGTCGATGTCCGGGACCGAGCGGCGCAGGAGATCCAGATCCTCCTCGACGAGCCGGATGGGGCGACCGAGAGGGAGCCCGGCGAACGAGATGCCGGTCTCGCCGCCGTAGATCATGAAGATCCGCTCGCCTGCGCCCAGCAGTCCGTTGCTGATGGTGCGTTTGAGTCCCTCGCCGAAGGCGAGCAGCAGTACCACCGAGAGCGTGCCCCAGGCCACCGCGAAGAAGGTGAGCAGCGCGCGGGTGCGCTGGGCCCTGAGATCGCCCAGGAATTCCTGGATCAGGATCGTCCACATGGCGCGACTCAGGCCCCGGTCATGAGCGGAGGGCCTCGACCGGATCGAGTCCCGCCGCCTTCCGGGCGGGGAGGAGCCCGGCCGCAAAGGCGACCAGCGCCAGCAGGACGAGGGTGGCGAGGAGCACGGTGCCCGAGATCACCGGGCTCCCGACGAATTCCTTGATAGGCAGGCTCCCCATCCCGAACACGATGCCCACCGAGAGGATCATGCCTGCCACCGCCCCCAGCAGCACGATCAGCAGGGTCTCGGCGAAGAACTGCCGCATGATGTCGCGCCGGGTCGCGCCGACCGCGCGACGGATACCGATCTCCCGGGTGCGCTCGCGGACCACGATGTACATGATGTTCGCCACCCCGATCCCGCCGACCAGCAGGGTGAAGCTGCCGACGATGGCGAAGAAGATGTTGAACGCCAGGAACAGGTAGCCGAACCGGGTCTCCCATTCGCTGGTGTCCCACACCCCCAGCGCGTCCTTGTCGTCAGGGTCGAACTTGTACCTGCGGGCCATGGTCTCGTACACATGCCGCTCCGCCACCTTGGTGAGCTCGGAGCTCCTGGCGCGGTAGACGATGTCGTTGAGCCGCAGCTGCCCGAAGAGCGCGCGATGGGTGGAGGCCGGAATGAAGATCCGGTCCCGGTCGCGTGACTCGTAGGAGGAGTTCTGCAGCTTCGGCTGCATTACCCCGACCACGGTGAACGGGGTGTCGCCGACCATGACCTGCTGCCCCACCGGCTCCTCCTCCCCGAAGAGAAGCTTCGCCACGCCATCGCCCAGCATCGCCACCCGCCGCCGGTCGGCGACGTCGCGATCGCTGATGAACCGTCCTCCTGGCCCGGGGATGATGTTCCGCATCTCGCCGTAGGCCGGGAGGATCCCGGTGATGGACGGGGTCGCCGCCTTGAGGCCGCGGTGCACCCGCGTGGAGCTGGCGATGTACTCGGGGCTCAGCTGCTCGATCTCGGCGACTTCATTGAGCAGCATCGTGGCGTCCTCCTCGTGCAGCGGGATGTTGCGCCCGTCGGGGAACCCCGCCCAGGGACGGGTGGTCCGCCCGCCGAAGAGAATCACGATCCGGTCGCCGAGCCCATGAAAGCGTTTCTTCGTCTGGCGCTCGAGTCCTACGCCAAAGGCGAGCAGCACCACCACCGCCACCGTGCCCCAGGCGATGCCCAGGACGGTGAGCGTGGTCCGGAGCTTCTGACTCCGGATATCGGCCAGGAACTCGCGCAGCATGTCAGTGGATCTCGCGCGGGGGCTGCTCCAGCACCGAGTCCTTCTGGGTGAGCCCCTCCAGCACCTCGATGTTGATCGCGTCGGAGAGCCCGGTCCGGATGCGGCGTTCCTCGGTCTTGCCCGGTGCACCCCGCAGGGTGACGAAGGTGCTGTCCCCCCGATGGGCCAGGACTCGCTCCGGGACCATCAGCACGCTGTCCCGCCGCGCGATGATCACCTCCGCATTGGCGGAGTAGCCGGCGCGGAGGGTCGCCCCGTGGGTGTCGGTGAGACTGATCTCGATCGGAAAGACCGTGGCCTGCTCCTGCTTCTTCGCCTTGAGCCAGATCTTGTCCAGCCGCCCCGTCACTGTCGCGGCCGGAAGCGCGCCGATCCGGATGTCGACCGGCATCCCCTCCTTGAGACGGCCCACGTCGATCTCATCCACCGAGCCCCGGAAGATGAGATCCCGCATGGCCGCCATCCGCATCAGGACCGTGCCTTCCTGATACGGGGTGAGCGGAGTGACCGGGTCGCCGATCTCCACCGCCTTGTCCAGCACAAATCCGTCGATGGGCGCCCGGACCACCGACTCGACTCGGCTGCCGGCGCTGTCCAGCTTGCCCGCCTGCTGCAGCGCCAGGCGATCCTTGGCGAGCTCGAGCTCGGTGCGCGCCTCCGCGACCCGCCGCCCGGCGGTCTCGAACTCGGCCTGCGAAATGAGGTCGGCGTTGCGGAGTTCCCGCTGCCGCTCCAGCTCTACTTCCAGGTTGGTCAGGGCGATCTGCTTGAGGTCGATCGACCGGCGGAGTTCCACCAGCTCGAGCGGCGTGGGGTTGGGGGAGATCTCGAGCAGCGGCTCGCCGCGGTGGACGTAGTCGCCGACCTGGGCATACTGCCGCCGGACCACGCCGGCGAGGGTCGACTTGACGCCGACTTCGACTCTGGGCTCGATGGTGCCGACAGCGAGGGCCTTGTCCACCAGGGTTCCCCGGGTCACCGCGACGGCCTTCGGGCCTTCATTCTTGTTGCCACCGAGGGCGCGTTTGGCGGCGAGACCCCCGACGGCGAGAACAATGATGGTGCCCGTGAGGGCGAGCTTGGGGTATTTCATTCGCGGCTCCCGGGAAACGACGGACGAGTGTGGACCCTGTACGCGCCCGCCCAAGGTGGGGTTTCACATCGGAACACGGAGAGGCGGCACAGGCGCCCGGCGGCATGCTGGGGTTGGTGCTGGCCGCGATCGAGGACGGCCACGGTGAGACCGCAGGCACCGTCCGCCGCGGACGGACGACCTGCAAACACAATAGTTTCCGGACATGCGTGTCTTCTACAGCCCGGCCTACGTCGGTTCCGGTTACGCCTTCGACACGACCCGCAAGGCGAAGTGGATCGCGGACTCACTCGTGGAATCGCCGCTGCCGGGTATCGAACTGGCCGAGCCGGTGCCGCTGACCCGGGATCAGGTGGCGACCGTCCACGACGCCGGCTACGTCGCTGCGGTCGAGACCGGCGTGCCCCTGGGCCTGGCCGAGTCGCAGGGGTTCCGATGGGATACCGGACTGTGGCCGATGGTGCTGGCGTCGAACGGCGGTGCGGTCGCAGCGGCACATGCGGCACTGAAGCAGGGCGTGGCCGGATCGCTGTCCAGCGGTCTCCACCACGCCCGCCACGCGAGCGGGGCCGGGTTCTGCACCTTCAACGGACTGGTCCTCGCGGCGCAGGCCGCACTGTCCGCCGGAGCCAGGTCGGTCCTGATCCTGGATCTCGACGCCCATTGCGGCGGCGGCACCGCGTCGCTGATCGCACGCGAGGATCGCATCCGGCAGGTTGACGTGTCGGTCAACAGCTTCGACAGCTACCCGAGCAGCGAGCGAACCAGGCTGGCGATGGTCGCGACGAGTGCGGAGTATCTGCCCACCATCCGGCGCATGCTGCACGAGACGGGTCAGCAGGATCACGCATTCGACCTCTGCCTCTATAACGCCGGCATGGACCCGTTCGAGGATTGCCCGACCGGCGGTCAGGCCGGTATTGCCCGGCAGATCCTGGCCGATCGGGAGACGATGGTGTTCGAGTGGTGCGCCAGCCTGCGACTGCCGATCGCCTTTGTGCTGGCCGGCGGATATGTTGGCCCCAACCTGGACCAGTTGGGTCTGGTCGCCCTGCACCGCCTCACCCTGGCGGCGGCGAGCCAGAGCCAGATCAGCCGCCGGAGCTGAGCGGCTCGCAGCGTGGATTCCAATGAAGGGTCTGTACCTGCGTCTGCCGAGGAGGCATCCCTGAGCCAACCGACCGATCTCCGGCTGTTCGAACGGCGCTGCCTGCAAGCGCTGTTTCTGCTGCTGGTGATCACCGCCTGGTGGTCGATCGGATTCCATCACAACGACGAGCATTTCCAGATCCTGGAGTTCGCGGACCTCAAGCTCGGCCTGACCCCCACGACCGACCTGCCCTGGGAATTCCACGACCAGATCCGCTCCTGGTTCCAGCCGGCGGTGGCGCTGCTGGTGATCCGGGGCTTCCGCGGAGTCGGGGTGACGGATCCCTTCGTCATCGCCGCGGCGCTCCGGCTCCTCTCCGGCCTGCTGTACGCCGCGGCCCTGATGCGACTGCTCGAGGTGAGTCGCCCCTGGTTCCACACTGCGGCAGCGCGACGGGTGGCGGTTGCCGCGAGCTGTCTGCTCTGGTTCGTGCCCTACCTGGCGGTGCGCTTCTCGAGCGAGTCGTGGTCCGGGTCACTGTTCGCGCTCGGTTTTGCCACCCTGATCCGGGATTCGCAGGAAGCCGGGCTGCCGCGCCGAGCACTCTTCCTGGCGGGAGTCGGCCTCGGGCTCGGCTTTGCCGCGCGCTATCAGGCCGTCCTCCTGATCGCGGGCGGACTGGGATGGTGGTGGTGGACATGCCGACCTTCGCTCTCGCGAGTCGGCGCGGTGACGGGCGGACTGGTGCTGGTGGTCGCGGTGAGTCTGGGCCTCGACCGCTGGGGCTACGGCGAGTGGGTGCTGACTCCCTGGCGCTACGTGCACCAGCAGCTCGTGGTAGGCATCGCGGCGCATCGCTTCGGCGCCTACCCCTGGTGGTGGTACGTCCCGAAGCTGCTGCTATCTGCCGGACCACCGATCGGACTGCTGCTGTGGTTCGCGGCCATCGCGACCTGGATCACCCGTCCCCGGAATCCGCTGACCTGGGTGACAGTGGCGTTCGTCGGCGGACACTGCCTGCTGGCCCACAAGGAACTCCGGTTCCTGTTCCCGGTGGCCGTGTACGCACCCTTCCTGATCGGGATGTCGCTGGACGATCGCCCGCGCCTCGTCGCCTGGTTCAAAGGCGCTCGACTCGGCCAGGTGCTGGTGGCGCTGACGCTGGCCCTCAACCTGACAGGGTTCGTGCTCCGCACCCTGCTCCCGGCACGGCAGGAGATCGGAGTGCAGCAGGCGATCTATCGGCACCAGCCGCGCCGATTGCTGCTGGTCGGAGGCCGGGATCCGTTCCGGATCGGGGGCCGGCGGAGCTACTTCTATCGCGATCCACGGCTGGACGTCGCCAATCTGACCGACGTGGCCGGCGGAGTGGTGCCTGACATGCTGCGCATCCCGGCCCTGGTGGTCTGGATGGCTCCGATGACCATCGATACCGAGGCGCTGGGATGCGTGGTGCTCTATCGGAGTCTTCCGGACTGGGCCGCGCGGGAGCCGACCTGGTCGCGGATCCAGTGGGCCGAGCCGCAGGCGTGGACGGTGGCGAGATGCGGGGGTGGGACGGCACCGTAGCTTCGAAGGGCGAGGGGAGTGCTTAGTGCTTGGTGCTTAGTGCTTAGTTCCGAGTTCCGGGTTCTCTCCCCCTGCATCACGGCTCCGCGCCTGGCACTCCCGCGCACCAGCCGACCTTTCGGTAGCCGCAGTAGTGACACTCCGTCGGGAACCGGCTGAGCGATGGATCTCCTGCGCCGATCGCGCTGATGATGGCGCTCGAGCGCTCCCGCGCCCCGGCCCGCAACCGATCGGTGATCACCTCGGAGACCTGGACACCAGCCCGGGAGAATTGAAAGGCGAAGCGCTCGACTGGCCGGCCGGCGATGGCTTCCGCCGCCGTGACGTAGACATCCCGCTGGGGTGCGTAGTGAGCGGCCCGTTCCGGCGCCGCGGAGGCCGGAATGGCGCTGGTCTTCACGTCGAGCACGACCAAGCCGTTGCCCTCCGGTGCGACAAGATCGAAGGCGCCCTCGGTGAAGCCGCTCGCACCCGCAAGGTGGACGAAGGGCAGCTCGTGCTGCGCATGTGCGTGCGCCGCAATGGCGCAATAGTCGGGATGTTGCTTGACCGCTTCCAGCTCTCGGCGGATCGACTCGCGATAGCCCTCCCCCTCATCCGTGTCAGGCGGTGGCGCCTCCGGATCCCAGCG
>DAINRP010000072.1:0-10509 GCA_036741755.1 Gemmatimonadales bacterium
TATGACCGAACGGACCCACAACCGGTATTCGCGATGACCCGACCCAGCGCCAACGTCCTTCGTGGCAAGCGGATCAATCCGGCGGCCATCACCGGCCGGGAAACAGCGGCGGAGCTGATCGACAACGCCTTCCTGGCGTACAACGCGGGCCGGCTCCGGGAGGGATGCAAACTCTTCACGGAGCGGATGCTTGCGCCGGAGACCACCGTCGGCATGAGTCTCACCGGCGCGATGACCCCGGCGGGGCTCGGCATGAGCAGTCTGATTCCGCTGATGGAGGCGGGATTCGTGGACTGGATCATCTCGACGGGCGCGAACCTGTATCACGACGCCCATTTCGCGCTGGGACTCGCACTGCACCAGGGCACGCACGCAGCCGACGACGTCGAGCTGCGCGAACAGGGAGTCGTCCGCATCTACGACATCTTCTTCGACTATTCGGTGTTGCTGTCGACCGATGCCTTCGTCCGCGAAGTCTCGGCCCGGCCGGAATTCCAGCGGGCGATGAGCAGCGCGGAGTATCACTACCTGCTGGGCGGCTACCTCAAGGAGCGGGAGAAGGCGCTCGGACTCTCCAAGCGCTCGGTGCTCTCCATGGCGCACGAACTCGAGGTCCCGATCTACACCAGCTCCCCGGGGGACAGCTCAATCGGGATGAACGTGGCGGAGCAGGCCCTGTCCGGGAGCAAGCTGCGCTTCGACGTCAGCGCGGACGTGAACGAAACCGCCGCCATCGTGCTCGAGGCCAAGCGGAGCGGCGGCAAGAGCGCGGCCTTCATCGTGGGCGGGGGCAGCCCGAAGAATTTCCTGCTGCAGACCGAGCCGCAGATCCAGGAGGTCCTGGGCATCGACGAGCGCGGGCACGACTTCTTCTTGCAGATGACCGATGCGCGGCCCGACACGGGCGGGTTGTCCGGGGCGACGCCGAACGAAGCGGTCAGTTGGGGCAAGATCGACCCCGACCAGCTGCCGGGCACCGTGGTGGTCTATCTGGACAATTCGGTCGCGCTGCCGCTGCTCACCGCGTACGCTCTGGCGAAGCATGTCCCGCGGCCGCTCCGGCGGCTCTATGGGCGGCGGGAGGCGATGATGGAACGGCTGATCTCCGAGTACAAGGCAGCGCTCGAGTTCCGCGACCGCCGGGCCGAAGAGGCCAAGGCCTAGGGCCGCGGGTGGGCGGGCGTTATCGCACCCCGCGGTACATCAGTTCGATCAGCTCGTCGTACACCGCCTCCGCCGCCGCCGGATCGTCCGCCCGGATCGCGGCGGAGGCGCAGTGTTTCAGGTGGTTGCGCAGCAGCTCGCGGCCAACCCCCCGCAGTGCCTCCTGCACCGAGGTGATCTGGGTGATCACGTCGGTGCAGTACCGCTCCTCCTCCACCATCTTCTGCAGTCCGCGTACCTGCCCCTCGATACGACGGAGACGGGTCAGGACGCCGTTCTTGATGTCCGGGTCCACCGCAACGGCATGACGCTCGCCCTCACTGGTGCCGCAGGCGCAGGGGGCGTGCTGGGCTTCATTCATGGTTGGATCTCCGAAGCAAGTAGACGACCCCGCGGGTCGCCCTTACCGCTGCCCACCGAAGCGCGGCGCAGGCGCAAGCTGTTGGTTACGACGCTCACGCTGCTGAAGGCCATGGCCGCCGCGGCCATGCCGGGCGAGAGCCGCAGTCCGATGAGCGGAAACAGAGCGCCGGCGGCGATGGGGATGCCGAGGACGTTATAGCCGAACGCCCAGAACAGGTTCTGACGGATGACCCGCATCGTGGCGCGGCTGAGTTCGATTGCGGTGGCAACGCCGCCGAGATCGCCGTGCATGAGGGTGATCTGCCCCGCTTCCATGGCGACGTCGGTACCGGTTCCCATTGCGATACCGAGGTCGGCGCCGGCGAGCGCCGGCGCATCATTGATTCCGTCGCCGACCATCATGACCACCCGGCCTGTCGCCTGTAGTCGCTTGATCTCCCCCAGCTTCTGATCGGGCAGCACCTCCGCGACCACCCGATCGACGCCCACCGACCGACCAACCTTCTCTGCGGCCCGCCGCTGGTCACCGGTGAGCATCACGACCTCGAGACCCATCGCCTTGAGCCGCGCGATTGCCGCACCGCTCGCCGGCTTGACCGGGTCGGCGACGGCGATGAGGCCCACGGCCGCCTGATCCACTGCCACGAAGGCAACCGTAGCCCCGCCATCCGCAAGGTGATCGGCTTCGTCGGCCAGCAGGCCGGCCTCGATTCCCAGACGGTCGAGCAGCCGACGGTTGCCGACGGCCACCGCATGACCCTCAACCGTTCCCAGGACGCCTTCGCCGGGAAGGACCTTGAAGTTCTCGGCGGAAGGAATTGTCAGGCCATCCCCGTTCGCGGCCTTGACGATGGCGGCGGCAAGCGGATGTTCGCTCAGGTGCTCCAGGGCGGCGGCGAACCGGAGGATCGCCGCGCGGTCGAGCGCGCGATCTCCAGCGGCCCCCGGCATCACCTCGGTGACGACGGGCTTGCCTTCGGTGATGGTGCCGGTCTTGTCGAGGACGATGACGCGGGTGTCGCCCGCCCGTTGCAGCGCGGCACCACCCTTGATCAGCACGCCCAGTTCGGCACCGCGTCCGGTCGCGACCATGACGGCCGTGGGGACGGCCAGGCCCATGGCGCAGGGACAGGCGATCACCAGCACCGTGACTGCGTACATCAGGGCATTCAGGCCGGCGGGTTCGGGGCCGAAATCGAACCAGAGGACGAAGGTGGCGATCGCGATGGAGAGGACGACGGGCACGAAGATCCCGGAGACCCGATCGGCCAGCTGCTGGACCGGGGCGCGTGTCGTCTGCGCCTCACGGACGAGGCGGATGATGCGGGCGAGCACGGTATCGCGCCCCACACCGGTGGTTCGTACCCGCAGGGCTCCAGCCCCGTTGACCGTGGCGCCGACGACCTTCTCGCCGGGGCGCTTGGCGACAGGAAGGGGTTCGCCCGTCAGCATCGATTCGTCCACGGCACTGCTGCCCTCGAGGACTTCGCCATCGACCGGAACCCGCTCTCCGGGGCGCACGAGGACTTCGTCTCCGACGACGACCTCGGCAATCGGGAGTTCAACATCCTGCCCATCGCGACGGACCCATGCCCGCGCGGGACGCAGTCCCATCAACCGCCGGATGGCTCCGGAGGTGCGGCCCTTGGCGCGGGCCTCCAGCATGTTGCCCAGCAGGATGAAGCCGATGATCCAGATGACGGCCTCGAAGTAGACATCCGCGGGGAGGCCCTGAGCGAGGAACCAGTCACTGGCGAAGGTCATGGCCGTGCTGCTCAGGAAAGCGGCGCCCGTCCCGACGGCGATCAGCGTATTCATGTCCGCGGAGTGGTGCCGGAAGGCGGCCCACGCGCGGCTGTAGAAGTGACGGCCGGCCCAGAAGACCACCGGCAGCGTGACACCGAGCAGGATCCAGCGGAGCGCATCCGGCGAGATCTGGTAGAGCCCTGGCATGAGCGACTGCAGCAACCTGTTCAGCGGCATCATGAACCGGACCGCGGGGTCGTGGCCCATCGCATCGCTGCCCGATCCGTGTGCGAGCGGCATCGACAGCACCATGGCCAGCACACCGGCCAGGAGAGTCACTGCGAATTTCCGCCGCAGTTCCGCAACTTCCGCGTCTCTGGCCGCATCCTGCGCGTCGAGTTCTTCCTCGACGGTGCGATCGGGAGCGGGGATCGCCGCGCCGTATCCTGTCGCGCGGATCGCCTCGACGAGCCTGGCCGCGTCAACCAGCGCCGGATCGTAGGCGACTGTTGCGGAGGCCGTCATGAGGTTGACACTGGCCTCGCTGACACCGGCCGTCTGCTCGAGAACTCGCTGCACCCGCCCGCTGCAGGCGGCACAGGTCATCCCGCTGACCGTGAGATCAATTCGCTCTGTGCCCTGGCCGATCGTTTGTGTCTCGGTTGTCATTGGGGCCCTCTATTCACCACCCGCAACTGGCCATGGACCATCCCCATGCCGCAGGAGAAGGCGTAGCTGCCTGGGGTGCCTGCGGTGAATTCGACCGTCGTCGTTGTACCGGTCGGCAGAAAGCGCCGGATCCCGAAGTCGGGAAGGACGACCTCTTCCGTGCAGCTGCCGCGG
The DNA here is from genome assembly GCA_036741755.1 of Gemmatimonadales bacterium. GTDB lineage: Bacteria > Gemmatimonadota > Gemmatimonadetes > Gemmatimonadales > GWC2-71-9 > JADJOM01. The sequence goes on from DAINRP010000072.1 coordinate 4,117, forward strand.
TCCCGCCGATCGAAGTGAAGCCGAACCAGCCGGCCGGCCTCTACCTCGATGACCGATGGGGCGTAGCCCCCATCGACCGTGACGGTGACTTCCTGGGCGCCAGCGGACGCCACCGCCTGCACGGCGGCCTGACGGGCGGCAACGAAGAAGTACCAGTAGATCCACGCGATCCCGGCCACGCCGGCCGCGGTGACACCAATCTGGGTCACGGTCATGGCCGCCACCTATGCGGGGAGCACGGTTTCGACCTTGTATCCCGCCTTTTCAATGGCGGCCTTGGCCCCGTCACTCGAGCCACCCTCCGGCAAACGGAGCTCTGCACGACCGATCCGAACGGAGCGCACTTCGATATCCGGTACGCCGGCGAGAGCCTGGTTGACCGCGTTGAGACAGTGCGAGCAGCTCATGCCGGAGATGGTAAGTGCTATGTCTTTCATGAGTTGGCTCCTCGATTCGGGGTGAAATCTCGATCTAGCGGGAGGTAAGCTAGCATAGGGCTAAGGGGTATACAAGTAGGGGGGAGGGGTATTAGTCCCTTTGCTCTAGCAGCCGGGGGCACGGACCCTGCCTAGAATAGGCCTATGCCGATGGGTGATGCGGACTTCCGCCAACTGATCCCGCTGCTGCATCCGCGCACGCGCATCCAGGACATGGATGAGCTGAAGGCGTGGTACGAGGCGGTGAACGATGCGCTTCGACCGGAGATTCCGGCGGAGCTCTTGGCGCTGTGGATCTATGGCAGTGACGGAGAGCCGATTCTCATCGAACCGGCAGCGCTCGTCGAGGACAACCTCCAGGTGCCCTCCGCGCATCCGATCGCCAACCAACTGCTGCTCGACCAACTCGAGGACCGCATCCGCCGGGCGGGTTACGGCTCGGTGCTGCTCTGTCCGGTGCGCCACGGCGGGCAGGATGTCGCGCTGATCCTGGTGGCGTCGTTCACGCCGCACGCCTACGGCATGCGGGCCCGGGCCCTGATTGAAGCCGCTGCCGACGTGATGGGTCCGATGCTGGCGCGGGTGACCAGGGCCGGCAATGTGCCTGACGACGGTCACTCGACAAATCAGCCGTTCGCCGCCGAAGCCGCGTCACTCGATGGTCTGAGCCGAGGAGCGGCCCGGAATCAGGAACGGGAGGGCGAGCTGTTTGAGGCGGTGGCCGACGCCATCGGTGGTGCAGGCACACCGCGCGACCTCATGCTCGCACTCTCCTTCGCGCTGCAGCCGATTCTCCCGCACGATGCCTACGAGATCCTGATCCCCGATGGGGCCGGCGAGCACCACTATCGCCTGGCGCTGCACGGGCATGGCCCACTGTGGGGCGATCCCGCGCTCTCGGTTTCGACGTCGACTCTCAATCCGGCACAACTGCTGGGAGAGCGGCAAGGGGTGATCGTGAGCGACGCGTCGCTGACGCGCGACACGCCGATCCCGGAACTGGTGACAGTCAGGGGACCCGAGCAGCCACCCCGCTCGGTGATCGGCGTGCGCTTGAAAGTGGTCGAGCGGCTGACGGGGTACCTGATCCTCGGCAGCGCCGGCCCGGCGATGTACCGCGAAGAGGATCTGGTGCTGCTCGATCGGGTGGGAGCCCTGCTTGCACCGCGGGTGGATGGAATCGTGCTCGCCTGGCAGCACAGCGTCCTGAAGGGTCAGCTCGACGTGCTCCGCCACGTGCCCATGCGGCTTTCGAAGGTGGCGGAACTCCTGGCGACCACCCCATTTCTCGGTGAGGGAACGAAGCTCTTCGTCGAGCAGGCGTCAGCGCTGCTGCCCGTTACCGCCCTGGAGTTCGCCGTTCGGCTCACCGATGAGCACCGGGTGGCGGTGGTCAAACCCGGGGCGACGATGCCGCTGGCCGACCTGCCTCAGGAGCCGATCGAAGGCACTGGGGTGGCGCAGGTGGTGCGGGGTGAGGTGCCATTTCTGCTGACGACGCAGGGGGAAGGTTCCGAGCCGATGGCGGTTCTGGTGGTCCCGCTACGCACAGCGGGGCGCATCTTCGGTGCGATGGCGATGACGGCGCGAGGGCATACCGGCTTCTCCCGCACCGACATGGCACTGGCTCAGCAGCTCGCGGATCTGGTGGCCCCGCATCTCGATCTGGCGCGCCGCGCCGGAGGCCAGCCTCCGCCGTTCATCCCCGGCTGGAAGCGCCCGACGCTCAGACCTGAGAGGGAATCGGGGTCCGGGAACCGGGGTGGTCCGGCGGCGGAGTGATTTCCGAGGCCTTCGCCCACCGGAAGAAGATGACGCCGAACGCGAACCAGATCGGCAGGTCCCCGACCAGCTTCATGATCAATCCCGCCACCTGCTGATCCTGCTGGGCCGTCATCTTCTCGAAGATCCTCGGCGCGAGCTCATACGTCGCATAGAGCGGATACTCGGCGAAGGTCAGAAACGCCGAGGGGATGATGGGGACCAGCGTGGAGGCGAAGAGATACGCCATCTTCATCGGCCGGCCCATGCGGCAGATGTCCGGCGCGGGCGCAAGCACCGGCCACCAGAGCGCGACTCCACCGAGAAACCAGCCGAGATCGATCGCCAGGGCGCCTAACTGGCTGCTCATGGCACCGTCCACGATGGCGGGGACGTGAGTCAGGAGCAGGATCACGTTGAAGATCGTGAGCGCGACCAGCGGCCGAGCCACGCCGCGGATGAGCGGACCGGCCAGCCGATGATCCAGGCCCCGCCGGACGGCTGCGGGTGGAATGCCGAGCAGGAGGCAGGGTGGCGCCACCAGGGAGAGCAGGATGTAGGTGACGGTGTGGAAGGTCGCGAGATACCCGGCGCCGAGGGCTCCGACCGGCCAGTCGAGTCCTACCCAGATGCAGAGCACCCCCGCGGCGAACCAGCCCAGGTCGCGCCCGCGCGTGGAGCCGGCAGGCCGCACGACGGTCCGCCAATACCAGTAGGCCAGCAATCCCACGAACAGCCAGACGCCGGGATACGCCTGCCAGGCCCACGTCCAGGGCTGGCCCGTGGCGGAGCACCACCACTGCATGATCAGCTTCCCCTGGTGAGGATGACCAGGTCGTTCGCCCAGTCGGCCTGCTTGACGCCGAAGGGATATACCACATGCGCGAGGTCATCGCGGGTGAACGCGAGGACCATGGCAACATGATCGACGTAGTAGTTGGTGTCACCGGGTGTCGAATCGATGGCAAACGGGGGGAGCCGCATCTGCTGCAGGACGGCGCTCACCGATTCCCGCGTCCCCACGAGTCCGATGAAACGTTTGTCGAACTTGTCGAGCCAGCTTCGCACGACCTCGGGTGTGTCCCGGGCAGGATCGGTCGTGACGAAGACCACCTTGAGCTGCTCGCCGACGTCCGGATTGAGGGTTTTGAGCGCGGCGGCAATGTTGGCGAGGTGCACCGGGCAGACATCGGGGCAGTGGGTATACCCGAAGAACAAGAGCGTCGCGTAGCCCTCGGTCTCCTGACGGAAGTTGAACGGCTTGCCCTCGGTCGTGTTCAGCAGGAAATCCGGCTTCACGATCGGCGGCGTGACCTTCGGGCCCGTCAGGCCATCGAGACTGACCGCCTTCGGTTCCGCGGGCTTGCAGCCGGCGGCGCCCACCAGCAGCAGCAGCGCAAGCGGGGCGAGTCGTGGGGCATGGGTGAATGGACGCATCTTCAGGAACCCCTGGTCAGAATCACGAGATCCTTGGCCCAATCCGACTGCCGGATGCCGAACGGGTAGGCGACGTGCGCGAGGTTATCGCGGGTAAAGGCCCAGACCATCGCGGAGTGCCCCACGGTGTAGGTGCTGTCGGTCGGGCCCGGTTCGCGAATGGCCTGGCCGACGTGGGAGACCTTCGCGGCGTTGGCGAGCGCGAGCGAATCGCCGGTGAGGCCGATGAAGCGCCGGTCGAATTTATCCAGCCAGGCCCGCATCAGCGCCGGGGTATCCCGCTCCGGATCGGTCGTGACGAACACGACCTTCACGGCGCCATTGACCTCGGGAGACAGCTTGGCAAGGGCCGCCGCGATGTTCGCCAGATGCACCGGGCAGACATCGGGGCAGTGAGTATAGCCGAAGAAGAGCAGCGTGACGTAACCCTCGGTATCCTTCCGCAAGTCGAAGGGTTTCCCTTCGGTGGTCGTGAGCATGAAGTCCGGTTTGGGCAGCGGTGGGCTGATCTGCGGGCCGCTGAGCCCTTCGGGATTGAAGACCTTCGGCTCGGCGGGCTTGCAAGCGAACGCAAGAGTCGCGGTGGCGAGGAGGGCGACGAAGTGGCGCATGAGGGTTCTCGAGTGCTCAGGGGCTCTTGGGCGGAATGGCGAAGTCCTTCGTGGCTGCCGCCCCGAGGCGGGCCCAATGGCGGAGACCAGGCAAAGGACTCACCCGGTCAGAGTTTGGGTGCCGGCAGCGCGACCAGGACCGCGGTGGCAGCCAGCAGCAAGGCACCGATGAACAGCTCGATGCCTGCGGAGCGAGTGATCTCCGACGTGCCTGCCGCCGTGCCCAGCCGTGGCGTCACGCGACGCCAGTTCCAGGCGCCGACGGCCATGGTGAGTCCGAGCAGGGCGAGCTTCACCAGCAGGGCGCGGCCGTAGGTCGTACCCCAGAGGCTCGCGAAATCCCCCACATAGGCGTAGGCCATCAGGACACCCGCACTGACAACGAGCCCCGCGCCGGTCAGGGCGATCGGAGAGAACGCCGTGATCAGGCGGGCGACGGCCGCGTGATCGTGCGCGGGCGCGGGCCTCGCGACCGCACGCAGTCCCGCGACGAGGATGGAGAGCAGGGTGCCAAGCCACACTCCGCCGCCAATCAGATGCAGTGCGTGAAGTCCGACGCCGAGGGGCAGGCCCCACGGATGCTCCACGGCATGGCCGGTGAGCGGCGAAGTGCAGGCGACCGCAATCGCTGCGGTGCCAAGCAACTGGACCCCCGAGGCGGAGCGCCGCGGCGCGAGCAGCGCCATGCACAGGCTCAGTGCCGCGGCGGTGCACTGCGCCATCCAGCCTCTGCCCCAGGTTGTCTGAAGGAGGACCGGCTTCGCGAAATCCCAGGTGGTTGGCTCGATCGGATCGAGGAACGACCGGATCTGGCCGTAGGCCCTGAGCAGGTGGGCGCAGAGCAGCAGTGCGGCGGCGCCGACGGCAACCCGCCAGACGCGCTCCAGGGCCCGCGCGGCGAGCGCAGCATCGTCGTCCTCCTCACCGCGCCAGCGCGGGAGCAGCGCCGCAAAGACGCAGGCGCCGATGAGAGTCAGGGTCGCCGCATAGGCGAGTCCTCGGCCCAGGGCGTACAGATCGATCGGCAGTGGTCCGGTGTCGTGATTCACGGAACGGGTGGTCGCTTCAACGGGTGGCCGTGGCCGGAAGCAGCGGAAGACCGCACGTCAGGGCTTGGCGGCGGCGGTCGGATCGTAGGTGAAGAAATACATGCCGCGAACAGCATGGCCATCACCGGAGGCGGTGCGCCACATGACCATGTACTTGCCGGGCTCGAGCGCTACGGGGACTGTACCAGCGACGGCGAGGGTGTCGTCGGTCGCGGCGAGCTTCACGACGGCCACGGGTGAGTGATCCGCCTTCATGATGGTCGCACCGGAAAGGGCGACCTCGGGCTTCTCGTTGAACCAGAGGCGCACCGTCTTCGGCGCCTCCTTCACTGTCGCATCCACGCCGGGCTCGGCTTTCACCAGATGGGTGTGCACCAGCGCGGTGAGCGGCGCGAGGGCGAATGCGGCGCAGGCGCCGAGGATGAGCTTCGGATGTCGCATGACCTGTTCCTGTCGGACGTGTGGACCGCGCCGCCGGGCGCGTAAACCGGCGGATCCTGAGAGGGGAATTCTAACATGGCGCCCCGGGTGGTGCCCTGCGCGGCCTTGCCAGCAACTCCGGCTCGGGGCCATGATTGACCAGCATCGATTGTCGCCTTCTGTCGAGGTTCCATGCACTACCCTTCCGGCCGCACCGTCCTCGCCTTGCTGCTAGTCACTGCCTGCGGCCAGCGGCCGGCCCTCGCTCGGGCCGGTGACATCGCGCTGCTCTCTGCCTATGCACATCCGTCATCCGGTGACGCCGGTGCGGCCTACTTCCGGCTCCAGAACCTCGGCGCCGTGGCGGATACGCTCGTCGCCGCGACCGGGCCGGACACTTCCTCCGCGATGATCATGGGGACCACCGCCGGCCGGATGACGATGGCCCCGGCCATGGTGCTCAAGCCGGGCGAGACCGTGGCCATGATTCCCGGTGCGATGCACGTGATGTTCAGCGGGTTGACGCACGAGTACCTGATCGGCGACACGCTGCGGCTCACGCTCCGGTTTGCGCGGGCGGGGGAACTGCGGGTCGCAGCGCCGGTGGTTCCGTACGGGGAGATGCCGGAGTAGGCGGCGGTTTACGGCGATCTGTCGCCTGGCTCACAATTCTACGAA
>DAINRP010000072.1:10609-12913 GCA_036741755.1 Gemmatimonadales bacterium
CTCCTGGAATGCCCACGGATCATTCGCCCAGATCATGAAGATTCCACGCGGCAGCTCGCTTCAGGACCTCCATGGCGTCGATGGGGCCGAGGCGAAGGCGACATCGATCCTCGACGGGACGCTCCGCGTCCATCGCCGCACACCGATCGAGCGGCTCGGCACCGAGGCGCTTCGCTTCCTGCTGCAGGAGGGGGAATCGGCGGCGGTGGTGCTCCGTGTGGCGATCGACCGGCTGGAGCGGGACCCCTTCCTGGGTGGTGACTTTCATCCCGGGGACCTGCTCGTGGAGGTGCTGGCCCAGCGATCGGCGGTCTGGAACGCAGCCCCGGAACTCCGCGCGCGCGCGTACGCGCTCGTCGACGACGCGGGCACCATGAGCAACCTGCTGGAGCCGGCGGACCGTGTGATCGTCGAGCGGGCGATCCGTACCTTCAGGGCGCGGTGGCTGAAAGGCGGGCTGGAGTACTAGCCCCGCCGTTCGCCTGTCAGCCGCCATTCACGCAGTCGCTCCAGGCATCACCCGCCGCAACAGGAACGTCAGGAACAGCAGCAGCCCGAAGACGCAGACCACGACCGGCCCCGTCGGCAGGTCGTACTGGAAGGAAATCGCGATCCCGCCCGCAGAAGCCAGCACACCCGCGAACCAGGCGATCACCGCGAGGAAGTTGAGACGCCTGGTGAATTGAAAGGCAATTGCCGCCGGCACCACGAGGAAGGAGAAGACCAGCAGCACGCCGACGATCGGCACCGAGAAGGTGATCACGATGCCGAACGAAAGGTAGAACCAGAAGTCCCACCACTTGAGGCTCCAGCCCTGCTTCACGGCGGATTCCTCCTCGAACGAAATCGTCAGGAACTTGCGGCGCAGGATCCAGTGAAACAGGCCGACGACGGTGTACACCGCCGCCAGCCGGCCGATCGCCGGCCATCCCACCCAGAGCAGGCTCCCCACCAGGATGTCCTTGATCGCCTCGCCACCGCGCGGTGACTTGTCCGCGACCAGCAGCCCGGCGGCTGAGGCGACGACGTACACGATGCCGATGATCGCCTCCTGGGGCACCTTGCCCTTGCCGTGCGAGGAGCGGGTCGCCGCGAACATCGCCGCGCCGATCGTGGTGAAGCCGAGCGCATACACGAACGACATCGCCGAGTCCGGCTCCGCGCCCATGAAGATCGCGACGGTCGAGCCCAGCGCCGCCACCTGCGCCAGCGAGAGGTCCACGAAGATGACTTCTCGCGCGAGGACGTGCAGGCCGAGATACGAATGCACCGCGACGATGACCATGCAGGCCACCAGCGGCGCCAGCCAGAGGCTGTGGATGAGAGTGTCGAACATCTATTGCGCCCCTCCCTTGAAGCCGGCGGCGAGGCCGTTCACCCAGGCGCTCATGAGGTCGAAGTAGGTCTCGATGCCCGGCGCACCGTGGGTATTCTCGGGCACCACGACTGCCTTCGCGCCGGTCTTCTCCGCGACCTGCTGGATCTGGGAATGATCGAAGTAGTTGGAGGCGAAGAGCACCGGGATCTTCCGCTGTTTCATCAGGGCGATGATGTCCTCGACGTGCCGCGGAGTCGGTGGGATGCCGGGCTTGGCCTCGATGTAGTCGGCGCAGGAGATGCCGTACCGATGCGTGAAGTAGGCCCACTCCTTGTGGTAGCAGGCCATCTCCCTCCCCTTGAACGCCTCGGCCGTCTTGAGCCAGCCACCGAGCCGGTCGGCGAGCGGCTTGCCCTGGAACTTCGTGGTGCTCAGGAAGCCGGAAAGCTTGTCGGTCTTGAGGAGATTGAACGCGGTGGCCGGGGTGAGCACGGCGACGAGATCGGCGCCCATCGTCGCCTCGAGGATCCGCTTCTCGAAATCGGCCTCACGCTGGGTGAAGTAGGCCGCGTCGGCCGGGTCTACCCGGGTCAGTCCGGTCAGGATGTTCCGTGCGATGATGATCGCGTTGAGCGGATCGGTGTGAATGTGCGGATTGCCATCGGCGTGGATGTCGCCCTCGGAACGATTGAGCGAGGTCGGGACCTCGAGCAGCGTGATGCCGGTGTAGGCGGTGACGTAGCCGGGCCCGCCCTCCGAGACCTTCCGGTTGTTGGCGCGGTCGAGCAGCGCTGGCACCCAGAGTTCCAGGTCCAGTCCGGTGGTGACGAAGAGATCCGCATCGCGGAGAACGGCGACGAAACTGGGCTTGGGCTGCACGAAGTGCGGGTCCTCGTCACCCTGCGCGATCGAAGTGACGGTGCCGTGGTCACCGACGATCTCCCGCGCGATTGCGCCGTAGGTGGTCAGGCTGGTGACCACCTTGA
>DAINRP010000073.1:0-12847 GCA_036741755.1 Gemmatimonadales bacterium
ACATGCTGTCGCTTGCGATCGCCTACGACCGTGCGGACTGGGAAGGGGTCGAGGCTCTCGCGGGCCGCACCGCAATCGCCGAGACTCGGTTGCCCGAGGCCTATCGCCGGGCGGTAGAGTGGGTCGCTGCGATCTTCGCCAATCGCTGAGGTCGGCGTCCCACAGTCATGAGATGCTGAGCAGATCGGGGCCTGGCAGGCCCGGTTACATCGCAGGCACCGCCGCCGTAGAGCACCCCGCTGTCACACCCCCGACGTCTTCCAGGGCGTCAGGCCGGTCGATCGCCCCCTGGGGTCAAGCCGGACCGGGAATCTGGCGATACTAGCCCCAGGAGACCCGCAGCCACGAACTGGGGGGCGGGGGACTTCGGATTCCCGGAGGGTGCCATCCTTACCAGCCAGACGGCCGAGATCTTCGTGGCCAGGCAGCCGATTCTGGACCGTCGCCAGGGCATCTACGGTTACGAGCTCCTGTTTCGCTCGGGCCTGGATACCACCCTGCACGCCGCGAACCAGGACCAGGCGTCCTTCGAGATGCTGCATACCAGCCTGCTCGGCTTCGGGCTCGACACGCTGCTGGGCGACAAGCTCGGATTCGTGAACGCGTCCCGGGAAGTGCTGCTGCAGGAGTTCTACCTCGTGCTCCCCCGCGAGCGCACGATCATCGAGCTGGTCGAAAACGTCCAGCCCACGCCCGAGGTGATCGAGGCCTGTCACGGACTGAAGCGCGCTGGATACCGGCTGGCGCTGGATGACTTCGTCCGCCGACCGGAGATGGCGCCGCTTGCCGAGCTCGCCGATGTGATCAAGGTCGACTTTCCGCGTACCGGTGAGGCGGAACGGCGGGCGATCGTGCGCGAGTTCGGGCCGAGGCGGGCCCAGCTGGTGGCGGAGAAGGTGGAGACGCGCGAGCAGTTCGCCGCCGCCATGGGCGAAGGGTTCACGCACTTCCAGGGCTACTTCTTCTGCGAGCCCGAGATTCTCTCGGCCTCCGACGTCCCCGCCTTCAAACGGAACTGCGTCCGGTTCATGGCGGAGTTGCACCGGCCGGATCTCGATTTTGACAAACTCGAAGCCATCATCAAGCAGGAAGTGGCGCTCGCGGTGAAGCTGCTGCGCTACCTCAACTCGGCCGGCTTCGGCTGGCGCCACGAGATCACTTCGATCAAGCACGCCCTGCGCGTGCTCGGCGAGCGGGCAACACGGAAATGGTGCTCGCTCATGGCGCTGACGGTCCTTGGCGAGGACCAGCCCGCCCAGATGGTCATCACCTCGCTGGTCCGCGCCCAGTTCGCGGAACAGGTCGGCCGCGAGGCCGGACTCGGTTCCCGCGATGTGGATCTCTTTCTGATCGGAATGTTGTCGACGCTTGACGGCCTGCTCGGCCGGCCCATGGACGAGGCCCTCACCCACATCCCGGTGTCGTCCGAGATTCGGGACACGCTACTCGGACGCCGGACGAGCCTCTCCGCCGTCTGGGCGCTGGTCCTCTGCTACGAGCGGGCTGAATGGGACCGACTGAAGGGCATTGCGGATGCAGCGGATGTATCAGTAGGCAGGCTGCCGAGTTTGTACCGCAACTCGGTTCAGTGGGTCGATCGTATCTTCCGGGCCTGAGCAACCCTCCGCTCGCGCGTCGTCGCCGAGCGATGGTTGCGAACTTCGAACTATCTCAAGATCCTTCCCGCGAGTCGCCCCTCAGGGTGCTCCGCCGCCTCGGCGGCTGCGCCGAAGTTGATACCGCGCGCCGGCGCATCATCGAGTCGCGCGATGACATCGGCGGTGGGAACGTCCGACGGCTGGCGCAGCGCGAGCGAGAGCCCGCGGCCACTCGTCAAGGGTGCCTCGGCGAAGGCCGCCCACTGCGGATGGGCCCCGGCCTGCCGTGCCGCGATCAATGGAATCGCCATGGGATCAACGGGGATCGCCGCCGCGACCGGGACGCCGAGCGCTCTGGCCAGATCGTACCATCCTTCCCAGGCATCAAGCGCGACCACCACAGTGAACCGCCACCCCAGCCGCCTGGCGAGCGACGCGAACGCCGCGGCGAGATCGGCTTCGACGGGTGGATCGCCCACGGTGCCTGTCAGCGGGATCGCGCCGGTGTCACCAAACCAGCGGATGATCGGCGGGAGCGTCTCCGGTCGGGACCCCGGGAACATCGCATAGCGGCGAGTGATCCGGATTTCGTCCTCCGCGGTGACCCGCTGCGCCGAGAACTCGGCGGCCTCCGCGGCACCTTCGAACGCCACCTCCGCGGCGAGATAGCGCCCCGCCTGACGCAGCACCTTGCCGCGCAGGTGCAGTGTACTCCCATGGGGCTCGAGCGCGAACGCCCGGTCCAGCGCCATCAGCGCACGCGACAGCTCCCCGAGCCTCCACGCCGCGTATCCCGCCTCATGCCAGACCAGCCCAAGGTTGGGATCCTGGCATGCGGCGTCATCCAGTGCGGCGAGACCCTCCTTGAACCGTCCCAGTTCGACTAGTGCCGCTCCGCGCAGCGTAGCGGGCAGGGCCCCCTCGCCGAAGTGCACGGCGCAGCGCTCCGCCAGCGCGAGACAATCGGTGAATCGGCCGGACTGGCGGAGCAGGGTGAATTGCTCCAGCCAGACTTGCCTGAGGTCGGGCTGCGAGGCAAGCAGTGCCTCGTAGGCCCGTTCCGCCTCCTCTGTCCGCCCTTCCTGCAGGAGCCGGCGCGGCCGTGACAGCAGCCGGTCGGCCGGGGCTCCTGTGAAGACGCGGAACTGGTCGGTGGAATACATGCGCGCGAATGTACCGCGCCCGGAGCGAAGCGCTAGAGGGCGGGCCGCAGCAAGACCACCAGGCATTCGGTGTGTTTGTGGTGGCTTCATACTGTGACGATTCGCTCTCTTCTCCCGCTTCCGGTTCTGCTGTACCTTTTCTCCCATGGATACCTCATTCTCGACCCGCGAGCAGTCGCGCCTCCTGCGCGAGCTCACCGAATTCCTCGCCATCCCCAGTATCAGCGCCCTTCCGAGCCATGCCGGTGACTGCCGCCGCGCGGCCCAGTGGCTCATGGACGACCTCACCCGGCTCGGCTGTCCTGTCGTGCAGCTGATCGAGGGGGACGGCCACCCCATCGTTTGGGCCGAAGGGCCCAAGGTCCCCGGCGCGCCGACGCTGCTCATCTACGGTCACTACGATGTCCAGCCGGTGGACCCGGTGGACGAGTGGCGTACGCCGCCCTTCGAGCCCACCATCCGTGACGGCAAGCTCTTCGCGCGCGGGACTGCGGACGACAAGGGCCAGGTCTTCTGCCTGCTGCGTGCCTACGAGGCCATTCGCGACGCGGGAGGCCGGCCGCCGCTGAATGTGCATTTCATCTTCGAGGGAGAAGAAGAGTGCGGCGGGCACATGATCGACGAATTGCTGAAGCGGGAGCCGGAACGCACCAAGGCCGACGCGGCGCTGGTCTGCGACATGTCCTACTACGCGCCCGGGATTCCCGGCGTCTACACAGCGCTCCGTGGCATGTGCTACGCGGAAATCACGGTCCGGACCCTGCAGCGGGACCTGCATTCGGGGACCTACGGCGGCGTGGCACCCAACGCGATCGAGACGCTGGTCAGGCTGCTCTCGGACTTGAAGGATGAAGACGGCAGGATCAACATCCCGAAGATCTACAAGTCGGTGGTCCCTCCGTCGAAAGCGGAGCTCCGCGACTGGAACCGGCTCCCCTTCAGGAAGAAGGAGTTCCTGAAGGACGAAGTCACCGCGAAGGCGCTGACCGGGCTCAAGAAGTACTCGGTCTTCGAGCGGACCTGGGCGCTGCCCACCTTCGAGATCCATGGCATCAAGGGTGGCTTCGTGGGGGAAGGCGCCAAAACCGTCATCCCCGCCGTCGCAACGGCGAAGGTCAGTCTGCGTCTGGTGCCCGGCCTTCCGTTCGCGGACGTCGCCAAGTGGCTCGAGCGCGCCGTCAAGGCGGCCATCCCCAAGTACGCCGAGGTCTCGCTCAAGATTCTCCACGGTGGCGACCCGGTGCAGGTGGACACCTCGGCGCCGGCGTTCGCCGTGCTGGATGCCGCGTTCAAGGAAGTCGTCGGGAAGCCGGCGGTCCGGGTCCGCGCCGGCGGCTCGATTCCGATCATCCCGCGCCTTGGCACCATGGGGGCGCCGGTTCTCCTCACCGGCATCGGCCTCCCCGACGACGGACTGCACTCCCCCAATGAGAAGCTGGACCTGCACCAGCTCTGGGAGGGCATCAACGTCTTCGGGCGATTCATGGAGCGATTCGCGGAGACGGGGAAACCGTAGTCGGACAAAACGACAAACCCTCCGGAGCGACTCGCCGGAGGGTTCGTTACTTGTGCCTCGCCGCTTTCTCGCGGCCTACTGTTCCTCTTCCACGATTGGCTGCTCCCCGGTCCGCCGGCCGCCGGGATACTGGGTCTCGGTGCGGGCATGGAGTGCATCGATCCCGAGGACCGCGCGGACTGAGGCGATGACTCCGGCGACGACGTCGTCCGCCCAATAGGGATCGGGGCGCTGATCCGCTGGGACGTCGCGGGCACAGCTCTCCAGGAACTGCACGGCGGTGGACACCCACTCACCCTGTGCCGCCGGCACCAGCGCCCACGAGGTGGTGGACTTGAGCTCGAGTTCGGTGAGGGCCGCCAGCTGCGGCTCCAGGCCCTCTGCCTCCGCTGCAATGGTCAGCCGCTTGGCGACCAGCGCAAGCACCTGCCCCCGCTCGGCCTCCTGGGGCTCAGGCAGCGGCGCGAAGAAGTTCCGCTGATCGGCAACCATTTCTCCCAGCCTGATGCACACCGCACGCACTGCCGGCTGCACGGCGGCCGGAGCCTCACGGGCCCAGCCGTGGGCCGCTTTGAGAATGTCTTGGACCAGTTGGTCGGCCTGCGCCTCGGGAGGGCGGCGCTCGGTCGGAGCAGTCATAGGGTAAACACAATGCCCCCGCCAACATCGAAACGCAATGGCGGAGCCGGGCCCCGGCGTACCGCCACCCGTTGACAACGCGATGCCGCTCTATTTGCGCGGGCCCCGCCGCATCCGCGCCGGGTCGGGCCGACCGTAGCGCTCCTCCGCCCAGGGCTCGCCGCGCATGTGGTAGCCGTTCTGCTCCCAGAAGCCCGGGTAATCCTCGTCGAGGAATTCGAACCCGCGGATCCACTTGGCGCTCTTCCAGAAGTACAGATGCGGAACCACCAGCCGCACCGGACCCCCATGTTCCGCTTCCAGCTCCTGCCCGTTGTGCTTCAGCGCCAGGATGTTCGCCGGCAGCACCAGATCGGCAAGCGGCAGGTTCGTCGTGAACCCATGCTCGGCGTGGATCAGCACGAAGCCCGCCCCGGGGTGCAGCTTCGCCTGCTCGATGATCGGGGCGACTGGTATTCCCTCGAACAAGTTGTCGTACCGGCTCCACCGGGTGACGCAGTGGATGTCGCAGAGGGTCTCCCGGCGAGGGAAGGTGAGCAGCTGGTCCCAGGTGAGTTTGAAGGGACGCTCCACCGCCCCGCTCACGGTGAAGCGCCAGCTGCGCCGGTCGACCGACGGTACCGTGCCATAGTGAAGCACCGGCCACTTCTGGGTCACGATCTGGCCTGGGGGCAGGCGCGCGCGGTTGGTGGTGCGGACATCGATCCGGTCGGTCATGGTCACTCCGAGGGGGACAAACCGGGGCTGGCCCGGGATGCCTCTAGTACGCTGCAGCGGGGCGGGCGGTTCCCTCGGGGAGCAGCTCGGAGAGCGTTGCCGGCACGGGAGTCCGGCCGAAGACGGTGGCCATGCCGAAGGTTACGGCGGCGACGGTCTCCCGCCACAATTCCCCGGCGTCGCTCTCACCGGCCGACGCCCCTCGCTCTCTCGACACTGAGGTCATCTCCACCCCGCTGATGCCGCAGGGGACGATCAGTTCGAACTCGCGCAGATCGTTCGTCACGTTGAGCGCGAAGCCGTGGGACGTGACCCAGTGCCGGACGTGGATGCCGATGCTCGCGATCTTGCGGCCCCTGGTCCACACGCCGGTGAGGCCGGGGTTACGTTCCGCCGCAATTCCGAGACGCTCGAGCGCCACGATGAGCGCCTCCTCGACTTGCCGCAGATACCAGTGGAGATCGGGCCGGTGACCCTGGAGGTCGACGATGGGATACCCCACCAGCTGCCCGGGGCCGTGCCAGGTGACATCGCCCCCGCGCTCGACCTCCGCCACCGTGAGTCCCTGCGCGGCGAGCGCCTCCGGAGAAAGCGGCAGGCTGGTCGCCCGGGTGCCACGACCGAGGGTGATCGTCGGCTCGTGTTCGAGGAGGAGCAGGACATCGCGGTCGAGCGCACCGCTGATCCGCCGGTCCGCGAGCGCGCGCTGCAGCGCGTGGGCCTCGTGGTAGGGGACCCGGCCCAGCTCGGTGACGGCCAGCGGCGGCATCATGGGCGTTTGCGGGCGATCGACCGGGCGAGGAGCAGGCAGAAAGCCGTTGCCAGCGCGGACAGGCCGAGCAGCCCCGGGCGCCCGAGCAGCGCATCGACCGGCTGGGTGACGAACGTGACGACGAGCGTTGCGAAGCCCGCGACCATCGACAAGCCGCCCCGCCGGTAGAGCGAGGTCAGCGGCCGCATCAGGGAGAAGCCGGCTGCCGTGGCGAGCGCCCCTCCGCCGAGCCAGGCGAGCAGCAGCAGATTGACGACGGCCTCGCTGGGCTTGGCGTCGACCGGCTGAGGATTCGCGAGCTGGACCGTCCGCACGACCCAGAGCAGCGCCGCTGTCACCGCCAGCCCGAACAGGACACCGAAGGCCATCGCACGCATGGCCACGCCGACGTGATCGGGCGCGGCGACTTCGCCGGTCGGAGAGAGTTCAGGAGTCACGGGACTTTCGGACATCAGGGGCTTTCGAGTTCCAAGTTCCAAGTTCCGAGTACCCGCCTCGATACCTTCGTCGGTGTGTGCCAAGCACTAAGCACTCGGCACTCGGAACTCGGCACTCGGAACTCGGAACTCAGATATGCATCACCCGTCCCATCGAATCGAGCGCCGCTTCCGCGATCGCCTCCGACAGGGTGGGGTGGGCGTGGACCGCGAGCTCGACTTCCTCGACGGTGTACTCATTCTCCCGTGCCACGGTGAGCTCGTGGATCATCTCGGAGGCGTGGCCGCCGACGATATGCGCGCCGAGGATCTCGCCGTACTTCTTGTCCCGGATGATCTTGACGAAGCCTTCGGTCTCGTTCGTCGCGCGGGCGCGGCCGTTGGCGCTGAAGGGGAAGCGGCCAACCTGATAGTCGAGCTTCTTCTCCTTGCACTGGTCCTCGGTGAGCCCGATGCTCGCCACCTCGGGATGGCAGTAGGTCACCGACGGGATGTTGTCGTAGCGGATCGCATGCGGCTTGTGCCCCGCGATGAGTTCGGCGACGAAGACGCCCTCCCGGCTGCCCTTGTGCGCCAGCATCGGCGGGCCGGCGACATCGCCGATGCAGTAGACGCCGGGTGCGGTGGTCTCGAGAGTCGCCAGATTGACCTTGACCCATCCCCGCTCGGTGAGCTGAACGCCAGCCTCCTTGAATCCCATGTTCTCGGTGTTGACCCCCCGCCCGGCGGCCATCAGGACCTTCTCGGCCTCGACCGGCTGCGGCTTGCCCCCAACCTCCAGGGTCAGCACCACCTTGTCCTTGCCGACGTCCGCCTGGGTCACCTTCGCTCCGGCGTGCACGTCGATCCCCCGCTTCTTGTAGCTCTTGGCGACCGCCTCCGAGGCTTCCGCATCCTCGATCGGCAGGATCCGGGGCAGCGCCTCGATCAGCGTCACCTTGGAGCCGAAGGAGTTGAAGATGTCGGCGAACTCGCAGCCGACCGCCCCCGCACCGATGATGGCGATGCTGACCGGGGCCTTCTCAAGGAAGAGCGCCTCATCGGAACTGATCACCGTCGTCTTGTTGATCTCGAGCCCGATCTGCGGGATGCCCTTCACGCGCGAACCGGTCGCGATGACGATCGCCTTCTTCGCTTCGTGCACCTCGGCGCCGACCTTGATCTTCCGGCCCGGCAGGAGGGACCCCTCCCCCTTGATGACGGTCACTTTGTGTTTCTTCATCAGGAACTCGACGCCCTTCGAGTTCTGCTCCGCCACCTTGCGGGAGCGCTTCATCGCGACGCCGTAGTCCACCTTCACCGCCCCGACCTCGATCCCGAGATCCTTGGCCTCATGCGCGACGATGTTGGCGATCCGCGAACTGTGGAGCAGGGCCTTGGTCGGGATGCACCCGATGTTCACGCACACGCCGCCCAGCTTGTCCTTCTCGACCACGGCCGTCGACAGGCCAAGCTGTGCCGCACGAATCGCGCAGACATAACCGGCGGGGCCGCCACCCAGGATGATCACGTCGAAGGTCGCCACGATTGCCTCGGGAGAATTGAACGGTTGTTGCGCGGGCGCCGGCTCAGAACCGGTACCCGGCAGAGATGGCAAGAACGGAATTCTTCACGTCGGCGTTTCCACCGGTATCGTCGACCGAGCGGAGTCCCAGCTGGAAGCGACCACCGAGCGTGATGCGGCCAATGTCGACGCCCGCGCCGAAGTCCAGCGCCACGTCGGTACTCTGGATCTTGAGACCCACGGACGGGTCGCCGCAATCCGCCTCGGCGCTTTGTGTCCCACTCTTCGCCGCGACGCGGCAGCGCACCCGGAAGCTTACCGCGGGCCCGGCGAGCAGGTAGGGACGGATCGGCGTGGTGCCTCGCAGCGTTGTGGCCGCGCGCAGGACGAGTGGTACCCGGAGATAATCGACCTTGATCTCGCCGGTGAGTCCTCCGCCGAGATCGGCGCCGCTGCCCTCCTGCGAGTAGACCAGCCCGGTCTGGATCGAGAGGGCTTCGCTCAGATCGTGGGTCACCACCCCGCCGGCGTGGAATCCTGTCCGGCGGGTGGCGCCGGAGCCGACGTCGGAGCCCCGCCAGGTGGCGAAGTTGATTCCGCCGGTGACGCCGACGTGTAGCCTCGTCGCCCTCTGCGCCATTGCCGCCGGCGCGAAGAGCGCCGTGAGTAGCAGGGCGAGGACGAGTTGTCTGAGTCGAGTCATCGTGTCTCCACGTGTCGAGGTTCGAGTCAGCCTACCAGACCAGCGCCAGCGGATTCTCCAGCATCGTCTTGAGCGTCTTCAGGAACGCGGCGCCAGTCGCACCGTCGATGACCCGATGATCACATGACATCGTGACTCGCATCCGCCGCCGGATCACGACCTTGTCGCCCTCCGCCACCGGCTTCGCCACGATACTGCCGATCGCGAGGATCCCCGCTTCCGGCGGATTGATCACCGCGGTGAACTGGTCGATCTCGAACATGCCGAGGTTGGACACTGAGAAGGTCCCGCCGGTGTACTCCTCCGGCGCGAGACGGCGCTCGCGGGCCCGCCCGGCCAGCTCTTTCGACTCCGCCCCGATCTCGCGCAGCGATTTCCGGTCGGCGTGACGGATGACCGGCGTGATGAGCCCATCTTCGATCGCGACTGCCATGCTGATATGCACGTCGTGCCAGTAACGGATCCGATCCTCCTGCCACCAGGCGTTGCAGGCAGGATGCTGCATCAGCGCCAGCGCGGTTGCCTTGATGACAATGTCGTTGAAGCTCACCTTCGGCTTCTTCTCCGCCTCTGCTCGCGCGTTGAGCGCCTCGCGCGCCTCGGCCACCCGCTCCATGTCTACCTCGGCCGTGAGGTAGAAGGTCGGGATCGGGCCAATTGACTGAGTGAGCCGCTTCGCGATCGTCTTCCGGAGCTGGGAGAGCGGCGTATCGGTGAAGCCGGTGAGCGATCCCGGTGCGGCCGCAGCAGCCCCTGCGGCGGGCATCGCCGCCACTGCGCCGGCGCCCTCGAGGTCCCGCACTACAATTCGCCCTTCCGGCCCCGACCCCTGCAGTCGGGCCAGGTCGAGTCCCTTCTCGGCCGCGATCTTCCGTGCGAGCGGTGACGCCTTCACCCGGCCGTCCACTGGAGCGGCTGCTGGTGCAACCGCAACGGCGGACACCGCGGGAGGTCCCGCGACCGGGGCTGCTGCAGGGGCCGTCGGCTTGACGGGCAGAGCGGCGGCCGGTGCGGCCGCAACGGGCACAGATGGCTTCGGCGCTCCGCCGCCAAGCAATGCGGCGATGTCCTCGCCCTTCGAGCCGATGACCCCCACCACCTGTCCGACCGGCACCGTCGTTCCCGCGGCGATGGCGTGCTTGAGCAGCACGCCTGCCGCACGGGCGGTGAGGTCCATGACGGCCTTATCGGTTTCGACCTCGGCCAGGACTTCGCCGGCCGCGACGGCGTCGCCCTCCTGCTTCTTCCACTCGACCAGGCGGCCCTCCTCCATCGTCGGGGAGAGCGCCTCCATCAGAACTTTCGTTGCCATGAGACTTCCGGGTTCACGGTCATTCCGGGGATGAGGGGCGCCCCGGAATTCAATTCGCTATTCGAGGTACAGCACCTTCCTCGCCGCGGCGACGATGCGCTCGGGCGAGGTCTTCGCGGCCTTCTCGAGATACTTGTTGTACGGCATCGGCACATCGGCCCCGGTCACGCGCAGGATCGGCGCATCGAGCTCGTCGAAGATTCCCTGCTGCAGTTCGTCGACCACCTGGGCTCCCGCGCCCGCGAAGTACCAGCCTTCTTCCGCGATCACCGCACGATGGGTCTTGGAGACCGATGTGAACAGCGCCTCGAGGTCGAGCGGCCGGATGGTGCGCAGGTCGAGTACCTCCGCCGAAACGCCCTCCGCCTCAAGCTGTTCGGCGGCCTTGAGGCAGGCGGCCACCGTCTTGGAGTAGCAGACGAGGGTCACATGCTCCCCGGCGCGCTTCACCTCCGCCCTGCCGATCGGGACGAGGTGCTCACCCTCGGGCACTTCGCCCTTGGTGTTGTAGAGCATCTCGCCCTCCATGAAGACCACCGGGTTGTCGTCCCGGATAGCGCTCTTAAGCAATCCCTTGGCGTCCGCCGGGGTGGCCGGCATCATGACCTTGAGTCCGGGGATGTGGGCGTACATCGCCTCGAAGCACTGCGAGTGCTGCGCCCCGAGCTGGAGCGCGGCGCCGGCCGGACCGCGGAAGACGATCGGGCACCCGACCTGGCCGCCCGACATGTAGCGGATCTTCGCCGCGGTGTTGATGATCTGGTCGATCGCGAGCAGCGCGAAGTTCCAGGTCATGAACTCGATGATCGGCCGCAGGCCGACCATTGCCGCACCGACGCCGACGCCCGCGAAGCCGAGCTCGGTGATCGGCGTGTCCACGATCCGGTTGGGGCCGAACTCCTCCAGCAGGCCCCGGCTCACCTTGTAGGCGCCCTGGTAGACGCCGACTTCCTCGCCCATGAGGAAGACGTCGGGGTCGCGGGCCATCTCTTCGCGGAGGGCCGCATTCAGGGCGTCGCGATAGGTCATGACTGGCATCAGGCGGACTCCTTCACCGGCGCGTACACATCGGTGTACAGCTCCCCCGGCTCCGGGTCAGGGCTCTGGTCGGCGAAGTCGTACGCATCCTGGACTTCCGCCTTGACCTCGGTGTCGAACTGCTCGATACCGGCATCGTCGATCAGGCCCTCGCTCTTGAGCCGTTCGCTCCAGATGAGGATCGGATCGCGCTTGCGATGCGCCTCCACTTCTTCCTTGGTGCGATAGTGCCCGTGGATCGGGTCGGACATCGAGTGCCCGACGAAGCGATAGGTACGAATTTCGAGGAGCGTCGGTTGCGCCGGCCTCCGGGCGCGGACGACGGCGCGGTCCATCGCCGCCATCACCTCGCCAAGATCCTGGCCGTCGACGACTTCCCGCGCCATGTCGTAGGAGGCGGCCCGCTCGGAGATGTTCCAGGTGGACGTCGCCCGGTCCAGCGCCGTGCCCATGCCGTAGCGGTTGTTCTCGCAGATGAAGATGCAGGGCAGCTTCCAGATGCCGGCCATGTTGAGCGCCTCGTGAAAGGCGCCGTTGTTGACCGCGGCCTCACCGAAGAAGCAGACCGAGACCTGGTCCTGCTGCCGGTACTTGATCGCGAACCCGATGCCGGCGGTGAGCGGGATGTGCCCGCCGACGATGCCATGTCCCCCGAGAAAGCCGAGCGAGGCATCGAACAGGTGCATCGACCCGCCCTTGCCCCTGGAGCAGCCGGTCGCCTTGCCGAAGAGCTCCGCCATGACCGCGCGGGCGGTCATGCCACGCGCCAGCGCCTGGCCGTGATCGCGATAGGTCGTCGTCAGGTAATCGTCAGGGCGGAGCTGCGAGAGACAGCCCACGCCGACCGCTTCCTGCCCGATGTAGAGATGGCAGAATCCGCCGATCTTGCCGAGGCTGTACGCCTCGCCCGCCTTCTCCTCGAAGCGACGGATGAGCAGCATCTGCCGAAGGTAGAAGCGGTACTTCTCGGCCAGCTTGGTGTCGGCCTTCCGCGATGTTCTCGCCGTTGCCATTGCGTTCCTTTGCCTGATCTGTCATCTCGACGAAGCGTGGGATCTCGTCGAGTGTGCGCCTGGGGGCTTCCTTACGGCCGCATCTCGGAATTGCCTCGCTATGCGCCTGACGCTCTCGCCTGCTCCCAGGCATGGTAGCTCGACCGCGTGAGCGGGCTCGCCTGCACGTGGGTGAAGCCCAGTCGCATGCCGATCCGTTCCAGCTCCGCGAATTCCTCGGGGGTGTAGTAGCGGGCGATGGGGAGGTGACTCTCCGTCGGGCGGAGGTACTGGCCGAGGGTGAGGATATTCACGTCGCTCCCGCGGAGATCCCGCATGCAGGTCACGATCTCGTCCCACTGCTCGCCCATGCCAAGGATGATGCCGGACTTGGTGAGGCCATCTGGGGACATCCGGCGGGCGTTCGCGAGCAGCTGGAGCGCGCGGTCGTAACGC
>DAINRP010000074.1:0-12815 GCA_036741755.1 Gemmatimonadales bacterium
TACGCGCGGAAACTCGACATCGGGGCCTGCCAGCCCTATCGCTCGATCGCCGAGATGGTGGTCGACCCCGAGATCGACGCGATCTGGCTCTGCGGCCCGAATCAGGCCAGGGTAGAGAACGTCGAGGAGCTGACCGATCCGATTATGCGCGGCCATGGCGACCTCGTGGGTATCGCCTGCGAAAAGCCACTCGCCCGCAACGTCGCCGAAGCAAAACTTGTCACCACGCTGGTGAAGCGGGCCGGCCTCAAGCATGGCTATCTCGAGAATCAGCTCTTTGCCCCGCAGGTGGAGGCGGGCCGCAGCCTGATCTGGGCCCGCGGCGCGGCGCTGACCGGCCGGCCCTACCTGGCGCGCGCCGCCGAGGAGCACAGCGGGCCGCACATGCCCTGGTTCTGGCGCGGCGCGCTGCAGGGCGGCGGGGTGCTCAACGACATGATGTGCCACTCGGCGCTGGTAGTGCGACATCTGCTGACCCGGCCCGGTGATCCGCTCGGCACCGTCAAGCCGGTGCGGATCACGGCCCATATCGCGAGCCTCAAGTGGAGCCGCCCCGAATACAGCAAGCGCCTCAAAGCGACGATGGGCAAGGAGGTGGATTACGCCAAGCAGCCGTCCGAGGACTTTGCCAGTCTGATGATCGAGTTCGAGACTGCCGATGGCCACCGGGTGCTCGGCGAGGCAACAACCAGCTGGAGCTTCGTCGGCGCCGGCCTCCGGCTGTCTGCCGAGCTGCTGGGCCCCGAGTATTCGATGTCCTGGAACACGCTCGACACCGGGCTCAAGCTCTTCTTCAGCCGGGAGGTGAAGGGCAAGACCGGCGAGGACCTGGTCGAGAAGCAGAACGCCGAAATGGGCCTGATGCCGGTCGTCGCCAACGAGGCCGCCGCCTATGGGTATGAAGCGGAGAACCGGCACTTCGTGCGGGTGTTCCTCGGAAAGGAAGAACCGCTGCTGACGTGGGATGACGGCCTGGATGTCGTGCGGATCCTGATGGCCGCCTATCAGAGCGCCGAACAGGGCAAGACCCTCAAGTTCCCTCCCAACGGCGTGGACAGCTTCATCCCGGCCGTCGCGAAGGGAACCTGGAGGCCCTGATCAACCTCCATCTGAGGAGGGGTGCGGGCCGGCGAGAAGGCGAGGGTCGAACTTGGGGTGCGTGACGGGCTTGCCGTCGCGCGACCACATGCGAAGGCCGGTGATCTTACCGTCCTTGACGGTACCATCGACTTCCATCTGGCCGTTGTCGTACCAGCGCGTCATGGGACCCATTGGCTGCCCGGCTTTCCAGCTGATTCGGCTCTTCTCCTTGCCTGTCGGATAATACTCGCTCACCACGCCGTCCGGCCTACCCTCGGAGAAGACTCCCTCGTACTTCTTCTTGCCATCGGGATACCAGAACACCAATCCGCCCTGAAGCAGCCCGCCGCTGTAATGACCCTCACTCCGCTTCTTGCCGTCATCGTACCAGGTCTTGGCCAGGCCCTCTCCCTTCCCTTCATGCATCGGCCGCTCACTGATGACGCTCCCGGCGGCGTTGAAGTCCTGCATCACCCCTTCGCGCTCACCGTTCACGAAAGTCTGGGTACGGACCCGCTGGCCGAGGGTATTCCACTCATCTCTTACTCCCTCGCGGCGGCCCGCCTTCCAGGTCTCGGCGAAGGCCCGCTTCCCGTTGGCGTGGAGGCCTTCGGCAGCGCCATCCCTGACGCCGTTCCGGTACGGCATGTTGACGCGAATACCGGTGGCGCTGTCCTGCGGCACCAGCAGTACCCCGCTGAAGGGCTCCTTGCTGTTGATGACGTACCGGAGTCCCTCGCGGTCCTCGGTCTGCGCGAGCGGCACCCGCTTCGGGCTGCAGGCGGCGAGGGCGAGGAGGGCGAGGAGTGAGAGGCGCAGCAAACGGACGCTCGATGGTGCAGACAGCTGAGGCACGAGACAATCTCCGATCGGTGATGACGGGACGTTGGAAGCCGAATTGCCGATGCATCATCCATAGACGCCTCGGAAAATCGACGCAAGCGGGCGTGAGCCGTTCTTCACCCTCCGGCGGCTGGGAGCCGGCCACCCGGCGGGTGCGGGGATGGAAGTGGACGCCCTGAACCGGCGCCCGGCATCACGTTTGCCCATGATATGCCCGAAGGCACCCGAGATCGATCGATACCCCCTGTTTCAAGCCGCAAAATGCGGCTCTACGGGGATTTCCGCCTTGCGGCGGGGCCCTAAGGCACTGGGGTGGAAGAGCTTCGAGGCCGGGATCGGCCAGGATGGGGCATGAAGGATCAGCCGCAGACCGAACGCAACCGGGTGGGAGGGGTCACGCTGGTGACCGCTCTCTATGGCTTGACGTACCTGGTCTGGGAGCGGGCGGGCTGGGGCAGCCCGGAGCTGCGGTCGCTGATCGGCAACCTCGCGTTCATGCCCCTCAACCTGACCGTTGCGGTTCTCTGCCTCCTCGGGGCCGGCAACACCATCCTCGATTACGGGGTCCGCCGAGCGCTGCGCTTCCTCGGCATCGGCTGCCTGATGGTGCTGACCGGAAACGCGATCTCGGTCTACTATCTGCTGGCGCTCGGAGAGAGTCCGGCGGTCTCCTGGGCCGACGTCTTCTACCTGGCGGACAGCTTCCTGATGCTCGCGTCGCTGCTGTCCTTCCCGATGGCGCGCCGGCTCAGGGTGGAAAAGCTCAAGTATGCGCTCGATGCCGCGATCGTCCTGATCGGCGGCGCGGTCGCGATCTGGTATTTCACGGTGCTGCCGACCCAGCAGGCGGGCGAAGGCGTACTGTCCACCGCGGTGCTCGCCTTTGCCTATCCGCTGGCGAGCCTGTTGGTGCTCTACGGCGCTACGAGCGTCATCCTCCGGGGCCCGCTCGACAGCAACCGGGTCGCCTTCCGGCTGCTGATGACCGCCTTCCTTATCAGTATCGTTGCCGACCTCGCCTTCGACCTGGTCCTGCTGGATTCGGGAATCCGCTCGGCGGCGTGGACCGACGCCGTCTATCTCCTCTTCTATCTGCTGCTGATCGCGAGCGTCGAGTTGTACTGGCGCCGACCGCGGCCGCGCACAGAGCGCCGGGCAGAGCCGCGCCCCAATGTGCAGCCGATGTCGCCTTTGCCCTATGTCGCCATCGCGACGACGTACGGCCTGCTGCTGGGCGCGGCCATCCGGCCGTGGTCGAATCCCATCAGCGGCATCGCCGTCGGGGCGGTACTGATGACGGCCCTCGTCGTCATCCGTCAGATGATCGCGGTTCGGCAGAACGTCCGGCTGCTCGCCGATTCCGCCGCCGAGGCCCGGTTCCGCTCGCTGGTGCAGAACTCCTCCGACGTCATCCTGGTCGTACGGGCGGATGGCAGCATCCGGTTCGCGAGCCCCTCGGTGGCCCGGGTTCTCCGCCAGGACCCGGCCGCACTGCTCGGCCGGACCCTCACCGACCTCATCGACAGTGAGGACCGGGAGCGCGCCCGCGAGTTTCTGCGCCAGGCCGCGGCCACCATCGCGGTAACCCCTCCCGTCGAATTGCGCTTCCGTCAGCCGGATGGCTCGGTCCTGCACGCGGAGCTGCTCGCGACCAATCTGCTCAGCGATCCGACCGTGCACGGCGTGGTCCTCAACGGGCGCGACGTCAGCGAGCGGAAGCGGCTGGAGCGCGAGTTGACGCACCAGGCCTTCCACGATCCACTGACCGGTCTCGCCAACCGGGCGCTCTTCCTCGATCGCGTGAGCCATGCGCTGACGCTCGCGCGGCGGCAGAGCCGCCCCGTGAGCCTCCTCTATCTGGACCTCGACGACTTCAAGAAGGTCAACGACAGCCTAGGTCACGGCGAGGGCGACCACCTGCTGTCCAGCTGCGCCGACCGACTGCAGTCCTCGGCCCGCGCCAGCGACACGGTCGCCCGCCTTGGCGGCGACGAGTTTGCGGTGCTCATCGAAGATGGTGTCGCGGCCAGCGATCTGGACATGCTGGTCGAGCGATTCCAGGCCGCCCTCGCGCGGCCCTTCATCCTCGGCGGCAATGAAATCCCCATGAGCGTCAGCATCGGCGTCGCAACGGCCGCCCCCGACGACTCGGCCGATGAACTGCTCCGCAACGCGGACATGGCGATGTACAACGCCAAGCGCCGCGGCAAGGGACGCGCGGAGACCTTCCAGTCCCAGATGTACGCGGCGGTGAAGCATCGGCTCGAGCTCGAGGCTGCGCTCCGCCACGCCATCGAGAACGATGGTCTCACGCTGGTGTATCAGCCGATCTTCTCGTTCCGAACCGGCCTGCTCGAAGGTGTCGAGGCGCTGGTGCGATGGGAGCATCCGCGATTCGGCGCTCTGCTCCCCCAGCACTTCATTCCGCTGGCCGAGGAGACCGGGCTCATCGTCCAGCTGGGACACTGGGTGCTCCGCGAATCGTGCCGACAGGTGAAGCGGTGGCGTCAGGCCTTTCCTGATACCAGGATGACGATGGCGGTCAATATCTCGGGCCGGCAGTTGCACGAACTGGATATCGTGCGAGAGACGCGGGAGGCGCTCGTGGAATCGGGGGTCGACCCCTCCGCGGTGATCCTCGAGATCACCGAGAGCGTCCTCATGCAGCAGGAGGGCTCCGTCCTCGAGCGCCTGATCGAGCTCAAGGCGCTCGGCATCCAGCTCGCGATCGACGATTTCGGCACCGGCTATTCGTCGCTGAGCTACCTGCAGCGCTTCCCGATCGACATGATCAAGATCGCGCGGCCCTTCGTCGAGGATATCGGCGGCGGGCTTGAGAAGTCGGCGCTGGCCCGGGCCATCATCGGTCTGGGAGACACGCTCAAGCTCCGCACCGTCGCCGAGGGAGTCGAGCGCACCGACCAGTGCCTCGCGCTCATGAGTCTCGGCTGCGAACTCGGGCAGGGGTACTACTTCGCCCCGCCGCTAAGCGCCCAAGACATCCGCGGCATGCTGGAGGAGCCGCGGTCCATGCTGCCAACCCCGGTCGCCGCCGAGCGGTAGCGTCCCCCCACGCTGGCGCGTCCGCGGAGAGCCGGCGATACTCCGGGATCTCTCCGCAAGGACGCTGCATGTTCCGCCGTCTGTCCGCCGCCTGCTCCCTGCTCTGTTCCGTCGTCCCCCTCGGTTCCACCCAGGCTCAGGCCGCCCCGCGCTCCGGTACGGTCGGCGAATACACGCCGCCGCGTGTCTGGCCGGCGCATCCCAGGAGTTTCGATCTGCTGCATCAGCGGATCGCAGTCCGCTATGACATCGACCAGCGCAGCATCGCCGGGGAAGTCGAGACGCGGCTCATCGTCACCGCCGCGCCGACGGACACCATCCGGCTCGACGCGTCGCAGCTGACCATCGACGGGGCCTCCGATGCCCGCGGCAGAAAGCTGCGCTTCACCTCTGATACCGGACGGGTCACCGTCCGGCTCAGCCGCAGAGCCCAGGCAGGAGACACCGTCGTCTTCTCGCTTCGGTATCATGGGCGCCCGGAGCGGGGGATGTACTTCGTGCCGCGGCGCCGGGTGATGTGGACCCAGGGCGAGGCCACCGAGACCCATAGTTGGGTGCCGACCTACGACGCGCCGAACGACAAGACCACCTGGGAGATCCTGGTCACCGCCGACACCGGCGTGAGTGTGCTCTCCAACGGCCGACTGGTCGAAGTGACGCCCGCCGCCCGCGGGCAGCAGGTCTGGCACTGGTCACAGGAGTTGCCGGCCTCGACCTATCTCTACTCGATCGTCGCCGGCCGCTTCGCCATTCTGAGCGACAACTGGCGCGGCGTCCCAGTGGAATACTGGGTGGCGCCTGACACCGTGAACGCCGGCTGGCGCACCTTCGGCGAGACGCCCTCGATGATCGAGACGTACAGCCGAGTCCTAGGCGTGAATTACCCTTGGGCCAAGTACAGCCAGTCGGTCATTCCGGACTTCACCTACGGCGGGATGGAGAACGTCTCCGCCACGACCCAGACCGACCTCGCGCTGCACGGCGCGGGCGGCGAGCCGGAATTCAGCGGGCGCGGCCTCGATGCCCACGAGCTGGCACACCAGTGGTTCGGCGACCTCACCACCACCGCAACCTGGGCGCACGCCTGGCTCAATGAGGGCCTGACGACCTACATGGAGTCGGTCCATAACGAGAAGAGCCGGGGATGGAGTGCGGGGCAGTGGAGCTGGATCAATCAGCAGTTTTCGGCGGAGAACGCCGACCGTAACATCGATCGGCCGCTGGTGCTGGGGGAGCAGCCGGGCACCGACCCGATTCAGCTCTTCTTCAGTGGACACATCTATCCGAAAGGCGCGCAGGTCGCCCACCAGCTCAGGCGCCTGCTGGGCGACTCGGTCTTCTGGGCCGGGATGCAGCGGTTCCTCACCGACAACGCCTACCAGCCGGTGGAGACCGCCGACTTCGCCGTGGCCATGGAACAGGCCTCGGGCCAGGACCTCGACTGGTTCTTCGACCAGTGGGCGTACGGGATCGGCTATCCGAAGCTGAAGATCGAGCGAAAGTGGGATGCGGCGGCGCGGACGCTGACGATCACCGTCTGCCAGTCGCAGACCATCGACTCCACCCATCCCCTCTTCCGGTTCCCGGCGACAGTCAGAATCGTCACCCGCGACTCGGTGGTGCGACGGGAGATCATGGTGACGGAGCAGGACCAGCGCTTCGAGCTCCCGCTGCCCGGCGAGCCGGTCACCTTCCGCTTCGACGACGGTGGCTGGCTGCTCGGCACGGTTCAGACCGACCAGACTCCGGCGGAACTCGCCGAACTGGCCAAGCACGACCTCGACTTCGCCGCCCGCTTCTGGGCCCTCGCGGCGCTCGACACCTCCACGACCGAGGCGGCACGTGATGCGCGCCGCTTCATCGCGCTCAACGAGCCCGACGACCACCTGCGCTCCGAGGCGCTGCGGCAGATCGCCGCGCGCGACGGTGCGACCGGCCGTGATCTGATCCTCGCCGGCCTCGGCGATCCGTCCAGCAACGTCCGCGGCCGCGCGATCGTTGCGCTCGCGAAGCTCGATGCCACGGCGGCGCAGGCCGAAGCCGTCCGGCTCATCAGCACCGACCCGAGCTTCTACGTGCAGATACGGGCGATCAGCGTGTACGACCCGTCGCGGTCGCCGGAGGGAACGGCGCTGCTCGTCGACCGGATCCGTCGCGGTGGCGCGACCAGCGTGCGCACGGCGGCGGCAGAGCGTCTGGCCCGCTTCGCCGATGCGGCAGGAGCGGAGGCGATCGAGTCGATGACCGTGATGGAGGAACCGCGCGACGTCCGGGACGAGGCGCTCCAGCTGCTGGCGAGCCTGCCCGACAAGACGCGTGGGATCGCGGTCGCGACCCGCTATCTGTCCGACGGGGATCCGCTCTTCGCGAGCCAGGCGGCCCGCACCCTGGCCGAGATCGGCGGAGCGGCGGGCCGGGCCACGCTGACGGCGGCACTCGCCCGGGAAACGCGGGTGACCGTGCGCGCCACCATCACCGAATCGCTCGCGCCGAAGCGCTGAAACCCGAGGCAGGTGCGGCCGTAGGGCGACCGACCGATCGCTTCACGGCCGGCCGCGCCTTCCACTTCTGGAGTCCGTCTCATGTCCGCAGCCCTTCGGCGGCCGATCGCGGCCGCCGCGCTGGCACTGGCGCTCGTTGCCCCGATCCAGATCGCCGCCGCACAGGCCCCCGCCGGGGTCCAGGTTCCCTTCGACTACTACACCCTCAAGAACGGCCTCCGGGTCGTCCTGTCGCGGGATACCACCGCGCCGACGGTGGCGGTCGGAGTGTACTACCATATCGGCTTCCGCAACGAACCGAGAGACCGCACCGGCTTCGCCCATCTCTTCGAACACCTGATGTTCCAGGGCTCCGGCAATCTCGGCAAGCTCGAATTCATCAAGCTGGTGGAATCGAACGGCGGCCTGCTGAACGGCTCGACCCGCTTCGATTTCACCAACTATTTCGAAGTCGTCCCGGCGCACACCCTCGAGACCATGCTCTGGGCCGAGGCGGACCGGATGAAGGGACTGGCCATCGACACCGCCAATCTCCGCAACCAGCAGGATGTCGTGAAGAACGAAGTCCGCGTGAACGTGCTCAACCAGCCCTACGGGTCGTTCCCGTGGATCGACCTGCCGATGGCGGCGAACGAGAACTGGTACAACGCCCACAACTTCTACGGCGACCTCCACGATCTCGACGCCGCCACCCTGACAGACGCCTCTGCCTTCTTCCGCCGCTACTACGCACCTAACAATGCCGTGCTCGGCGTCGTGGGCGATTTCAACCCGGTACAGGCCCGCGCCTGGATCGAGAAGTACTTCGGGCAGATCGCGCCCTCGGAACTGCCGCCCCCGCCCGACCTCACCGAGCCGCGCCAGACGGCGGAGAAGCGCACCGGCCGGGTGGACTCCCTCGCCAACCGTCCCGCGATCGGCTTCGCCTGGCACATGCCGGAGCGGTGGACGCCGGAGTGGTTCGCAATGGGGATGATCGACCAGATCCTGGGCCAGGGACGCGACTCGCGGCTCTATCAGACGCTCGTCACCGAGAAGGGGTACACCGGCGACGTCAGCGCGGGGATCAATTGGGGCCTGGGGCACCAATTCAACTACCAGGGCCCGATGCTCTGGATGGTCTCGGTCTTTCATGATTCGACCGTCGCGCCCGACTCGCTGGTCGCCAGCGTGGACCGCGCCGTCGAGGAGCTGCAGACGCGCCCCATCGACGCCGCGACCCTCACGCGGGCCCGGACCAAGATGCGCTCGGCCCTCTACGACATGATGGAGCAGTTCTCCGGGTTCGGGCGGCTGGATATGCTGGCCTCCTTCGCCATCTTCGACAACGAACCGGGCCGGATCAATCGCCTCGAGGCCGAGTTCGCCAAGGTGACCCCCGAGCTCATCCAGCGGACCGCACGCGAGTACCTCCGCCGCGAGAACCGCACGGTCTACACCATCGTGCCCGGGGCCAGGCCGGCCGCCGCGGCCGGAAGCCAGTGAGGCGGACACCCATGCGCGTCATCACGATGCTGGCAGGCCTGGCCCTCGTTGCGACACCGGCGCTGGCCCAGAAGGAACTTCCCCCCGCTCCCGGCACCCCGAAGGACTTCCGGCTGCCGCCGCGGAGGAACTTCATGCTGCCCAACGGACTCAAGGTCACCCTGGTGCACTACGGCCTGGTCCCCAAGGCGGCGATCAGCCTGCAGATCGAGACCGGCGGGATCGACGAGGCCGCCGATGAAGTACAGCTCTCCGGCCTCACGGCCGACATGCTGCTGGAAGGCACGACAACCCGCGCTGGCAGTGATATCTCCCGTGAGGCGGCCGAGATGGGCGGCGGGGTTGCGGCCGGCTCATCAGATAATGGAGTGAGCGTCGGGGGTGAAGTACTCAGCGAAAACGCCGAGCGCTATATCGCGCTGCTCGCCGATGTCGTGCTCAGGCCGAAGTTCGCGCCGGCGGACGTGGAGCGGGTGCGCGCCAACCGCGCGCGGGACAACGCGATTTCGATGAGCCAGCCAGGGCAGATCGCCCGGGTGAAGTTCCGGGAGATGATGTTCCCCGATCATCCCTACGGCCGCGTCATTTCTCCCGAGGCGATGCTGGCGAGCTATACCGCCGACAAGGTGCGCGCGTTCTACACCAGGAACTACGGTGCGCGAAGAGGTCATCTCTACGTCAGCGGAGTCTTCGACGCGGCTCGGGTCGAGCGGGCAATCCGTGCGGCGCTGGGCGGCTGGGCGGCCGGCGCGCCCGCGACCGTCAATCCGCCGACCCCGGTCAATCACCGCCAGATGGCGCTGATCGACCGGCCGGACGCGGTGCAGAGTTCCCTCAGGGTGGGGCTGCCGGTGGCTGATCCGTCGAGCCCCGACTGGATTCGGCTCAACGTCACCGACGCACTGCTCGGTGGTTCGTTCGGTTCCCGGATCACCAGCAACATCCGCGAGGACAAGGGCTACACCTACTCCCCCGGCTCCTTCGTGGGCCGCTGGCCCAAAGTGGCGCTGTGGGTGGAGCTGGCCGACGTGACGACCAACGTCACCGGCGCCTCGCTCAAGGAGATCTTCTATGAGACCGAGCGGCTGCGCAACGAAGCGCCGCCGGAGAAGGAGCTGAACGGGATCAAGAACAACATGGTGGGGATCTTCACCATCCAGAACAGCTCGCGGTACGGCGTGATCAGCCAGCTCCAGTTCGTTGACCAGTACGGGCTGGGCGACGCCTACCTCTCCGGCTACGTGAAGAACGTGCTGGCCGTGACACCGGAACAGGTGAAGGCGACCGCGGCGAAGTATCTCGACCCGAGCCGCATGACGATCACGGTGGTGGGGGACAAGAAGACGGTGGAGGAGCAGCTGGCGCCGTACCAGGCGGGGACGCCGTAGGGGCGCGCGCGGAGGCGCGCCCCTACGGCGGCGGGAGCGGCCATCCCTGACCGCTCCGCACCGTCATTCGAGCGGAATCCTGCTCGCGTTGAGCTTCAGCCACTGCGCGAAACTCTGCAGCGCCGGATTGAGGCTCCGGGAGAATTCGACGCTCCGCGCTGCGCAGAAATCAGCGTTGAAGTCGCGCTTGAACTGGAACATGTTGCCCAGATCATCGGCGCCCGGGAATCCGAAGCCGCGAAAGACCTCGGGCGGCACGTCGTTGTAGTGCACCGGCTGGCCCAGTGCCGCCGTGAGTGCGGCCGCCATCTCGGCCCCGGTCAGGTGCTCACCGGCGATGCCGATGCTCTTCCCGATGAACTCCCCGCCGCGCTTGAACACTCCGTAGGCACACTTCCCGATATCTTCCGCCGCGATGCCCGGCAGCTTCTTGTCCCCCATCGGCATCGTCAGCATCAGTCGGCCATCTGGCCCCGGCTTGGGCCCCGAACCGAAGAAGATGAAGTTGTCCCAGTAGAACGAGGTATTGAGCATCGTCGTCGGGACGCCGGCGTCGGTGAAGAAGTGGTTCGCTTCACCCTTGGCGTCGAAGTGCGGCACCTTGTACTTCCCCATCAGCGTCGGCATCCGGTTGTCGGTGAGCGGAACCCACCGGCGGGTATCTTCGAGCGTGGACCAGAGGAAGTGCGCCACGCCAGTCTCCTTCGCCACCTTGGCCATCAGGGCCGCCTCCGCGAGTTCCTTCTCCGGGGAGAAATGCGCCCAGAAGAAGGTGACGCCGAAGACGCCGTGGGCGCCGGTGAAGGCGCGCCGCAGGCTCGCGGCGTCGTCCACATCGCCGGCCACGACTTCCGCGCCCAACGCGGCGAGTGCCTTCGCGGCGTCGGAGCCCGGATTGCGGGTGATGGCCCGGGCCCGGAAGGGAGAAGCGGAGTCAGCCTGAATCGCGCGGACCAGTCCGCCGCCTTGCGCGCCGGTCGCCCCAAGAATCGCGATGATTTTCTTGTCAGCCATAGTGTCCTCGATTGAGCATGTTGTTCACGGCAACGCGGACAATCTGGTCAGCCGGGGAGAACCCCGCAACCGCGCTACCGGTACTCGCGCGGCTCTCCGTCGTGCTGCATCTTGAAGCATCCGGCCCGGTGCACCGCCCCGGTTCCCCCCGACCAAAGTGACCCCTCACAAGAAAGGGACTGCCCCTGACACACTTTCCTGTCGCACATCCCGCTGGCCGGACCACGATCCGCTGGCGAATCCTCGCACTGCTGACCGTGTCGAGCATCGTCGCGTACGTCCTGCGGACCAACATGTCCATCGCCGGCGAGCACATGATGGGCGACCTGGGACTCACCCAGGTGCAGCTCGGCGTCGTGCTCGCCGCCTTCGCCTGGGGCTACGGCATCTTCCAGTTTCCTGGCGGCGTCATCGGCGACCGGATCGGCAGCCGGAAGACCATGGCGATCATCGCGACGCTATGGGGTGTCCTCAACCTCATGATCGGACTCATCCCCGATCGCGGCCTCGGCGTCCCCCTCGCCACGATTGCCGCGCTGGTGACGCTCCGGGCGCTGATGGGCGTAGCGCAGGCCCCCTTCTATCCGGTCACCGGCGGGGCGATGACCTGCGCCTGGTTCCCCGTCGCCGGGTGGGCCTTTCCGAACGGCATGTCGAATGTCGGCCTGACTCTCGGGGCCGCGGCCACGGGGCCGCTGATCGCGTGGCTGATGGAGGCCTATGGGTGGCGCCAGTCATTCCTGTTCACCGCACCGCTCGGCTTCCTGCTGGCGGCGGTCTGGTGGTGGTATGCGCGAGACACACCGGCGGAGCATCCCGCCGTCGGGCAGGACGAGCTGAAGCTGATCGACGCAGGTCGGCCGCCGAGTGGCGCGCCGGTGGCCAGGGGCGACTGGAAACTGGTGATCAAGGATCCCCAGGTGCTGCTGCTGGCGGCGAGTTATTTCTGCAGCAACTACGTCTTCTACTTCTTCTTCAACTGGCTGTTCATCTACCTGGTGGATAACCGCGGCTTCAAGGTCCTCGAGAGCGGCGTGTACGCAGCGGCGCCATGGCTGACCGGCGCGGTAGGTGCGTTGATTGGCGGAATCGTCTGCGACCGGCTCTGCAAGATTCGCGGGATGACCTTCGGCTGCCGCGTGCCGGTCATGATCGGGCTCGTGCTCTCGGGCGCACTGCTCCTCGCGGGGGCGACCGCCCACGATCCGGTCCTCGCAGTGGTGTTTCTCTCGCTCTGTCTTGGCTGCCAGCAACTGGCGGAGGGCCCCTTCTGGGCGGCGACCATCTCCGTGTCCGGCAAGCATTCCTCTAGCGCCTGCGGCGTGCTCAACACCGGCGGCAACGTGGTGGGCGGTTTCGGCGCCCTGATGGTGCCCATCACCGTCAAGCTCTTTGGCTGGCCGGCCGCGCTCGCGACGGGGACGGTGTTCGCCCTGGTCGG
>DAINRP010000075.1:0-6317 GCA_036741755.1 Gemmatimonadales bacterium
TGGATCACGGAATCCTCGAGCAGGCTGATGACGCCGCATTCGAATTCCATCCAGGTCCCGTTCGTGTGGCGAAGTCGCACCGTTTCGAAGACCTGGGTGCCGGGGCTGGCGATGGCACGCGACAGGGCGTTGTGGGTGCGTGCCACGTCATCTGGGTGGACGAAGCCGAACCCTGTCTGGCCGACCAGTTTCTCCGGGGTGAGGCCGAGCAGCGCGGCCGCCGCTTCACTCGCGTAGGTGATCATGCCGTCCGGGTCGAGGACGGCATGGCCCCCTTCTGTTTCCCGTTCTAGCAGGATCCGGAACATCTCCGCCTCACGGGTGGCCCGCCGGGAATGCGCTGCGCGGGCCTGCGTGCGGCGGATCGCCTGGAGCAGCCGGCTGTCGTCGAGATTCTCGAGCGGGAGACACTCGCTGGCCCCGCGCCGAAGCGCGGCCAGCTCCAGCTTCTCGGGAAGATTGGACGCGATCAGCACGACACTGTGCCCGCCGCTGAGCAGTGCGCCGATGCCTTCGAGCATGCGATCATCCGGCGACTCCGCGACGAGCAGCGCCAGCGGGGCCGGGAACAGTGTGCTGCTCGATCCGGGAGTGGGAGGAGCGGCCAGCGAGCGAAGCTCGAATCCGCCATGGCGGAGCGCGTCGAGCGGGCCCCGCAGCGCGGCGGGGACCGGCTCTGGGCCCACGATCAGCAGGGCATTGTCAGGAGCGCGAGATGGCTCCGCGGAGATCTTCATCGGTACCGATACGCGACCCGCGGGGGTGTCGGGTCGCCCTAAGTATCGACGCCTCCCCCCGATCAAGCAAATGCATCACGCAGGCCCGGCGGTGCTTACTCAGTGCGCGGGCTCGCCCCGGACTTTCAGGGCGATCCTTCCCTTGAATGTGCGGACCTCCACCGTCGCCCGGCCGTCTCCCGTTGTGAAGGTCCACTCGCCCTTGTGCGGGCCAGGTCGGACCGCTGACGGAGGAACCAGTTCATTGATGAGCTGACCGCCGAAGCTCACCAGGCGGTAGGATGCGCCGAGGCGGGCGGGGAGGCGCAGTTCCACATCGCCGCCGTGGGTCTCGGCATGCAGCCGGCCGTCGGGTTCGATGTCCCCCTTGAAGGCGATCTCGCTCGCCACGGTTTGCAGCGACACACGTGCGACTGTACCCTCCATCCCGACCAGCAGCGGCCCGCTGATCGTCGAGGCCTCGAGGTCGCGCACCACACCGCGCACTACAATCGTTCCGCTGGCGGTGCGGACCCTCCCGCTGGCGCTCACGAGCGCCAGTTCGACATTGCCGTCGATGGTCTCCACGTTCACGCTCTCCGCCTGGCCATCCACCCGGACCCGGCCACTCTCGCCGAAGACTTCGACCGAACCGCCGCCGGCCGTGATCTCGACCTCCGCCGCGGCGGTCTTCACCCAGAGCCGGCTGCGTGCGGGGATCCGAATCTCGAGATCGGCGGTGCCATCCGGCTCGGCACCCTGCGGGGTCTCGATCCCGAGCTTGAGCGCCTCGCGCGTCCCGCCAAGGAAAAATCGTCCCGCCCCCTGATCGACTCGGCCCCGCACATGCACGCTGTCGTTTGCCCAGGTGGTGATGCGGAGCGAACCGCTGAGGGCGAAGATCCGCAGCGCCAGGTCGGGGCGCGCGGCGCGGCCGACATCAACATGCTCCTGTCCGATGAGCGCCGATGGCAGCGCCGCCTGCAGCAGTAGCACGAGTGTGAGGTATCGTCCGCGTAGCATCTCAACTCTCCATCCGGCCTGCGCCGAGGGCATGGTGCAGCAGCGCCAGGCGCTGCTCGTAGCGGGAGACAAGCATCTGCTCGAGGGGAGTGTTCCCGGGGTCGGCCGCCAGCGCGGCCTCGGCCTCCCCGATCGCCCGGTCGATGATGGCAAGGTTCCGCTCCACCGCGGCGCGTGTGGCGGGCGCGATCACACCGGGGTTGGCGGCGAGTTGTCGCGCGAGCTCGCCGCTCGCCGCGGTGTATCGCGCCTGTTCCGCGGCGAAACCGGATGGAGTCGTCCGGCGCCCCCACATCGTTCCCAGCGCGGCGCCGAAGAGCACGAGCGCAACCGCTGCCGCCAGGCGACCCCAGCCCGGCAATCGCCAGGACGGACCCCGCTCTGCGCGTGTGGCGCGGGTGTGATCATCGGTCGCCGCGGCCGTCATCGAAGGCAGACGGGAGACGATCCCGGTCCACAATTCCCGTTCTGGCAGCACCGAACGGGGGAGCGCTCGGGCCTCGGTGAGGACCGTACCGATCGCTGCTGCCTCCGCGCGGCAGCCGGCGCATGAGCTGAGGTGGGCAGCCACCTCCTCCCGCTCCGCAGCCGCAAGTTCGCCATCGAGGTATCCGTCGAGTCTCGCAGAACACGTACCGCAGTCGATCATCGTCCGAGCCTCTCTCGCAGAAGTCGGCGCGCCCGGAACAGCTGCGCCTTGGAAGTACCATCGGCTATGCCCAGCATCCGCCCGATCTCCTCATGCTGGTAGCCCTCCACATCGTGGAGGACGAAGATCGTGCGAGCACCCTCGGGCAGCGAGGCGATGGCCTGACTCAAGTCGGGCGAGGGC
Source organism: Gemmatimonadales bacterium (assembly GCA_036741755.1). Lineage (GTDB taxonomy): Bacteria > Gemmatimonadota > Gemmatimonadetes > Gemmatimonadales > GWC2-71-9 > JADJOM01. The sequence continues at coordinate 2,572 of DAINRP010000075.1, forward strand.
GTCGCTGGCATGGTCGCCCGCTCGAGGCTCATCGTGTCGTCCACCAGCGTGACCCGGGCCGCACGCCGCCCCGCCGTCCGGCGGGCCTGCAGCACCTCGTTCACGGTGAGGCGATGCAGCCAGGTGGAAAAGGCGCTCTCGCCACGAAAGGTGGCCAGCCGCTCCCACGCCCTCACGAAGACGTCCTGGGTGTGCTCCTCGGCCTCCTCCCGGGTTCCCGCCAACCGCAGGCAGAGCGCGTGAACGCGCCCTACGTGGGACTCGTAGAGTTCGCGAAAGGCGCTTTGGTCGCCCTGCTGGGCGCGGGTGACGGTGTCGTTCACCGGTGGTCGTGGAGGAGCGTCATCGCTGAATGGGATGCCGGCGGGGCCTCTGAGGTTGGGCTGGAGTCAGCCAGATGTCCTTCAGGCCGGCTCGGCGCCTATTCCGTAATCTGCGGTCCGGATTGAATTGACACTACCAAGGGACAGCCTCGAACGGCGGAGGGCCAGAGGGGGCCGTCGGAGATTGCCGTGCTCTCATTCCTGCTTCACGCTTCGTTCATCGCGCCGGTGGTGTATTGGCATCCAGCAGGAACACCGCTCCCGGAGGCTGTCGTGCGCGTTGCCGATGTCATGCAGACGAATCTCCGGTCCATGAACTGCCGAGATACTATCGGCGACGCGGTCAATCTGCTCGCGGAAAGTCACGTCTCCGGCGTTCCGGTCCTCGATGATCATGGCAGGCTGGTGGGGGTGCTCTCCAGCAGCGACATCCTGACTGCGCTCGCCGAACATCAGGATCCCGAGGCTCGGGAGAAGGTTTTCGAGGAGACGCTGGTCCAGGAAATCATGACCCCGCGGCCGCAGACGGTCACGCCGGACGCGCTGGTCAAGGATGCCGCGCAACGGATGCTGTATCTCGAAGTACACCGGCTGTTCGTGGAGCAGGAAGGCCGCCTGCTCGGTGTGGTGTCGACGACAGATCTGGTACGGGCGGTGGTAGCTGCGCGGGTGTAGTTCCCTGAGGAGGGGAGGTAGGAGAGGAACCGGTCTGAGGGGACCGGTGTAGGGAAGCCGGTCTGAGGGGACCGGTGAGAGGGCAAGGAAGCCGGGGACGCCAGTTCCCGGCTTTCTTGTGCCCATGGGTTTGGATCTGCTCCCTGCGACGGACCCAATTCACCATCTCCAGCTCGGGAATTCCCCAGTGAATCCGACGCATCGGTGAGCGGGCGGCCCCACTTGACGCCCGCTGGGAATTGTCTTAGTGTATCATAACAACGATACACTTACAGGCCACCTGGAATCTCATGTTCGACCAGATCGATCCGCGGAGCGCGACTCCGCTCTACGCCCAGATCGCGAACCGGCTCAAGGTCGCGGTGGCCTCCGGCGAGTTGCGCGCCGGCGCGGGCCTGCCCTCGGTGCGCCAGCTAGCGGGGCAGCTGCGGATCAACCCGGCGACCGTGGTCCAGGCCTATCGTGAGCTCGAAGCGGAGGGATTCGTGGAGATGCGACAGGGCGCGGGCACCTTCGTCCGCGAAATCGAAGCCGGACGGCGCAGTCGCCAGCGGGATCAGGAGGCACGCCGGCTCGTCCGGGCGATGCTGGCCGAGGCGGGGCGGCTCGGCCTCAGCGGCAAGGACATCCGGGACGCGGTCGCACTGGAGCTCGAAGGGGGCACGCCATGACTCTCGCCATCGAGACCCGCGACCTGCTCTACCGGGCCGGCAAGAGCTTCGAGCTTCGCGAGGTGTCGCTTCACGTTCCCGGAGGCGCCATCTACGGCTTCCTCGGTCCGAATGGCTCGGGGAAGACCACCACCATCCGGCTCCTGATGGGTCTGCTGAAGCCGGACGCCGGGTCGATCACGGTGCTGGGTCACCCGATCCCCGCCGAGGTGCCGCGTGCCCTGCTGCGCACGGGTTACGTGCCCGAGCGGCCGCAGCTCTACCCCTCGCTGACGGTGGAGGAATCGATCCGCTACCACGCGGCATTCTATCCGCACTGGGATCGCCGCTGGGCGGACGAGTTGCTCGCGCGGTTCGGGCTCGACGAGGCGATACACCTGGGCCGGCTCTCCAAGGGCGAAATGGGGAAGCTGATGATCCTGCTGGCGCTGGCCCAGACGCCGGACCTGCTGCTGCTCGACGAACCCACTGACGGGCTGGACCCGGTCGTCCGCCGCGAGGTTCTGACGGCGCTGCTCGACTACGTGTCGCAGCGTCAGGCGACCGTCTTCATCTCGAGCCATCTGGTGCACGAACTCGAGCGGATTTGCGACTGGGTCGGGGTGCTGGATCGGGGCCGGCAGGTGGCGGAACTCCCCATGCAGAGCTTCAAGAACGGGATCAAACGGCTCCGCGTGCAGGGCGCCCCCGCGCAGCTGGGCGACACCCCATTCGTGGTGCTGGCGCGCGAGTACAGCACTGGCGCCGGGGAGACCTGGATCGTGCGCGGATGGCAGACGCCGATGGATCAGTACTTCGGTGGTGTGGGTGCATCACTGCGGGAGGTGATCGACCTCGATCTTGAGGAAGGCTTCGTCGAACTGCTGCGCACCGCGCGCGCTCCTCGGCAGGAGGCATGATGTTCAACGCCGTGCTGTACACACAGTGGAAGTGGGTCCGGGTGCCGCTCCTCCTGCTGACCCTCGCCAGCTTTGCCCTCCCGGTGCTCTCGGTGCGGAGCCAGTACGACACCGCGATCCCCGCGGTGGCGCTGCTCGCGAGGATTCAGAGCTGGGGCGTACTCTACCCGGTGCTGGCGCTCATCGTGGGCCTGCTCATTGCCATGATCATCTGGATTCCGGATCGCGCGGGACGGCACGTGTACGCTCTCAGCATGCCGCTGCCTCGCTGGCGCTTCGTGCTGTTGCGTTTCGGAGCGGGACTGGTCCTGGTGCTGGCCCCCGTGATGCTGCTCGGAGTCGGCGCGCTGATCGCGACCGTCGTCACCCGCCTGCCTCCCGGGGTGAACGCCTATCCAGGGGCGATCACGCTGCGCTTTCTGTTGGCGACGCTGGTGGCGTTCTCGCTCGCCTTTGCGGTCGCGGCCGGAACGTCGCGGCTTACCCGGGTGGTACTGGGCATCATGTGCATGGTGATCGCGGTCGAGATCGCGCTCGCGCTTGCCGGCGTCACGGGGGTCGACCCTGTGCTCCGGCTGCTGGAGTGGATGGCGTCGCCAACGGGGCCGCTCGATATCTTCGCTGGGCGCTGGATGCTGTTCGATGCGTGACTGCTGCCGGCTTGCCCTGCTGGGCTTCGGCCTGCTCGCCGCGCCCCGCCCGGCGATGGCGCAGAGCGTGGCGGAGGCGCGCACGCGCGCGGAACGACTGCTGGAGGAGTATCGGATGACTGAGGCTGCGGCGGCGCGAATCAATCGGGAATCGCTTCGCAGGAGCCAATCGGACACCGTCGAAGCCGGCGCACTCCGCGTGGTGGTCCGTCAGGCGGACCGCCCGCTCGTGGAGGCTGCGGCCAAACTTGCGTGGCCTGTGGTCCTCAGTCACTTCGGCTCGCCGGCTGGTGACCTGACGAGGCATCCGATCTCCGTCTATCCGATCGACAGTGTTGCGAAGGAGTTCGGTGCCAGCGCCTCGTTCCCGGATGGCTCGAGCACGACCCAGAGCGTCGGCGCCGGTCCTTCACGTATCGCGGCCGGGCTGGTCCGCTACGCCGACATGCTCCTCTGGGCAAACGCGGACAGCGCGCTCCGTTCGTGGTATCCGGCGACGCCGGATCCGGGCCTGGACTCGGCCGTGAC